>JADGQV010000023.1 GCA_017881465.1 Gemmatimonadaceae bacterium
CAGGCGCTGTTCGCCGCCTACGGGACCGCGCTGCCACCGGACGCGACTTTCACGCTTCGGATCAGCGATGGGGTGGTCAAGTCGTTCCCCAGCAACGGAACGATTGCGCCATACAAGACCACCTTCTACGGTCTGTACGAGCGGTCCGCGGCGTTCGACGACAAGGATCCGTTCAAGCTTCCGAAGCGTTGGGTGGAACGGAAGAACAATCTCGATCTGAGCACTCCGTACAACTTCGTGTCGACCAACGACATTATCGGCGGCAATTCGGGCAGCCCGGTGATCAACAAGAACGCGGAAGTCGTCGGGCTCGTTTTCGACTCGAACATCGAAGGCGTCTCGAGTCGATTCATCTTCTCGACGGAGGTGGGCCGCACCGTGAGCGTGCACTCGCGCGGAATCGTCGAAGCGTTGCGCAAAATGTACGACGGCTCGCGCATCGCTGACGAGCTGCAAGGTCGGTAGCCGCCGGCGCTTGTTTTTCTGGATCACGGCGCCGGTCAGTCGGACATCAGGAAAGACATTGCGCCGGTCTTGGTTCGGGCCCCCACGCTCGTCTGCGCTACGCTTTCTTTCCGGGGCAATGTCGCGCTACCGCGTTCGTCCGTCCCGCGCTCGCTTGCGGGCAGTGTCGCGCTCCGCGCGACCGCAGTTAGCCGGGGATCCAAATTGCACGTGCGCGGGCCCGCCCGCTCGGGTGTAAACAGTCCGTGCGCCCATCGCGGCTGACTCATTCGACGCCGACAAGAATCGCGCGAGGTTCGAGGTGCGCTGTTCTTACGGAACTTTACAGGGAGAGGCGGGATGTCCTCGTAGGCGCTTTGCAAAGCGAGCGTTGGGAGGAGACCCGCGACTGAGCGGAGCGAAGGAGCGTAGTTAGGGGCTCCGACCAAGCGAGCGTAGCGCCGGAGAGGACACCCCGACTCAACCCAAACAGAGATGCAGAGGAAGCGCGCGACTCATAACCCAGAGCGCGATTGTCGGAAGGCGCCAAGAAGAGTCAGGCGAGCAGCGACTCGATTTTTCTGACGAGCGGCTGGAACGACAGCGTGCCGGCGCCCGCCCTCGTCGCGATTTCTTCGGCGCTCTCGCGCTGGCCCTGCGCGAAGAGCTCGTTCGCAATCCACGGCCCCGCGCTCGGATTCCGGAACCAGTCCACGTCGAAGCGGGCCGTCAGCTCCTCATTGAGAACCGACTGCAGCTGCCAGGCGCGCAGGTATCGCGCAGAATAATATCTGGGATCGACGTCCACGAACGCGTCGGCCGCGTCGTACTCGAAACCCGTCGCCTTCGTGAGGAGCGATACGTAGAGGTCGGGCAGCTCCGACCAGCGCACCTCACCGCTGTACAGCGCGCGCTCGTAGAGAAACTTGGCGCAGTAGCGCCGCAGAAAATGCAGCTCCTCGAATCCCGCGGTGCGCAAATACTTTCCGACACGGTTGGTGCCCAGGCTGGTGTAGCGGAGCAGCCAGCCCCCGTCCTGCATCCGGTGGTCGAACAGCATCGCGTACCCTTCAGTGACGGAGTTGTCGCCGAGCCATCTGAACTCGAACGGGTAGTCCGGACTCGCGTACGCGAAGTGGAGCGCATGCCCCAGCTCGTGCAGAAAGGTGCTGTAATCGCTCTGGCCGCCGTGCGGGCGCAGCACCAGATACACTTCCTCCGGCACGCGAACCGGAGAGCAGAATGCGCGTGATCGCTTCCCTTCGCGCTCGCCCACGTCGAAGATGATCCGCCCATCGGCGGTCGGATCCATTCCCATCTCCCATACCTGTCGCCGTATCACCGTCTCCATCTCGTTGCCGGGGAAGGCGTAGTCGAACTCGGAGGCTCTGAACAGAGCGAGCGCGTCGGCGCGCTTCGCCTGTGATGGCTTGATGCCGAGAGATTTTTTCAGGACGCGCGGCAGCGTGTCGTTCCACATCGACTCGGTATCGCGCAGAAACCGCTCGCAGCTCGTTCCCAGCGTGCCGAGCGATATCCCCGTCACCGCCTCGAACGACGCGTTGTAGTCCCCGGCGACCCCGAGCGATTCGATGTACTCCTTCTCGCGCTGCAGCCTCTCCAGCCGAAGCGGCGCATGCTCGTCCTTCACCAGCTTAGCTCTCGCCTGGTCCAGCGCCAGTCGCAGCGCGCGGTCCCGCGTGTTGGCGATCTCGATCGATGCTGCCTGATACTGGATCACGCGCCCATCGGGCGAGCGAATGAAGGCGGAATTCTCCCACTCGATCTCACGCTCGTCGAGCGCGGCGAGCGGCTTCGCGGCCTGTGACTCGATCTCCCACTCGAGCAGCGCCTGCGCGGATCTCCTGTCGTCGGTCTTCTCCGCCGCCGAATGGAACGCATCGAGCGTCAGCTCGAGCGCTTCCTCGCCGAGAATGCCCCCATACTTCTCGTAAATCGGCTGCAGCTCCGCCGTCTTCTTTAGTCCAGCGTACGCGAGGTAGCTCTCGCGCGAGATCATTTCCATGAACGCCTGGCCTTCAGCTCGCAGGCGCTGAAGGTCGAGGACGCTCACGTCGCGAGCATGCGGGTGAGGTAGTCCTTGAGCTGGCCGGCTTCGACTCGCTCCTGCTTCAGCGTGTCGCGATCGCGCACCGTCACGGTCGCGTTCGTGAGTGATTCACCATCGATCGTGATGCCGAACGGAGTCCCGACCTCATCCTGGCGGCGATAGCGCCGCCCGATTGCTCCGCTGTCGTCGTAGAACACGGGAAACGACGGCCTCAGATCGTCGGCGATGCGGTGCGCCATTTCCGGCATTCCGTCCTTCTTCACGAGCGGAAACACACCTGCCTTGATTGGCGCGATGGAACGGTGCAGGCCCAGCACCGTTCTCCCCTCCGATTCTCCTTCGACCGCCTCTTCGCGGTACGCATTAACGAGAACCGCGAGAGCCGTTCTATCCGCTCCCACCGACGTCTCCACCACAAACGGAATGAACCGGCGGTTGTTCGGCTGGTCGAAGTACTCGAGCTTCTTGCCGGAGAATTGCTGGTGCTGCGTCAGATCGAAGTCGCCGCGGTTGTGCACGCCTTCGATCTCCTGAAATCCGAGCGTCCCTCCGAAATCGAATTGCACATCGAACGCAGCGCGTGCGTAATGCGCGAGCTCCTCTTTCGTGTGCTCATGGAATTGGAGCCTGTTCTCGGCGAGCCCCAGGCCGCGGTGCCAATCCATCCGCTGCTGCTTCCAGTATTCGAACCACTTCATGTCGGTGCCGGGCTCCACAAAGAACTGCATCTCCATCTGCTCGAACTCGCGCGTGCGGAAAATGAAATTGCCGGGCGTGATCTCGTTGCGAAACGCCTTGCCGATCTGCGCGATTCCGAACGGGACCTTCTGCCGCGTCGATTGCTGAACGTTCAGAAAGTTGACGTAGATGCCCTGCGCCGTCTCGGGGCGAAGATATACGACCGCCGCCGACTCTTCGACGGGGCCCATGAACGTCTTGAACATGAGATTGAACTGGCGCGCCTCGCTGAGCGTTCCTTTCATTCCACACGCGGGGCACTGGGCGTCGGGCGTTCCGGGTGTGCCCTTGATGCGGGAATCATCGGCGCGGAAGCGCTTCTTGCAGTTCTTGCAATCCACGAGTGGGTCGACAAAGCCGGCGACGTGCCCGCTCGCCTCCCAGACGCGCGGATGCATCAGGATCGCGGCGTCCAGCCCCTCGATGTCGTTCCGGGCGCGCACCATCGCGTGCCACCAGCGATCCTTGAGATTCCTCTTGAGCTCCACGCCGAGCGGTCCGTAGTCCCACACGGATCCGGTGCCGCCGTAGATCTCTGAGGACTGGAAGATGAAGCCGCGCCGCTTCGCCAGCGACACCAGCTTCTCCATTACATCGGGGTGGTTGGGCATCCGGGAAAGCTAGTCGGGCCGAGCGCTATGCATCCAGTTCCGCGCTCAGCTTCGGTTCCGCCGGAGCGCGCTGGCCGAGCAGCCGCGCGACGATTCGGTCGCCATGATACCGGCCGTTTTCGATGAATACCTTGTTGGCGTCGTAGCCGGCGACCACGACCCCCGCTATGAACAACCCTGGAACCGGTGTCTCCAGAGTATTGGCGTCATGCTGAGGAATGCCGGTCTTCGGATCTATCGGCACTCCCGTCTCGCGCAGCAGATCGAGGCTCGGCGCAAAACCGGTCATGATGTAGACGCGATCGGCTTTCACGCGATCCTCATGTTTACCAATGGCGAGCACCACGTCACGCGACTCGATCGCTTTGACGCGGCTGTCCCATCTTACGGCGATTTGCCCTTCCTTCACGCGGTTCGTGAAATCGGGGAGCACCCACGGCTTGATCTTCTTGTCGAACGTCGGGCCGAAGTGGACGAGCGTCACTCGGGCGCCTGATCTCCACAAATCGAGCGCGGCCTCGGCCGCGGAGTTTCCGCCGCCGACGACCACGACATCCTGGAGAAACGCTTCGTGCCCCTCCCGATAGACGTGCGTCACGTGCGACAAATCCTCCCCCGAGACGCCAATGCGATTGGGAGAGCCGAAGTATCCGGTGGCGATAACAACTGCCCCCGCTCTGGTTTTGCTCTCCTCGCCCCCAGCCGTGCGCGAGACTACGGTGAATTCTCCGGAGCGGCCCTGAATGGCGGTCACGCGCTCCCGCTGGCGCAGCGGAATCCCGAAGTACGTGACCACGGCCCGGTAGTACGCGAGCGCGTCCCGCCGAGTGGGCTTCTCGGCGGCGATGACAAATGGCAGTCCGCCGATCGAGAGCTTCTCGGCCGTCGAAAAGAATCTGACGTAGATCGGATACGCGGCGATGGTGCTCACTACGACGCCGCTCTCGATCACCTGCGGACGCAGCCCCGCGCGTTGCGCGGAGACCGCCACAGCGAGGCCGCATGGTCCCCCGCCGACGATCACGAGGTCCGCGTCGGTCGCCATCGGTTTGATCAGCCGGTCAGGCGACGCCGACGGGGCCCGCGGGAAGCGCGCCCTCTACGCCGATGATCTGATCGCGGCGAGTGCCCACACTCACGTAGGTAATCTGCGTCTCGACGAGCGACTGTATGCGGTCGAGGTAGCGACGCGCCTCTACCGGCAGATCTGTAAGGTTCCGAGCTTCCGCTGTAGTCGTCTTCCAGCCGTCGAACCACTCGTACCTCGGCACCGCGCGGCCGAGCACGTCCAGATCGCCGGGGAACTCCTCGTAGACCTCGCCATCGGCTTCGTACCCGGTGCAGAGGCCGATCCGGTCCAGCGTGTCGAGCACGTCGAGCTTGGTGACGGCGAGATCCGTGAGACCGTTAACCCGCGCAGCGTAGCGGACGACGACGCCGTCGAACCAGCCACAGCGGCGCGGACGGCCGGTCGTCGCTCCAAACTCGTTGCCGAGCGTGCGAACCTCGGACGCCAGGGGCTCGTCGAACTCAGTCGGCAGCGGCCCGTTCCCGACGCGCGTTGTATACGCCTTGACGACTCCGATAACCGAATCGAGCTCGCCGGGCGCGATCCCCACGCCGGTTGCTGCTCCGCCGGAGGTCGTGCTGCTCGACGTGACGTATGGATAGGTGCCGTGATCGATGTCGAGGAGAGAGCCCTGCGCACCCTCGAGCAGCACCGCGGCACCGCCGACTATCGCGCGATGGATCTTGAGACCCACGTCTTCGGCAAGCGGGAGCAGTCTCTTCGTGAAGCGCTCCAGAACTCCCAGCGTGTAGTCGACGTCCGCGCGCTTCGCGCCCGCCATCGAGAGCTGGATGTTGGCGTGCGCGACTCCACGCTCGACCAGCTTTCTCAGCCTCTCCGGATTCCGCAGGTCGAGAACGCGGATCCCGCGCCGGCCAAATTTGTCCTCGTATGCCGGGCCGATCCCGCGTCCCGTCGTGCCGATCTCCTTGCTGGCCGAGCTCTGGCTGTCGACGAGCTTGTGATACGGCAGCACGAGATGGGCGCGATCGCTCACATACAGGCGTCCCTCAACGTCGATGCCATCCGAAACGAGCTCGTCTATCTCCGAGAACAGCGTCTCGACGTCCAGAACGACTCCATTGCCAATCGCACAACGTACGCCCGGGTGGAGAATTCCGCTCGGAATCTGGTGGAGGACGAACGACTTGTCGCCGATGTGCACGGTGTGGCCGGCATTGGCGCCGCCCTGATAGCGAACTACCCAGTCGGCGCGCTCCGCGAGGACATCAACGAGCTTGCCCTTGCCTTCGTCTCCCCATTGGGCGCCGACGACAACGATGGTGCGTATGTGCGAATCGAACATGCAATCAGAGGGGACGGGAAAAGCAAACGCCCCGAGAGTATCGGGGCGTTGGTTCAATCTACTTCTCGGAGGGTGCGTGTCAACGCTCGGCCCGAGGCGGAGGCGGGACCTCGTCCACCATCCGCGGCGGCTCATCCGGTCGGACGACGCTCTTCATCGGCAGAACGACCGTAAAGGTCGAGCCCTTTCCGTAGACACTCTCCGCAAACACGTGTCCGCCCAGGGCGTCCACGAGTTTCCGGGTGATGCTGAGGCCCAGACCGGTGCCGCCGAACTCGCGCGTCCGGGACTGGTCCACCTGCCTGAAATCCTCCCAGATCGACTCGAGATCGGCCTCGCGGATTCCGATGCCCGAGTCGCGGACGTCGAACCGCAGATCCTCTTCGTCCCTCGACACCGTCACCCAGATGCCGCCGTGGTGAGTGAACTTCACGGCGTTCGAGAGCAGGTTGAGCAGAATCTGTTTGACCTTGGTTCTGTCGGTGTGGAGCTTGAGATCGCTCGACGGCAGCTCGACGCTCAAGGTGAGCTGCTTCTTCTTCACCAAGGGCTCGATCTGCTGCGAGATCTCGGTCATGACGTCGCCGAGCGTCACATCGTCGAGATGCAGCGGCATCCGGCCGGCTTCGATCTTCGCCAGATCGAGAATGTCGTTGATCAACGCCAGCAGGTGCTGCGCGGCGCCCTGAATGCGGTTGAGCCCTTCTTCCTGCCGCGGCGTGAGGTCGCCGTAGATCCGGTCGAGCATTAGCGACGCGTAGCCGATGAGCGCGTTGATTGGCGTCCTCAGCTCGTGCGACATGCTGGCCAGGAATTCCGACTTGAGCCGGTTCGCTTTCTCCAGCTCGCGCGACTGCCATTGGAGCCGCGTGTTCTGCTCGGCGAGATCCGCCGTTGCCGCCTGAATGCGCTCCTCGAGCTGGCTCGAGAACGTCTTGAGCTCTTCGTAGAGACGCTCGTTCTCCGCCTGCTCGGTAAGGTCGTGCAGCACCGACACGATCGCCAGCGGCTCGCCGCGGCGATTGAGGATTTTTCCGGAGACCACTTCGACCGGAAGCTCGGCGCCCGTCTCCGGGATATGGAGCTTCATCTGCTCGCGACGCGCGAGCGAGGGGCTGATGGTGAAATCCAAGATGAAGGTCGTGAACTTGGTGTCGTTCGCCTGGACCATCGCCGCCCGATCCCGGCTCTCGCTGTCATCGGACTCGAACAGCTGCTCGGCCTCCTTGTTCATGAGGGTGATGTTCGAGCGATCGTCGGTGACGAGGATCGGGTCCGCGACGTTCTCCAGAATGAGGTTCAGGCGGTCGCGCTCGCGCTTCGCATCGATCTCGGCGAGCCGCACGCGCTGTACCTGGCGCTCGAGCTCGTCCGCGGCGCGGCGGAGATCCGTCACGTCGCGCAGGACCGAGACAGTCGATCCGATGTGACCTCCAGCGCCGGGACCGAGGGCGTGCGTCAATACCTCGAACAGGAGGTCGGTCCCCTCGTCGGGGTCGACCAGATTCAGCTCGCGTGAGCCGGCCGTCTCCTTCGAGCCCATGGCGGCTTTCAAGAGGTGCGAGGTGAACAGGAGATTGTTGATTTCCACCGCGCGGCGCCTTCCCTCGGAGTCCTTCTCACTTGTCGACAGCAGGTGCTCTGCGCGCTGGTTCTGTGCGACAATGTCGCGCTCCGCGTTGATGATCACGATCGGATCGGGAAGCGAGTTCATGATCGTGGTCAGCATCTCGCGCTGCTGGTCGAGCCGGCCCGTCGAGAGCCGGAACTCCTCGACGGCAGCCATGCGCGCCAGAACCGGTCCCGCGAGAGCCGCGGCGTTTACGAGCGCCGAGAGAGTCTCATCGTCGACCGAAGCCTCGAGAAGAGCAACACCACCAGGCGCGTGACCGAGCTTCCTCCGGCGATCGACGGCCGCCCGCCGCCTCACCTGGCAGCCCTGCAACTGCACGAGATCGAGATCGGCTTCGGAGAGGAGAGGCGGCGCGCCCCGGAACTGCGGCTGGGGAAACGGGATCGCCGTCCACTCGCCGAATGGGATTCCGGGCAACGTGGCTACTCCATCGCAGCTCACGGGGTGAAGCGACAGCGCCGAAACGGCGAGAGGATTCGAGAGATCGTCCGTTGGGAGGGAAACCGTTGGAGCAGTGTCACCCTCGAATCCGATGCTGGCAGTGTTGATAAAACGTCGGGGCGGGCTGTCCAACGTCACGGCTAACGCCCGGCGAGCACCGACAATGTCGGCGAACTGCGCGAGCATGAACGTCGCGGCAGCTTCAAAATCGGGCGCTTCAGAGATAGCGGAGAGGAGCTCCGCCAGGCGCTCCCCGCTGAGTTGCGGGCGGATGGCTACCGCGGCACTCTCACGCCTGGAGTCGCTCACCACCGCCGCCCGGTCCTTGTGGCTGACCGTGTAGACGCGCGCGCCGCTCCCGATGCCAATCTCGCCGAACTCGCGCGAGCGGTCGTTCCGGATGATGCAGTAGACGTATTTCCCCTCCACTTGGGGCTGAGTCTGTCGAGGCGCTGACGCTTTCGGCTGCGGTCATGGTCCGGCCGGCAGGAGAAAGTTATTTCGCGGCTGCAATGAATATCCAAACGCCAATCGTTAGGCCAATTCCGATCTTGAGAACCGTTGATACCACGCGCCCGATCAACGCTCCCTTGGCGACGCGGGTCGCATCACCTGCTGACGATCCACCCGTAAATTCCGCAATGAGCGCTCCAAAGAAAGAGCCGAGGAACGCTCCAATCACGGAGCCAACGATCGGTACCGGAATCCCGACCATCGCCCCGACGATGCCTCCAAGAATCGCTCCCCAACCAGCGCGGCGCGAGCCGCCGTACTTCCGGGCAAAGCGGCCGGTGAGCGAGAACTCCAGCAGCTCGGCGACGAACGCCAGCACCGCGACGGCAATGAGGGTGACCCAGCCGATCGGCTCGCCCGGGACGATCAAATTGTACGCGACAGCCGTCGCCACCATTATCCAGAGTCCCGGGAGGCCCAGGACGATCAGGATCAGCGAGAGAATGATCACGCCAGCGAGAATCAGCAGATACATCAGCCCAGTTCCTTGGCTAGAGCAGAAAGAAGGACGCTCGCTTCCGCGGCGCCCGTCCCCGTAAGCGCATTGGAATTATCGCGCCGGGTATGGATGCGCGCGAGAGTCGATAGCGTTCCTCTGCTCAGCGTGACCGCGTCGATACCCAGATCGGCGAACGCCATGCTGTCGGCCAGGATCCCCGGGATGAGACGGCCCATAGGCAGCCGTACGCCCAGCCCGCCGGCGATTGTTTCAGCCGCGGCCGCTATTCGCTTCGGCCTGGGTCCGGTGTGCATGCACCGCCAAGCGCCGGCATCGTCCACGGTGTCGCAATTCAGGACCTTGATTCCGGGCTGTGCCGAATCTGCCCACGCGTGGGCACCCGCCCAGGCGCGAGCACCCGCCAGGCCGAGCTCTTCGCCGCTTGTGATGAGTACCCCGAGGTCGCGGGGTGCCGAGGCCGACTGGGCCGCGAGGAGAATCGCCACCACTCCACTCGCGTTATCGACCGCGCCGTTGGACTCGTTGCGGACGAAGCAGAGCATCGAAGGAAGCACTCCGACGATTGCCCCGATCGCGAGCGCGTGCCACACCGGCACAACGAGGCTCAAGCCAACGAGCGAGAGCAGGAGAACGATAAACGACAAGGCTGTGATGATGGCCAGCGCGACTGAGCTCGCTATTCGAATCAGCATCGGCACGGTTTGGGACTTCGAGTCGACATGCGCCACGAGCCAGACTTCCGGATTTCCGCGCTTCGCTTCCAGATTTGCAGATCTCGCGCGGTGTAGCGGAAGCTGCGCGGTCCAGCGCCGCTTCGCGTCACCGGAAGCGAAGATGAGCGCGCTCAGGAGCGCCGCTCCGACCACCAGCGCTGCAAGCGGGCCGTAGTGAACCGCCATGTGCGCGACCGCGAGAATTGTGGCGGCCTGAAATGCCGCGGCGATGGGCGGTCCCCAGCGTCCGGGCCACTGGGAGTACTCGAATGGCAGCTCCCGGCACTCGAATCCAGCGCGCTCCAGCTCGGCCCGGCAAAGGGCTCTCGCTCCCGATTCTTCAACGCTTCCGGAAAATCTTGGGGCTAGCGCCAGCTCGTCGAGCAGACTTTTCGCGCGCTGAGCGAGGTCGGCTTGGGCCATGCCGGACGGCCTAGGTGAGTCCCATTTTTTTCTTCACTTCGCGCATCGTCTTCTGGGCTTCCGTTCGAGCGTGCTCGGCCCCGGCGGCGAGATCGTCTTTCATCTTCTTCGGATTTGCGGCGATCTCTTTCGCGCGCGCGCGAATTGGAGCGAGCTCCTTCTCCATCGATTCGTGCAGAACCTTCTTGCAATCGATGCAGCCCCAGCCCGCTGTTCGGCACTGTACCGCGACGTGCTCGACCGTCGCCGCCGGACTGAACGCCTTGTGCAAATGGTAGATGTTGCAGACTTCCGGGGTCCCGGGATCGGTGCGCCGCACGCGTTTCGGATCGGTCACAGCGGGCTTCAGCTTCTCCCAGATCGACGCCGGATCCTCGAGCAGATCGACCGTGTTCCCGAGAGATTTCGACATCTTCGCCCGGCCATCGAGTCCCATGATGCGGCGAGTGGGAGTGAGAAGCCCCTTTGGCTCCGGGAAGAATCCCACATCAAACCGCGCATTCCACTTGCGCCCGATCTCGCGCGACAGCTCGAGATGCTGCAGCTGGTCATCTCCTACAGGCACCAGCTCGGCACGGTACAGTAGAATGTCAGCCGCCTGGAGCACGGGGTAGTTCAGCAACCCGGCCGGCACGCTCTCTTCCCTGCTCGCTTTTTCCTTGAACTGAGTCTGACGCTCGAGCTCGCCCAACGGAGTAAGAGTGTTGAATATCCACGCCAGCTCGGTATGTTCCGGCACCATCGACTGCACGAACAGCGTGCACTTCGACGGATCCAGCCCGGCAGCGAGCAGTGATAACGCCATGTCAGTCGTGCGGGCGCGCAGATCGGCAGGCTCGTACGGAACCGTGATCGCGTGGTAGTCGACGATGCAGAAGAACGACTCGTATTTGTGCTGCAGCTCAACCCAGTTCTTGACGGCGCCGAGGTAGTTTCCGATGTGCAGGGAGCCGGAGGGCTGAATGCCGCTGAAGATGCGGGTCATTGCGCGAAATTAAAGAGCGAGCGAGAGGAGTTGCAAGCAATTTCACAAACTGATAGCGGCGATTCCGAGCTGCTAGACGTCGCGCTGGAAGCGGCTCGCGCCGGGGCCCGCGTGATTGGAGACGCCACTGCTCAGCGCGAGAAGCTGGTGTGGGAGACGAAGGGACGCTCCGACTTCGTCAGCGAAGTGGACAAAACCTCCGAGCGCGAAATCGTCGGTGTCATCACTCGCCGTCTCCCCCATGCAACCGTGCTCGGCGAAGAGCTATCGCCGACCGCCATCGCGAGCAAGGGAATCGTGGTAATTGCCGATCCGCTCGATGGCACCACCAACTTTCTGCACGGCTACCCTGAGTATTCCGTGTCAATCGCGATCGCGCGCAACGGGGTCCTGTGCGCGGGCGTCGTCCTCAACGTCGCGCGGGAAGAGGAATTCACGGCGAGACGCGGCGGGGGCGCGTTTCTCGACGGCAAGCGCATCCGCGTCTCCAGTCTGCGGGAGCCCGGGAGGTCGCTGGTCGGAACCGGCTTCCCCTTCAAGAACCTCGAGAAGTTGCCACAGTACGTGGAGCAGTTCAGTTTGGTGATGCGCGGGACGGCTGGAATTCGCCGGGCGGGCTCGGCGGCGCTCGACCTGTCGAACGTTGCGTGCGGGAGATTCGATGCGTTTTGGGAACTGGTGCTGGCGCCGTGGGATGTGGCCGCCGGAATGCTGATGGTCCAGGAAGCGGGAGGCATCGTCACGGATCTCGATGGAAATCCGCCGTTGCTCACTGCCGAGTCGTTTGTCGCCGGCAATCCGGCCATGCACGCGTGGCTGCTGCAGACAGTCAGGCGCGCCAACATGAACAAGGAAAAGACTGAATGAAGCTCGTCGAATGCGTTCCGAATTTCTCCGAGGGCCGCCGTCCCGAGGTCGTCAACGCGATCCGCGACGCGATCGCGGCGGTGGAGGACGTCTCGGTTCTCGACGTATCGTCCGACGCCTCCCACAATCGGTCGGTGATAACGTTCGTCGCCCGGATCGAGACGGCAGTGGATGCTGCATTCGCTGGAATCAAGGCGGCAGCGGAACGAATCGATCTCTGCAAACACACCGGCAAGCATCCGCGCATTGGCGCCACCGACGTCGTGCCGTTCATCCCGCTGGAGGGATCGACGATGGAGGATTGCATTGCTCTTGCCCGCACACTCGGCGAGAGAGTCGGACGCGAGCTGAAGATTCCCGTCTATCTATATGAGCGCGCGGCCACGACGCCCGCGCGAGAGAATCTCGCCGATGTTCGCCGCGGCGAATTCGAGGGACTGCGCGAAGAGCTGGGCAGGAACCCGGCGCGCAACCCTGATTTCGGACCGTCAAAGATCCACCCCACCTGCGGAGCGATCGCGATCGGCGCGCGGCCGTTTCTCGTCGCGTACAACGTCTACCTCGGTCCCGCTTCGAACCTTCAGATCGCCAAGAACATCGCCAAGGGTGTGCGCGGATCGTCGGGTGGCTTCAAGTACGTGAAAGGCCTCGGCCTCGAGGTGGATGGACAGGCTCAGGTGTCGATGAATCTCGTCGATACCGAGAAGACGCCGCTCCACAACGCGTTCGATTTCGTGAAGTTGCGCGCGGAGGCCGAAGGGGCGCAGGTGACATGGAGCGAGATCGTTGGACTCGTGCCCGAGAAAGTTCTGTTCGACACCGCCGTCAGTCATCTGCAACTCAGGCAGTTCACGCCTGCACAGGTGCTCGAGCGTCAGGTGCGTGAGGTGGTGAGCGGGGGCGAGAGCGTGAGTGGATTCCTGGCCTCGGTCGCGTCGTCGAATCCGGTACCTGGTGGAGGGAGCGTTGCCGCGCACGCAGGCGCCCTGGCCGCCGCCCTGGCGCAGATGGTGGCAGGTCTCACCATCGGGAAGAAGAAGTACGCAGCAGTTGATTCCGAGATGAAGGAAGCCGAGCTCAAGGCGGTTTCACTCGGCAACCAGCTGGCGACGCTGGTCAAGCGGGATGCCGAGGCATACGCGCTGGTCTCGGAAGCCTACAAGCTGCCCAAGGAGCCGGCTGAGGCGGCGGCTCGCCGCTCCGAGACGGTAACGAACGCGCTGCTCAAGGCGGCCGAGGTGCCGCTCGAGACTGCGCGGGCCGCCGTCGAAGTCGCGCAGCTTGCGGCACTAGTAGCCGAGAAGGGGAATACGAACGCCGTAACCGATGCTGGCGTCGCCGCGCTGCTTGCGGCTGCCGCGGCCAAGGGCGCGGCTTACAACGTGCTGGTCAACGTGCAGGCGCTCGAGGACAAATCGAAGGGACAGTGGCTCGCGCGCGAAGCGCAAGAACTTGTAAAGAAAGCCGGCGAGCTCGCGGAACGGGCTACGTCAATCGTCGAACGAGCGCTTTCCGGCTGAGACTCAACGCGGGGTAAAGCATGCGGACTAACTCACGCGCATTTATTCTCATTGCGAACCTGATGTCTCTGAATGTGGCTGCGGCGCAGGTCGCCCCCGCGCGTCCTTCCACGACTCTGGTCGGTACATGGGAAGCGGTGACTCGGTCGACCGGTGGACTGGGATCCACGATCTCATTCGCGCCCGACAACACGATGAGCTACACACTGGGCGCAATGGTGGACATGAAGTACAGGCGCGCTCGCGACAGCCTCTACATCATCGATCCGCAGAATGGCGTGAATTCGTTCCAGGTCTCGATCATGCGGGACACGATGGTGATGACCAACCAGGGACAAGAGCAACGCGAAACGCGCGTCGGTGCGCCTGTGAGCGGCGCCGATCCCGTGGTCGGCCGCTGGACCTACCTCCATTACACGGGCGTGCCCGCGTTCGAGGAGTACACGCCGCGCGGAGACTTCCGTTTGAGAGTACCGATCCGCACGCTGCAGGGCACATATGCGGCGATGGGCGATTCGGCGATGCTCCATCTTCCGGGGCAGGGTGGAGGCGACCGCGCGGTGCGGTTCGCGGTGGTGGGCGATACTCTGCAACTGATCTGGAACGGTCAGACCAGCCGCTACGTCAAGGTTGCGCCGCTAGGTCGCTAGCGCCGTCAATATCCGCGGTCCGTTCTCCGTGATCGCGATCGTGTGCTCGAAGTGCGCCGAGCGCGTCCCGTCCATGCTGACGACAGTCCATCGGTCGGGCATCGTTCGCGTGCCCGGCATCCCGACGTTCACCATCGGCTCGATCGCGATCGTCAGCCCAGGCTGCAGGCGGACGCCGCGCTTGGGCTTCCCGTAGTTCGGCACCTGCGGATCCTCGTGGAACCCGACTCCGATTCCGTGTCCGACGAGATCGCGCACGACGCTGAATCCCGCCGCTTCGACCACGCCCTGCACCGCCGCGCCAATGTCGCCCACGTGATTCTCGGCGGTGGCCGCCTCTATTCCCGCCGCGAGGGCCTTCTTCGTGACGTCGAGCAGCCTCTTCGACTCCTGATCGATTTTCCCGACGGCGACGGTCGTAGCTGAATCCGTGTAGTAACCGTCCAGTTTCACGCCGATGTCGATCGAGACGATGTCTCCTTCCTCGATCCGGCGCTTCTTCGAGGGAATTCCATGCACGATCTCCTGGTTGATCGACGTGCAGATGCTCGCGGGAAAATTGTAGAGGCCCTTGAACGCCGGGGTCGCGCCGGGATGGCTGCGAATGAAGTCGTCGGCGATCTTGTCCAGATCCATGGTCGTCATGCCGGGACGCACGCTCTGCTCGAGCAGCCGCACGGTCGCCGCCAGTATCCCGCCCCCACGCGCCATGATGTCGATTTCGCGCGGCGACTTGATCTGAATCATTTCCCGAGCGCCTCGACGGCGCGGGCGGTCACGTCGTCCACGGGAGCGTCCGCGTCGATCTTCAGAACCTTCTTCTTGTGGTCACGATACCAGTCAACCACCGGTGCCGTCTGCCTCCGATAGACCTCGAGGCGGTTCCGGATGGCCTCGGGCTCGTCGTCCTTTCGACGCACGAGCTTTCCACCGCACTTCTCGCAGCTCGTTCCGGGGTCGCGCCCCATGTAAGGCGCCTGACAGCCCTCGCAAACCGTGCGGGTGCTCAGCCGCTTCACGAGCTCGTCATCGTCCACGTCGAACAGCAGCACCTTGTCCACCTTCTTGCCGATCTCGTCGAGCATGACCCCGAGCCCATTGGCCTGCGGCACGGTGCGAACCGCGCCATCCAGAATGGCTCCCTTCTTCGTCGCCGGCGAGGTCATGACATCCTGAAGAATACCGAGGATGACTGAATCCGGCACCAGATCGCCGCGATCCATGTAGGACTTTGCCTCGCGACCCCGCTTGGTGCCGTCACGCACCGCCGCGCGCAGCACATCGCCAGTGGCGATCTTCGGAATCCCGAGGCGCGCGGCCAGCTTGTCCGCCTGCGTTCCCTTGCCAGCCCCGGGCGGGCCGAGCAGCACGATGATCATGGGGATACCCGCAAAAGAGTCGGAGGAGCTTTTGGCTCCTCCGATCGAAATCTAGTAAGTGCCGCCGGTCGCGCGGCCCCGGAATCGCACTCGCCCTTTCTTCATGAAGCCATCGTACTTCCTGAGGAGGAGGTGCGAATTGACCTGCGTGATCGTGTCGAGCGCGACACCGACGACGATGAGGAGCGACGTTCCACCGAACCTGAACGGAACGTTGATCATGTCGGCTATGAACACCGGTAAAAGCGCGATGAACGTCAGGAACAATGCGCCCGGGAACGTGATCCGCGACACGACGTGATCGATGTACTCGGCGGTTCTGCCGCCGGGCTTTACGCCCGGAATGAATCCGCCCTGCTTCTTCAGATTCTCCGAGATGTCGACCGGGTTGAAGATGATCGACGTATAGAAGTAGGTGAAGAAAACGATCAGGATCGCCGACAGCGCGTAGTACAGCCACGTGCCCGGCTGGAAGTGTTCCGAGATGACCCGCGCGTTCTCGTTGCCGCTGAACTGCGCGATCGCGCCCGGAACGACGATCACCGATGAGGCGAAGATGATCGGCATCACGCCGGCCGCGTTGACCCGGAGCGGAATGAAGTTCTTTGCCGCCTCGCGCTGTCTGCCGCGGGACATCGTGCGCTGCGGGATCTGTATCATCACCCTGCGGGCCGCCATCGTGACCGCGATCGTGCCGGCGACGACCCCGACCATGACGATGCCGAGTACCACGAGAGAGAAGGGACCCACCGCCTGCGTCTTCACGAAGCCAAGGGTGCCGATGATTCCCGGCCAGAATCTCTCGACGATCGAGAAGAAGATGATCAGCGACGCGCCATTCCCCAGTCCTCTCTCCGTGATCTGCTCGCCGAGCCACATCACGAACATCGCGCCGGTCGTGAGAACCAGCACCATCTGCAGCTTGAACCCGAATCCAGGATTTACCACGGCGTTCTCGAGGGACGACGTGAAGAGCGCGAATCCCCATCCCTGCACCACGGCGAGGACGACCGTCACGTAGCGCGTCCACTGCGTCACGCGCTTTCTGCCCTCCTCGTCCTTCTGCATCTTCTCGACGGTCGGGATCACCACGCCGGCGATCTGCATGAAAATGCTGGCCGAGATGTATGGCATGATGCCGAGCGCGAACACGGTCGCGTGCGACAGTCCGCCGCCTACGAACAGATCGTAGAGGCCGAGAAGTCCGCCCTTGCCCTTGTTGGCGAAGAAATCGGTGAGCGCGACGACGTCGACGCCCGGCGCGGTGATGTGCGCCCCGACTCTGTAGATCACGAGACAGATCAGCGTGAATACGATCTTGTCCCGTAACTCCGGCGTGTTGTAGATGTTGCTTACTGCCGCCGCGGGGGCTGATTGCGCCATTAGTTCTCTACGCGGCCTCCGGCCGATTCGATTTTCTGCCGAGCACCAGCGCTCATCTTGACGCCGCGCACGGTGACGCCCTTCGCGGCGTCGCCATTCGCGAGAAGCTTGGCCGGGCCCTTTCCCTTTCGGATCAATCCGGCCTCGGCCAAAGTCTCTTCCGTCACCTCAGCGCCCTTCGGCAGCTTGCCAAGGTCGTCGAAACTGACGACTTGATTCACTACACGAAAGATGTTCGTGAAGCCACGCTTGGGGATGCGGCGAGTGAGCGGCATCTGGCCGCCCTCGAACTGGGGCTTGCCGCCGCCGGGGCCGTGGTGGCCCGATCTGGCCTTGATACCCTTGTGTCCCTTGCCCGATGTCTTGCCGGTGCCCGAGCCCGGCCCACGTCCGATTCTCTTGCGATTCCGGTGCGATCCCGGAGCAGGAACCAGATTGTGCAACCCGATCTTTTCGGCGCGATCTGGTGCTCCGAGGCGTTCCCGACGTGTTGGTTTGTTTGCCACTCGTTAATCCTCTACCGGCGTCACTTCGACGAGGTGACGCACGTGCTTGATTTGTCCGCGCAAAGCGGGTGAATCCTGCCTGGTCACTTCAGACTGGTGATGCCGGAGCCCGAGGGCTTCGAGCGTCAGACGCATCCGCCACGAGTGGCCGATGCCGCTTCTCACCTGCTTGATGCGAACCTTTCCCTTCGTGATGGTTTCCTTGGGGGTCGTCTTCGGCCCCTTCGTTCTCCACCAGACGTGTGTCCTAGGCATGAGCGACGGCCTCCTTCGACTTGGCGCGCGAGCGATAACCGATGCTCGAGACCTCGATGCCGCGCTCGCGCGCGATCTGCTCCACCGTTGTCAATTGCTGCAGGCCATCCAACGCCGCAAGTACCATGTTGTGCGGGTTGGTCGAGCCGAGGCTCTTGGTGAGAATGTCCGAGATGCCCGCGCATTCCATGATCGCGCGCACTGCGCCGCCGGCGATCACACCGGCGCCCGGAGCCGCGGGCTTCATTAGGACCTTGCCCGCCCCGTGCGTGCCGACGACTTCGTGGGGGATCGTTCCGCCAGTCATCGGGATCGCGACCATGTTGCGGCGCGCTCCGTCGACAGCCTTGCGGACGGCCTCCGACACTTCGTTCGCCTTGCCGGTCGCAAACCCAACTCGGCCCTGTCCATCTCCGACTGCGACGAGCGCGTTGAATGAGAAACGCCGTCCGCCCTTCACGACCTTGGCCACGCGGTTGATGGCGATCACGTTCTCGACGAGCTCGCTGCCGCCATCGCCGCGTCCACCGTCGCGTCCCTTGCCATCACGGCGTCCGCCGCCGCGCTGGCCACCCTCGCCTCGCGGGCCGCCGCCGCCTTGTCCGCCGCCACCACCGCCGCCGCCGGATCCACGACCACGGCCGGCGCCACCGCCCCCAGGGCCGCCACGTCCACCACCGCCGCGTCCGCCACGTCCACCGGCACCGCCGCCGCTGCGAGCGCTACCGCCGGTGCGCGGTCGTTCCTGCGCTGGTTGCGTTGGTTGCGCTGGTTGCTCGGATGGCGATGCCGTCGAGCCTTCGGGATTCTCGTTTTCTGCCATTTATTAGAACTCCAACCCGCCCTCGCGGGCTCCGTCGGCCACACCCTTCACGCGGCCGTGATATTTGTATCCAGCTCGGTCGAACACCACACGCTTGACGCCGGCATCCTTTGCCTTGGCGGCGATGCGCTTTCCAACTTCCACTGATCTCTCGGTCGGCTTCCCCTCGAGACCCGAATCTGTCACCGTCATGAGCGTACGCTGAGTCGCGTCATCCACCAGCTGCGCGTAGATGTGCTTGAGCGAACGATACACCACCAGGCGTGGACGCTCCGCGCTTCCGACCACTTTCTTGCGAAGCCGGAAATGACGGCGCGTACGAAGCTGATCGCGCGACTTTGGTCTGGCCATCTTCGGCATTACTTGGCTCCCGCCTTGCCCGCCTTTCCTGCTTTGCGGCGGACCTGTTCTCCAACGTACTTGATTCCCTTGCCCTTGTAAGGCTCGGGTGGCCTGAGGCTGCGCAGCTCCGCCGCAACCTGGCCAACGATTTCCTTGTTCGCGCCCTCGATGATGATCGAGGTCGGCTGAGGCGCGCTCAGCTTGATTCCCTTCGGCGCTTCGTACTTCACCGGATGCGAGAACCCGAGAGCGAGCTGCAATCCGTACGGACGCTGGTCCGCCTTGTAGCCGACTCCGACGAGCTCGAGCTCCTTCTTGAAGCCCTTCGTCACACCCTCGACCATGTTCGCCACTAGGGTGCGGCTCAGGCCGTGGAGCGCCTTGTGCTTGTCTTCATCCGACGGGCGCTCGACCAGGATCTGGCCGTCCTTGAGGGAGACCTTCATCTCCGCGTGGAGTGTCCGCTCCAGCTCACCCTTCGGTCCCTTCACGTGGACCTTGTTGCCTTCGATCGTCGCGGTCACGCCCTTCGGGATGACTACTGGATGCTTTCCAATTCGTGACATCTGCCTCTATCTCCCTTACCAGACCAGGGCGAGGAGCTCGCCGCCGGTGCGGGCCTGCCGCGCCTGACGATCCGACATCACACCCTGCGATGTGCTGAGGATCGCCATGCCGAGCCCGTTGCGAACGCGCGGAATTTCCGCGACTGCGACGTACTTGCGAAGTCCGGGCGTCGAGATGCGACGCAGCTCGCGAATCACCGGCTGGCCGCCCTGCGCGTACTTGAGCACCACGCGCAGCATCTGCCTGCCTTCCTCCGTATCGAGCGTCTTGTAGTCCTGAATGAAATTGTTCTCCTTCAGGATCTTCGCGATCTCCACCTTGAGCTTCGAGAGCGGCATGTCCACGCGGCGGTGCTTCGCCCCGCAGGCGTTGCGGATGCGCGTGAGCATATCGGCTATCGGATCGGTCATACTCATTAAATGATCTTCCTCGGTTCTACCGTATCCCGTCGCCGGGACGCGTAGAAATGAATGGTTACCAGCTTGCCTTGCGGACGCCCGGGATGTAGCCCGACAGCGCCATCTCTCTGAAACAGATTCTGCAGAGCCCGAACTTTCTCAGGAAAGCGCGCGATCGTCCGCACCTTCCGCAGCGATTGTGCTGCCGCACCGGGAACTTCGGCTTCCGCTTGCTCTTCTCCACCATGGCCTTACGCGCCATTACAATCTCTCTTGGCTGTTGGTTGACAGTTACTGCTGCTGTTGCGTGATGATCGGCTTGTCGTCGCCACGGAAAGGCATCCCGAGCTCGCGCAGCAGCGCGAACGCCTGGTCGTCCTTGTTCGTGGTCGTGACGATAGTGATGTCCATCCCGTGGATCTGCTCGACCATGTCGTAGTTGATCTCCGGAAAGATCATCTGCTCCTTGACGCCGAGCGTGTAGTTCCCGCGTCCGTCGAACGAGCGCGTGTTGATACCCCGGAAGTCGCGAATGCGCGGGATCGCCACGGTCACGAACCGATCGAGGAACTCCCACATCCGGGCACCGCGGAGCGTTACTGCGCAGCCGATCTCCTGGCCCTCGCGCAATCCGAAATTGGCGATCGACTTCTTCGCTTTCTTGCGGACCGGGCGCTGTCCGGTGATGATGCTCAGCTCGAAGACGACGGTATCAAGAACCTTGGCGTTCTTGATCGCTTCGCCGACTCCGCAGTTGATCACGATCTTCTCGAGCGTCGGGATCTGATGAACGTTGGTGAAGCCGAACTGCGACATCAGCCGGTCGCGCACCGTCTTCTTGTAGTAAACGTGAAGGCGCGGCGGCGGAACCGGCAGATCCTTGCCGGCGTGCTCCGCCTGGACCTGTGCCTGGATCTCGCGCTTCTTCCCCTGCTTCTTCTCTTTCGTCGCCATTCTATATTTCCTCGCTCAGCGCACGCGGGGGATGGGCTCCCCGTTCTTGACGCTGACGCGCTCCTTGGTTCTCCGACGCTCGATGTGCGTCGTGTCGGTGTCGAAACGGGCCTTCGTCCTGGTCGGCTCGCCCGACTTGGGGTCGAGCAGCATCACGTTCGACGAGTGCAGCGACGCCGGCGCCTCGCGAATGCCGCTCGTCTCCTCGGCTGTCCGCGCTTTGCGGTGCATCTTCACCATGTTCACGCCCTCGATGAGAACGCGCCCGGTCTTGAGGAAGACGCGCAGCACCTTGCCTTCCTTGCCCTTGTCGTCGCCGCGCATCACTCGCACCGTGTCGCCCCTCGACACGTGCAGCTTCAGCCGCTTCGAGTTCTCGGCGTGACGCGCGTGCAGCCGCGTCTTGGCCGTCTTTCTGTATTTCAGGACTCTCACTTTACAGAACCTCTGGTGCCAGCGAGACGATCTTCATGTATTTCTTCTCTCGGAGCTCGCGCGCCACGGGTCCGAAGATGCGGGTCGCCCGCGGCTCGCCCTGTTCGTTGATGATCACGACTGCGTTCTCGTCGAAGCGGATGTAGGAGCCGTCCTTGCGGCGCGTCTCCTTGGCCGTGCGCACCACCACCGCGCGCGCCACGTCCGACTTCTTGACGGTGCCATTCGGAAGCGCGTTTTTCACGGCGACGATCACGACGTCGCCGAGCGACGCGTAGCGCCGGCGGGTTCCGCCGAGCACGCGGATCACGAGCGCCGTCTTCGCGCCCGAGTTGTCCGCTACCTTGACCACCGATTCCTGCTGGATCACTGGTCGTCTCCGTTAACGTGCACGTTCGATGATTTCGACCACGCGCCACCGCTTGTCCTTCGACAAGGGCCGGGTCTCCATGATGCGGACGGTGTCGCCCGTCTTGGCCTCGTTCAGCTCGTCGTGCGCCTTCAGCTTCGTCGTGCGGCGCACCACCTTGCCATACACGGGATGCTGCACTCTGCGCTCGATCGAGACCACGACGGTCTTCGCCATCTTGTCGCTGACGACCTTGCCGATGCGCGTCTTCCGCGCGTTCCGCTCGATCGCCCCGCTTTCTTTCTTCGCCAATTCAGCCATTAAGCCCTCTTACTCCTCTTCGCACGGCTGGTCGCAGTGGCCGATTTAAGCCCGCGCCTTCCCGTCACACGTCTGGCCTTCACACGCGTCGGCTCCTTTGCCTCGGCGATACCAATGATCTTCTCATTAAGCACGGTCTTGAGCCGCGCCACGTCCTTCCGAATCACCCGCAGCCGAAGCGGGTCGTCGAGAGTGCGCGTGCCGGACGCGAGGCGGAGGTTGAATCTCTCCCTCTCCAGGTCGGCGATGCGGGAGTTGATGTCCCCCTCGCTCATCTCGCGAATGTCCTTAGCTAGCATCCGTGTGCGCCTCCTCACGTGTCACGAACTTCGACTTCAATCCGATCTTGGCGGCGGCTAACGCCATCGCCTTGCGTCCGATCTCGGGCGTCACGCCCTCGAGCTCGAACATCACTCTGCCCGGCTTCACTACCGCCACCCATCCCTCCGGTGAGCCCTTTCCCTTACCCATGCGGGTCTCGGCCGGCTTCTTGGTGATCGGCTTGTCCGGGAAAATCCTGATCCAGACCTTGCCGCCGCGCTTGATGTGGCGCGTCAGTGCGACACGCGCCGCTTCGATCTGGCGGTTGGAAACCCAACCCGGCTCGAGCGCCTTCAGGCCGTAGTGCCCGAACGAGACTTCGTTGCCACGCGTGGCAATCCCTTTCGTCCGGCCCTTGAACCTCTTTCTGAACTTTACGCGCTTGGGACTAAGCACCTTTAGATCTCCTTAGACGCCAGTCGAGTAAGTCTTGCCGCGGCGATCTTCAACGATCTCGCCCTTGAAGATCCAGACCTTCACACCGATGGTGCCGAAGGTGGTCTTCGCGGTGGACGTCGCGTAGTCGATGTCCGCACGCAGCGTATGGAGAGGCACACGACCCTCGTGATATCCCTCGACGCGCGCGATCTCGGCGCCGCCGAGACGGCCGCCGCACTTGATCTTGATCCCGCCCGCACCCATGCGCATCGCGCTCTGCACCGCGCGCTTCATGGCGCGACGGAACGAGATGCGCTGCGCCAGCTGGTTCGCGATGTTGTCGGCGACGAGCTGCGCATCGAGCTCCGGACGCTTGATCTCTTCGACGTTGATCCCGACTTCCTTCCCGGAGAGCCTGGTGAGCTCGTCGCGGAGCTGGTCGACTTCGGCGCCCTTCTTACCGATGACGACGCCCGGACGGCCGGTGTGGATCGTGACGACGACCTTGCCCGGCTTCCGCTCGATGCGGATGTCGGCGATCGCCGCGTGCCCGAGCCGCGCCTTCAGATACTTGCGAAGGAGCTCGTCTTCACGGAGCAGCGCCGGAAAGTCGCGGTTCGCGTACCACTGCGATCTCCAGGTCTTGGAGATGCCGAGGCGGAAGCCGATCGGATGTGTTTTCTGTCCCATTAACGATTCCCCTTCTTCTCTTCACGGGCGTCGAGGATGATCTCGACGTGACTGGTTCTCTTTCTGATCGGAGTGGCGCGGCCCTGCGCCGCCGGCATGAAGCGGCGAAGCGCGGGGCCCTCGTTCACGATCGCGTGACTGATATAAAGCGTGTCCACGTCGACCGGCTCGTTTCCTTCTCTGGACTTGAACTCGGCATTCGCGACCGCGGAGTTGAGAACTTTCTCGATCTGCTTCGCCGCAAGTTTCTTGGAGAAGCGGAGAAGGCCGAGCGCTTCGTTCACATCCTTGCCGCGGATCTGATCGATGACGAGGCGCATCTTGTACGGCGACTGGCGCGTCGTGCGCTGGATGGCGCTCGACACTCCTTTCCTCTCGGCGGCGTGACGCGCCGCGCGGACCCTCGATCTCTCGCTCACTTGTTCCCCGCCTGCCCCTTGGCCGGAGGCGCGGACGCCGGAGCGCCGCCGGACGTCGGAACTCCGCCAGCCTTCTTGTCCGTCGCCTTCACCGCGCCGGTATGGCCGCGGAAGAGACGAGTCGGCGAGAACTCACCGAGC
Source organism: Gemmatimonadaceae bacterium (assembly GCA_017881465.1). Taxonomy (GTDB): domain Bacteria; phylum Gemmatimonadota; class Gemmatimonadetes; order Gemmatimonadales; family Gemmatimonadaceae; genus UBA4720. The sequence continues at coordinate 24,106 of JADGQV010000023.1, forward strand.
TTGTGGCCGACCATGTTCTCCGTCACGTAGACCGGGATGAACTTGTTGCCGTTGTGAACCGCGAAGGTGTGACCGACGAAGTCGGGGATGATCGTGCTCGACCTCCCCCACGTCTTGATCACTCTCTTCTCGTTCTTGCTGTTCATCGTCGAGACTTTCGTCATCAACGCGTCTTGGACGTATGGACCCTTCTTTACACTTCTCGCCATATCCGATTCCCAGAATTGGTTGCTTGCTACTGAGTTGCTTTGCCGCGCTTGCGTCCGCGGACGATCAGGCGCTGCGATGGCTTCTTCTTGTTGCGCGTCTTGACGCCTTCCTTGTTGCCCCACTTGTCCACGACGTTGCGGCCGCCGCGCGTACGACCACCGTGCGGGTGATCGACCGGGTTCATGACTTCACCACGGACCTTGGGACGCTTTCCGAGCCAGCGGCTCTTTCCAGCCTTGCCGTGTGACAGCAGCTCGTGCTCGGCGTTCCCGACCGTGCCGACAGTCCCCAGGCAGTCGCCGTGCACCATGCGCATCTCGGTAGAGGCCATTCGGAGCGTGACGTACTCGCCTTCCTTGGCCACGACCTCGAGCGAAGTTCCGGCCGCCCGCGCCATCTTTCCGCCCGCGCCCGGCTTCAGCTCGACGTTGTGCACGTCGGTGCCGAGCGGAATCTCACGGAGTGGAAGCGCGTTGCCGACACGGCTGTCTGAGCCCTTGCCGGAGACGATCTTGTCCCCAACGGTGAGTCCCTTCGGGTGCAGGATGTAGCGCTTCTCGCCATCCTCGTACTCGACCAGCGCGATGCGCGCGGTGCGATTGGGATCGTATTCGATCTCACGCACAGTCGCCTGCATACCAAACTTGTTGCGCTTGAAATCGATGATGCGGTACATGCGCTTGTGACCGCCACCGATGCGGCGCATGGCGATGTGCCCGTGATTGTCGCGGCCGCCGCTCCTTGTGAGCGGCTCCATCAGCGACTTCTCACCCGTGGTCCGCGTGATCTCCGAGAAATCGGGGACCGAGCGGGAGCGCGAGCTCGGGGTTACTGGCTTGAATTGACGAACGGCCATTTCTTATGCCTCGAAGATGTCGATTGAGTCTCCAGCCTTCAGAGTCACAATCGCCTTTTTCCAATGTGGACGGCGTCCGATGACCTGTCCCACGCGACGATCCTTGCCGCGATGGTTCGAGGTCCAGACGCCGGTGACCGTCACGTTGAAGAGCTCTTCGATCGCTTTTCTGATGTGGGTCTTCGTCGCTTTCGGGTGCACGCGAAACGTGTACTCACCACGATCCTGATACGCCGACGAGGTCTGCTCGGTGACGATCGGTGTGATGATGGTGCGGGTCAGTGTCGGCATGGGTTACTTACCCTTCTTCTTTTTGCCGGCGGATTTCTTGGCGGCCGGCTTCTTTGCGCTCTTCGCCTTTGGCTTCGCGGACTTGCCCGCGGCCTTCGCAGCCTTTCTCGCCGTCTTGTGGGCGTTGGAGTTCTTGGTTGCAGCCTTCGCCGTCTTGCGTTCCGCCTTCTCCGCTCCGCGAGACTTGCTCTCAGGCTTCGAACGCGCTGTACGTGGCTTCTCTTCTACCGCGGCGAGCTCGTAGCCAAGCGCGTTGGATTCGACGAGCACGACATCGGACCAGAGGATGTGGTACGTCGAGACATCGGCGTACGGCATCACGTGGGTCCGCTGCAGGTTGCGCCCGCTCAGGAAAACGTTGGGCTTAAGGCCGTCCGTAAGAATCAGTATCTTCTTGTCCGTCACGCCGAGTGCCCCGAGGAGCGAGACCATCTGCTTGGTGCTCGGCGACTCGTAGTTGAAGTTGTCGATCACGATCAGCGCATCCTCACGCGCGCGCGCGTTGAGCGCGCTCTTGCGGGCGAGTGCACGGATCTGGCGCGGAACGGTCTGGTTGTACTTGCGGCCGGTCGGACCGAACACTGTGCCGCCACCGACGAAATGCGGAGCGCGGCGCGAGCCCTGACGGGCGCGTCCGGTTCCCTTCTGCTTCCACGGCTTCTGGTTGCCACCGGTCACGAGACCGCGCGTCTTGGTGTACGCGAGCCCGAGACGCTGGTTCGCCAAATACGCCTTAACGGCCTGGTGCATCACCGGCATGTTGATGGTGCCGTCGAACAGGTCGCCCGGAAGGTCCACGCGCTCGCGCTCGGTTCCGCCAGCGGTGTACGCGGCTGCCTTCAGACTGGGATTCGTAGTCTCTGCCATGATTAGCCCTGCTTCTTCACGAGCACGATCCCGTTGGTGGGACCGGCCACGGAGCCGCGGATGTAAAGGAGATTGCGAGCCACGTCCACGCGCTCGATGCGAAGGTGCGTCTGTGTGTGCCGCTCGGCGCCGTAGTGCCCGGGCATCTTCTTGCCCTTGATGACACGCGACGGATCGGTGCCGGGTCCGATGGAGCCGGGACGACGGTGCTTGGTGTTGCCGTGCGTGTTGGGACCGCCATGGAATCCGTAGCGTTTTACGACGCCCTGAAAGCCGCGGCCTTTCGAAGTTCCCGTCACTTTCACCGTCTCGCCGGGAGTGAAGATCTCTACCGTCACCTTGTCGCCAAGGTTGTAAGTGGGAATCTCTTTCCTGTTCTCCTTCAGCTGCGCGTCGTCGAGACGGAAGCTGCGGAGAACCTCGGGCGCAATGGTTACACCCGCCTTTGCCGCGTGGCCGATGACGGCCTTGTGGGCGCGACGGCCGCGCGGAGTGCGCTCGCCTTTCTTCGACTCGCGGGCGTGACGCTGCTCACCGAAGCCGAGCTCGACGGAGTCGAACCCGACCTGGTCCTTTTTCAGAACCTTGATCACCGAGTTGGGAGTTGCCTCCACCACGGTGCAAGGAATCTGCTGTCCCTCTTCATTGAAGATCTGGGTCATCCCCAGCTTCCTGCCGATGATACCGATCATTTAATCCTCTATAGGTCCAGGCCGCCGACTACTCGACCTTGATCTCGACGTCGACGCCGGCGGGAAGATCGAGCTTGGTGAGAGCGTCCACGGTCGCTGCGCGCGAGTCGAGGATATCGATCAACCGCTTGTGCGTCTTGAGCTGGAACTGCTCACGCGACTTCTTGTCGACGTGCGGCGAACGGAGCACGGTCCAGAGCTTCGTCTTTGTCGGCAAAGGAATCGGACCACTTACCTGCGCGCCAGTCTTCTCGGCCGTGCGAACAATGTCCGCTGCAGCCTGATCGATGACCGCGTGGTCGAACGCCTTGAGCCGAATTCGAATTCTTCCTGCCATGACTTTCTCTCGTGTCTCTTGAGAAGTGTTGCGCTATTAATTCAAGATCTTGGTTACGACGCCTGCACCAACGGTGCGGCCGCCCTCTCTGATGGCGAAGCGAAGTCCTTCGTCCATGGCGATCGGAGTGATGAGCTCAATCGTCATCTGAACGTTGTCCCCTGGCATCACCATCTCCATCCCTTCAGGAAGCTCAACGCTTCCAGTCACATCGGTCGTTCTGAAGAAGAACTGCGGC
>JADGQV010000076.1 GCA_017881465.1 Gemmatimonadaceae bacterium
GAGGGCGCGCTCTTCATTACGGTGAACGACTCCGACAAGCGCGGGGTGACGCCAATCGCAAGACGGTTTCAGGAAATGGGATTCAAGCTGTTCGCAACGGGGGGGACGGCTAAGCATCTGCGTGGACGCGGCATTCTCGTCGAGACCGTGCTCAAGATTCACGAGGGCCGCCCGAACGGCATCGACATGATGCTGAACGGCGATGTGCAGCTCCTGATCAACACGCCGCTCGGCAAGGAATCGCAGCGCGACGACTACACGATGCGCCAGGCGGCGATCGCGAACCACGTTGCCTACACGACCACCCTTTCCGCCGCCAATGCCGCGTGCGACGCAATCCTGTCGCTACGCTCCCGCGCGCCGTCGGTTCTCTCGCTGCAGGAGTGGCACGCGCGCATTCCAAAGGAAGCGGGCGTCTAAATGGCAAAGCCTTTCATTCACGAATCTGCCTACGTCGACGAGGGCGCGCAGATCGGCTCTGATACGAAGATCTGGCATTTCTGCCACGTGCTCGGCGGCGCCGTGATCGGAGAGCGGTGCTCGCTCGGACAGAACGTCGTGGTGATGAACGGCGTCAGGATCGGAAACAACGTCAAGATTCAGAACAACGTATCGGTGTACGAGGGCGTGGAGATGGAGGACGATGTGTTTTGCGGGCCGTCGATGGTTTTCACGAACGTCGTCAATCCCCGCAGCCATGTGTCCCGGAAGAACGAGTACAAGCGCACTCTGGTGCGCCGAGGGGCGACGATTGGCGCCAACGCCACGATCGTGTGCGGCGTTACGCTCGAGGAGTACGCGTTCATCGGCGCCGGAAGTGTGATCACGAAGAACGTTCCCGCCTACGCGCTGATGGTCGGAGTGCCGGCCCGTAGAGTGGGGTGGATGTGCCAGTGCGGCGAGCGGCTTGCGGACAAGAATCCCGAGGCGTGCAAAGTGTGCGGCACGCGATACCGGCAGGAAGGCGATCAACTGAGGAGAGTCTCCTAAGTGAGCTCCGAGAAGACGTTTCGCGTAGCGCTCGTCGGGTGCGGACGAATCAGCAAGAACCATTTCGAGGCGATTGACCACATCGATGGGCTCGAGCTGGCGGCAGTGTGCGACACCGATCCGGAGCGCGCGGCGCAGGCCGGGGCGCAATGGAGGGTCCCGCATTATACGTCGTACGAAAAAATGCTGAAGGAGAGCAAGGCGGATGTCGTCACGATCGCGACTCCGTCGGGGCTGCATGCGGAGCAGGGGGTCGCGGCGGCGGTCGCTGGCAGGCACGTGGTGATGGAGAAGCCGATGGCGATCTCCCTTACCGGCGCCGACGCGCTCGTGCATGCGTGCGACAAGGCGGGGGTGCAGCTGTTCGTCGTAAAGCAGAACAGGCTCAATCCGCCGGTGCAGCTGCTCAAGCGCGCCGTCGACCGGAATCGCTTCGGCCGCATCTATATGGCGAGCTGCACCGTTTACTGGGCGCGCCCGCAGGAATACTACGACCAGGCGCCATGGCGCGGGACGTGGGAGTTCGACGGCGGTGCGTTCATGAACCAGGCCTCGCACTATGTGGATCTGATTCAGTGGCTGATGGGCCCCGTCGAAAGCGTGATGGCGAAGACGGCGACACTCGCTCGCCGCATCGAGACCGAGGACTCGGGCGTCGCGATTCTCAAGTTCCGGTCGGGGGCGCTGGGTACGATCCAGGTCACGATGCTGGCGTATCCGCGCAATCTCGAGGGCTCGATCACGATCCTCGGCGAGAAGGGCTCGGCCAAGATCGGCGGCACCGCGGTGAACAAGATCGAGTACTGGCAGTTCGCCGATTACGACGACGATGACAAGCAGATCGCCGCTGCCGACACCAATCCGCCGAACGTGTACGGTCTGGGTCACCAGGGCTATTACCGAAATGTCCTGGCGGTGCTGAGAGGCGAGGCGAAGCCCGACACCGACGGACGGGCCGGCAGAAAGTCGCTCGAATTGATCCTTGGCATCTACGAGTCGGCCAGGACGGGGAGGGAGGTAGCTCTCCCTCTTCGGGCGCAAGTGTGAGCCAGAAGCGCTTATCTTTAACAGCTTCCTACGTTGATCCTGATCCCGGACCGCGGATAAATGGCCGTACCACTTCTTGATCTGAAAGCCCAGCACGCGACCATTCGCGATTCCGTCGTGAACGCGATGACGAAGGTCATCGACGAGCAGGCATTCATCCTGGGCGAGCCCGTCGAGCGGCTCGAGCGCGAAGTCGCGCTGCTCTCGCACACCACGCACGCGATCGGGTGCGCGAATGGCACCGACGCAATTCTGCTTGCTCTCCGCGCGCTCGACATCGGGCGCGGCGACGAAGTTCTGACCACACCGTTCACCTTTTTTGCAACCGCGGGCGCCGTTCACAACGTCGGCGCTCGTCCGGTCTTCGCGGACATCGATCCCGACACGTTCAACATCTCGACCGTAGCCCTCGCGGCCGCGATCGAGCCTTCGACGAAAGCGGTGATCGCGGTGGATCTGTTTGGCCAGATGGCGCCGATCGAAGCGATAATGGATGCGGCCGGCAGTCTTCCCGTCGTCGAGGACGCGGCGCAGTCGATCGGCGCGCGCCGGAAGATCGACGAGAAGTGGGTGATGGCGGGCGAAGCGGCGACGGTCGGCACGTTCAGCTTTTTTCCGTCCAAGAACCTGGGCGGATATGGGGACGGTGGAATGGTCGTCACGCAGAGCGACGAAATCGCGACTCGCATCCGCCGGCTGCGCGTGCACGGCGGGATGAAGACGTACTACCACGAGGAAGTCGGCTACAACAGCCGGCTCGACGCGCTGCAGGCCGCGGTGCTGTCTGCGAAGCTGGTCAATCTCGCTTCGTGGAGCGCCGCGAGGCGCAAGAATGCGGCTTACTACAACGCTGCGTTTGCTGATCTGGACGATGTGCGCACGCCGACGATAGATCCGGCCAACGAGTCGATCTACAATCAGTACACGCTGCGCGTAGCCCACCGTGACGCGCTCCAGTCGCATCTCAAGGACAAGCAGATCGGATCCGCGGTTTACTATCCGCTCTCGCTGCACCTTCAGCCGTGCTTCGAGTATCTCAGTTACAAGAGGGGCGCGTTCCCCGAGAGCGAGAAGGCGACGCAGGAAGTGATATCGATTCCGGTTTACCCCGAGCTGAAGCAGCCGCAGCTGGACGAAGTCATAGAAGCCGTGCGCGGATTCTACGGCCGCTGACAATCAGACACACTCACCGACAGAGCCACAAGTGCAACTAAAAGATCAGCTCCTGGCGAAGATCGAGAACAGAAGCGCGTGCATTGGCGTGGTGGGCCTGGGATACGTCGGGCTGCCGCTGGCGCTCGAGTTTGCCAGGGCCGGCTTCAAGGTGATCGGCTACGACGTGAGCGAGAGGGTCGTCGGCCAGCTCATGGCCGGCAAGTCGCACATCCAGGATGTGCCGAGCGCGGAGCTGGCGCGGCTGGTTAAAGCAGGGAAGTTCGAGGCGACGACCGACGAGGCGCGGATGCAGGAGATGGACACGATCTCGATCGCGGTTCCGACGCCGCTCGCCAAGACGCGCGATCCCGACATGGGTTTCGTGATTGCCGCGGCCGATGCCATCGGACGAAACTGCCGGCCCGGCGTGGTGGTTGTCCTCGAGAGCACAACCTATCCCGGGACGACGCGCGAGCTGCTCCAGCCGAAGCTCGAGGCGGCGGGCCTCATCGTCGGCGAGGACGTGTTTCTCGCGTTCAGTCCCGAGCGTGTTGATCCAGGCAATCCGATCTGGAACACCAAGAACACTCCGAAGATCGTCGGCGGCATCACGCCGGCGTGCACCGAGGTTGCGACTGCTCTTTACGCTACCTGCCTCGACACGATGGTTCCCGTCTCCAGCACCGAGACCGCTGAGCTGGTGAAGCTGCTCGAGAACACATTCCGCTCTGTGAACATCGGGCTCGTGAACGAGATGGCGATCGTCTGCGACAAGCTCGGCGTCAACGTCTGGGAAGTGATCGACGCCGCGGCGACGAAGCCGTTCGGCTTCATGAAATTCACGCCGGGCCCGGGAATCGGCGGACACTGCATCCCGCTCGATCCTCACTATCTGGCCTGGAAGATGAGAACGCTCAACTACAAGACGCGTTTCATCGATCTCGCGAGCGAGATCAACAGCGAGATGCCCGCGGTGGTGGTGAGAAAGGTCACGCAGGCGCTCAACGAGGAGAAGAAGGCGGTCAATGGGAGCCGCATTCTGGTGCTTGGCGTCGCCTACAAGAAAGACATCGACGACATGAGAGAGAGTCCCGCGCTAGATGTCATCCGGCTGCTGGAGCAGCAGGGAGCGAAGGTGTTTTACCACGACCCCTACGTTTCGAAGTACCGTGAGGACGGACACGAGCACTCGAGCGTGCCGCTCACCGATGACGAGCTAACGAGGGCCGACGCGGTAGTGATCGTTACGGACCACTCCAGCGTGGATTACCAGCGCGTGGTCAATCTGGCGAGAGTGGTCGTCGACACCAGAAACGCCACGGCCAAGCTGGCGAAGGGGAAGGGCCGAATCGTTTCTCTCGCTTCGCCCAGCGCGTACGCGATCGCTTAGCGCGATTGCGCTGCAGCTAACTCACCCCTGGTCCTATGAACATATCGGTAATTGGCACCGGCTACGTTGGCCTCGTCGTAGGCGCATGTCTGGCTGAGACAGGCAATAGCGTCTGCTGCGCTGATATTGATGCCAGGAAAATTGATGGCCTCAGGCAGAACATCCTGCCGATTTACGAGCCCGGGCTCGAATCCATCGTCGAACGCAATCAGGCCGAGTCCAGACTGACGTTCACCACGAATTTGCAGGAAGCAATCGCGCCGGCAGAAGTCGTGTTCATCGCGGTGGGGACGCCGCCTGGCGAAGATGGGTCCGCCGACCTGAAGTATGTGTTGCAGGTCGCGGCGCTGATCGGGCGGTACATGACTCGTGAGATGGTGGTCGTGACCAAATCGACCGTACCGGTGGGCAGCGCGACAAAGGTGGCCGCCGAAATCGCGAAGGAGGCAAAATTCCCCTTCCATATCTGCAGCAACCCGGAGTTCCTGAAAGAAGGCGCCGCGGTTGAGGATTTCATGCGGCCTGACCGAGTCGTTCTTGGTATTGAGAGCGAGCAGGCCCGTCGGGTAATGACCGACCTTTACGCGCCGTTTGTCCGAACTGGCAAGCCCATTCTCGTGATGGACATCGCGTCGGCCGAAATGACGAAGTACGCGGCCAATGGAATGCTGGCGACGCGTATCTCCTTCATGAACGAGCTCGCCAATTTGTGCGAAAAGCTCGGAGCGAGTGTTGACCTGGTTAGAAAAGGAATGGGAACAGATTCACGCATCGGTCAGTCGTTCCTGTTTGCGGGCCCTGGGTACGGCGGATCCTGCTTTCCAAAGGACGTGAAAGCATTGGTGCGGACGGCGATAGAATGTGGCTCGCCGTTGCAAGTTCTGGCCGCGGTCGAATCGGCAAATGAACGACAGAAAAAGGTGTTGGTCGAGAAGGTGAAACGAGCGCTCGGAGACACGCTGTCCGGCCGCCGGATAGCGCTTTGGGGCCTGGCCTTCAAGCCTGGGACGGACGACATGCGCGAGGCGCCGTCGCTCACCCTGATCGACGCTCTGCTCAAAGAAGGCGCTGCGGTCTGTGCGCACGACCCGGCCGCCCTCGATCACGCACGAGCTTTGTTTGGCAACCGAATAGATTACGCGGAGACTAACTATGAGGCGCTTGCGGGTGCGGACGCGCTGGTAGTGGTCACGGACTGGAACGAGTACCGAAATCCGGATTTCGAGCGGGTGAAGCGCACGCTCAAACAACCGGTCATCGTCGATGGCAGAAATCTTTACGACGTCGAGAAGATGCGGGAGCTGGGCGTGCAGTACCATTCGATCGGACGCCCATCCGCATGAATATGCTCGGCCGCCGAGGGTAAAATCATACGGATGTTCAAGCCAAGATCATTATTGCTGGCCCTGCTGCTCGCGGCACCTCTGGCGTGCAAGCCCCCATTCAATCCGAAGAGCTACCCTTCAGCCGACAAGCTGTATCAGGTAGCGCTCGCCGAGTACAAGGCGCGCCACTACGACAACGCGGCGAAGGCGTTCGAGCAGCTGACGCTCGATCTCTCCGCCCGCGATCCGCGGCTTCCGCTCGCGTACTACTATATGGCGCAGTCGCAGGCGAAGAACGCAGAGTACCTGCTCGCGGCGGGAACCTACAATCGCCTCATCGATGCGTTCCCGCAGGACACGCTGGTAGACGATGCGTTTTATCTGTCCGGGCTTGCGTACGAGCGCGAATGGCGGCTTCCGCAGCTGGACCCGACCTACGGCAAGAACGCGCAAACGGCATTTGAGTCGCTTCTCACGAGCTTTCCCGATTCACCGTTTGGTCCGCTCGCCAAGAAAGAGCTCGACAAGCTGGACGAGTGGTTCGCGGAAAAGGACTACGACACGGGTTATCTCTATCTCAAGCGGAAGGCGTACGATTCAGCGATCATCTACTTCAAGGACGTGATCCGGCTGCATCCGAACGCCAGGAAAACCAGGGATGCGTACCTGAGGCTGCTGGAGGCTTATCGGGCGATCAGGTACACCGAGGACGCGCGCGAGCTGTGCGATGCGATGCGGAAGGCATATCTGAACGACCGCGAAATCCTCAAGGAATGCGGTCCCGCACCCACGACGCCGGCGACGCCGGCGACCTAGTCCGTGCGCATTGGGGTTTTTGGGGGCACGTTCGATCCTCCCCACGTCGGCCACCTGCTGATGGCCACCGATGCGCGCGAAGCGCTTAAGCTCGATCGGCTGATTTTCGTTCCGGCCGGCGCCCAGCCATTCAAGATCGGCACGCCTCCGGTGGCCTCCGGACAGGACCGCCTGGAGATGGTTCGCCTGGCAGTCGCCGACGACGCCAACTACGTCGTCGATGACGCAGAAATCAACCGTAAGGGGTTATCTTTCACGGTTGACACGTTGGAGCACTTGTCGGAGAGAAACCCGGCTGCGCAGCTCTTTCTCCTGTTGGGGGAGGATGTACTCGCTGGCTTCGAGCAGTGGCGGAATCCGGCGCGCATCCGCGAGCTGGCGACTCTCGCGGTGGTGCGCAGAGCCGATGCGTCAGGGTCCCGGGTCGATCCGATCGCGCCGGGCGTGCTGACGGTTTCGACACGGCGCGTCGATGTGTCGTCGACGGAGGTCAGGGAGCGCCGGCGTGCTGGAAAATCAATCAAGGGACTCGTGCCCGAGAGCGTCGAACGCTTCATCGACGTCCGCGGGCTCTATCGTTGAGGCGGAGCGGCTCCGCCTGAGGAAGATCGGTAAATGTTGACAGGGATGCTGAGCGGTGTGTTCGGAACTCGCCACGACCGGGAGCGCAAGCGCGTTCAACCGATCGTCGACGAGGTCAACGAGCAATACGCCCGCCTCCAGACCATCCCCGAGGACGAGCTTCGCGGCCAGACCGAGAAGTTCCGCGCGCGCATCCGCGAGCGCTCGAGTGCCATCGAGGCGCGGATCGCGGAGCTGAGGGAGAAGAAGCGGGTCATGGCGGACCCGGCCGCGCGCGAGGAGATAGACAACGAGCTGAGCGGCATCGATGGCCGCGGAGGGGCGGAAGCCGAGCTTCGCACCGCGATCGCCGAGGTGCTGGACGAGCTCCTTCCCGAGGCGTTCGCGACCGTTCGTGAGGCGGCGCGCCGGTTGCTCGGGACCAAAGTCACGGTCACCGGGCAGGAGATGGATTGGAACATGGTGCCCTACGACGTGCAGCTGATGGGTGGCATCCAGCTGCACCAGGGGCGCATCGCGGAGATGGCGACCGGTGAAGGAAAGACGCTCGTCGCCACGCTGCCGCTCTATCTCAACGCGCTGCCCGGCAGCGGGTCGCACCTGATCACCGTCAACTCCTATCTCGCCCGCCGCGACTCGGAGTGGATGGGACACGTCTACAAGTACCTCGGGCTCACCGTCGGCTGCATCGACGATACGGAGCCGGGGACGATGCAGCGTCGCGCGGCCTACGAGTGCGATATCACCTACGGCACCAACAACGAGTTCGGCTTCGACTACCTGCGCGACAACATGGTGCAGTCGCTGGAGCACCGCGCCCAACGGAGCCACGTCTACGCGATCGTCGACGAAGTGGATTCGGTGCTCGTCGACGAAGCTCGGACACCGCTCATCATCTCGGGTCCGGTCGGAAATGAGAGCGACGCAGAGTATGCGGAGCACAACGCGGCGGTGGCGCGGCTGGTGAGGCGGCAGTCGGATCTCGTCAACGCGCTCGTCGCAGCGGGTGAGAAGGCGTTTGAAGCGAAGGACAACGACGAGGCCGCGCTCGATCTCTACAAGGCGCAGCTGGGCGGACCGAAGAACAAGCGGCTGCTGAAGGTGTTTCAGGAAACGGGCGCCAAGCAGCTCGTCCTGAAAATGGAGCTGCAGCACATCGCCGACCGGCGGCTGCCATCGAGCAAGCAGCAGTACCGGGACATCGAGGAGGATCTGCTGTTCGTCCTGGACGAGAAGGGACACACGGTTCACCTCACCGACGCCGGCGTCGATTTCATGTCGCCAGAGGCCCACGACCAGTTCGTCCTGCCCGATCTGTCGCTGGAAGTGCACGCGATAGATCACAATCCGGACATGACGCCCGCCGAGAAGCTCGAGGCGCGCAACACGCTGAATCGCGATTACGCGGCCAAGAGCGAGCGGCTGAACATCGTCCACCAGCTGCTACGCGCGCACGCGCTGTTCGAGCGCGACGTGAACTACGTCGTGCAGGAAGGGCAGGTGCTGATCGTCGACGAGTTCACCGGGCGCACGATGCACGGACGGCGGTGGTCGGAGGGGCTGCATCAGGCGGTCGAGGCGAAGGAAGGCGTGCAGGTGAAGGGCGAGACGCAGACGCTCGCCACGATCACCATCCAGAACTACTTCCGCCTCTACGAGAAGCTGTCGGGAATGACCGGTACCGCCGAGACCGAAGAGACGGAGTTCCACCAGATCTACAAGCTCGGCGTCTCGGTGATCCCGACCAACCGGCCGGTCATCCGCGACGACAGGCAGGACCTCGTCTACAAGACGCGCCGCGAGAAGTACAACGCGATCCTCGAGGAGACGCAGCGCCTGCACGCGCTTGGCTTCCCGGTGCTCGTGGGAACGGTGAGCGTCGAAGTGTCGGAGACGCTGGCGCGCATGTTCAAGCGCGCGGGGATTCCCCACAACGTCCTCAACGCCAAGTATCACCAGCGGGAAGCGGAGATCGTCGCGGGTGCGGGCCAGCCCGGCGGTGTCACGATTGCGACCAACATGGCGGGCCGCGGAACCGACATTAAGCTCGGGCCCGGCGTCATCGAATCGAAGCCGTCTCAGCGCAAGGATGCGGAGAACCAGCTCGTGGATGTGGTCGAGTGCGGCGGCCTGCACATCATCGGCTCCGAGCGGCACGAGTCGCGCCGCATCGATCGTCAGCTCCGCGGCCGTGCCGGTCGCCAGGGAGATCCGGGCGCGTCGCAGTTCTTCCTGTCGCTCGAAGACGACCTCATGCGTCTTTTCGGCTCAGACCGCATCGCCAAGCTGATGGACCGCATGGGCGCGGAAGAGGGCGAGATGCTCACGCACTCGCTCATCACCCGCTCGATCGAGCAGGCCCAGAAGCGCGTCGAGCTCCAGAACTTCCAGTCACGCAAGCGGCTGTTGGAATACGACGACGTGATGAATCAGCAGCGCGAGGTGATCTACTCGCTGCGGTCGTTCGCGCTAGAGGGCGGGGAAGAGCTGAAGGCCGAAGCGGAGAAGATGATCGAGAAGGGCGTCGCGAAGCGCGTCGAGAACATGCTTGGCGAGTTCGACTCGCAGGAAGAATGGGACTTCGCGCTGGTGCGTCAGGATCTCCTGATGCACTACATGCTGGTAGTTCCCGGCTTCGAGGATGGATCCCTTCCGGGCAGCGAAGAAGATGCGAGGCTGCGGGCGGTCGAAGCAGGCCGCAAGGCGTTCGACGACAAGCTGGTGAGTCTCGGCGAGTACTCCGGCCAGCTGCTCGCGATCGTCATGCTGCACGTACTCGACGAAAAGTGGAAGGACCACCTTTACGACCTGGACCAGCTTCGCAACGCGATCGGCTACCGCTCGTGGGGCCAGAAGGATCCGCTCATCGAGTACAAGCACGAGGCGTACAGCATGTTCGTGGATCTGATGGACGACATCCAGAACACGTTCACCGAGAGATTCCTGCGGGCGCAGATCACGTTCGAGGAGCGGCAGTCGCCGCCCCCGCCGATGCTTCTGAGCGGTCCGGATCTGGATGGGAATGGGGAGGAGCGCGCTCCGAGGCAGCGCAGGAAGGAATTCAACGCGCTCGGAGTCATGGAGGAGGTCGGCGCCGACGGTGGCGAAGGAACCGATGCGACGCTCGACATCGCGCCGGCCGAGGCCCCGAAGAGGGGAACCACCGTGCGTCCCGAGCCGACGGTGCACGTCGGAGGAAGGAGCTCCTCGCTAAGCAAAGCGATGGCGGCCCGAACGAGTCTCGGCGTGCCTGGTGTGCCCGGCGGCTCGGCAGACTGGGGCAATGTTGGGCGGAATGACCCTTGTCCTTGCGGGTCGGGGAAGAAGTTCAAGAAGTGCCATGGTGCAAATCTTTAGCTCGAGATCCATGCGTCCGCGGATGGTTCCCGCCAGAGTCGAAGTCATCGAAGCGAAGTGACCGACGAGCGAATCGCCCCCGTTCGCTGGGGGATACTCGGCGCCGCCAACATCGCGCTGGAGAAAGTCATTCCCGGGATGCGCGGAAGCGCGCTGGCACAGGTGGTCGCCATTGCATCGCGGGATATTGCAAAGGCGCGGGCAGCCGCGAACCGCTTGGGCATTCCCCGGGCGTACGGCTCGTATCAGGAACTGATCGACGATCCCGACATCGAGGCGATCTACAATCCCTTGCCGAATCATCTGCACGTGCCGTGGTCAATTCGCGCGGCCGAGCAGGGCAAGCACGTGCTGTGCGAGAAGCCAATTGCATTGACAGCGCGGGAAGCGCTCGATCTGCTCGAGGCTCGCGACAGGACCGGGGTCCAAATCGGCGAGGCGTTCATGGTCCGAACGCATCCGCAGTGGCACAAAGTGAGAGAGATAATCGCGTCCGGAAGGATCGGCGAGATGCGCCTGATCGCGGGTCATTTCAGCTACTATCGGCGCGATCCCGGCGACATCCGCAGTCGTGTGGAGTGGGGCGGCGGCGCGCTGATGGACGTGGGCTGCTATCCGATAACAATTTCGCGGTGGCTGTTCGGCGCTGAGCCGATAGAGGTCGTCGGATTGATCGAGCGTGATCCTGACATGCAGATCGATCGGTTGACGTCGGGACTGCTTCGTTTCGAGAGGGGACAGGCGAC
>JADGQV010000077.1 GCA_017881465.1 Gemmatimonadaceae bacterium
CGCCCAGGGCTTCGCCTTCACGACGTTGATGACCGGAATCAACGACTCTTTTGGCGGTGGGATGACCGGATGGACACCCGTCTCGGCGGAAACCGGCAGGCGGGCCGGCGACCCGCAGGCGGCCGCAAGAGCGGCCGTGCCAAGCAAATAAATCCGGAGGAAATTGCGTCGCATAAAGGCCGGGTGAGCGCAAGAATCACGCGCATCACGAGCGGATGATAAGTTTGAAATAATGTCTGAGCGCGAACGGCAGCGGGCGGGCGGTGAGTGGCGAGTCCCGGTCGGCGGTGAGGAAACCTCAGCGGTTTTCGAGCCGGCGACGGGCGGGGCGGAGCAGGGGGTAGTCTTCGTCTGCGCCCACGGCGCCGGCGGGAACATGAACGATCGCGGAATCCTTCAGATCGCGAATGCCCTGCGTGAGCGCGGACTGGGCGTCGTGCGGTTCAATTTCCTCTACAAGGAAAAGAAATCCGGGCGTCCCGACCCGATGCCGCGACTCAAGGAATGCTACGCGGCCGTCGTCGCGCGCGCGCGCCAGGAGCTGAGACCGAAGACCCTCATCATCGGCGGCCGCTCGATGGGTGGCCGGGCGGCGTCGATGCTCGCCGCCGAAGGATTCGAGTGTGATGGACTGCTGCTGCTCGCGTATCCGCTGCATCCTCCCGGCAAGCCGGATCAGCTGCGCGACGCTCACCTGCCAGCAATCAAAGTCCCCGTGATCTGCTTCAACGGCACGCGAGATCCCTTCTGCACGCCGAGCCTGATGGAAGAGGTTCTCAAGCGCGTGACGACGGATTGGGAGATGCATTGGGTGGAAGGTGCGGATCACAGCTTTCACGTACTCAAGTCTTCCGGCAAGACCGACGCCCAGGTGCTCGCGGAAATCGGCGACGCCGCTCAAGCATGGGTGACGACTCAAGCCCAGATAGTCGTTATTCTTTACCACCAGCCTGCCAGGTAAGAGCTCAGAGTCGCCCCACGATACCGTAAGAAACTGGAGCGAAGCCACATGTCGATATTCGAGCCATCGCGATCGCCGTGGACCGGCCGGATGCTGAGCATCCTCCGCATTGTTGCGGGATTGGTCTATCTGTCCGTAGGAACGATGAAGCTGTTCGGCTTCCCACCGCCTCCCCCGGGCATGCCACCGTTCGGGCTGATCTCGATGCTGGGAATCTCCGCCATTCTGGATACGTTCGGCGGATTGCTGATCCTGCTAGGCTTGTTCACTCGCCCGGTGGCATTCGTGCTGGCCGGGGAAATGGCGGTGGCCTATTTTCACGGCCACTTCCCGCAGTCGTTTTGGCCGACGACGAACATGGGCATGCCCGCCATACTATACTGCTTCCTCTATTTGTACTTCGTGTTCGCCGGCGCTGGTCCGTGGAGCGTCGATGCGATGATTGCTCGCTCGAAGAGCAGTACCCCCTGAAGCGCGATACCCCGCATTGACCGACGCAGCCGCGCCCCTCGCGCCCGCGGCGACGTCGCCGACATCCGCCGCCCGGCCGGAGCGCCCGCGCTACGACCGCTCAATCGTCGAGGGACCGCTCCTTCCCGCGGTGTGGAAGCTGGCGTGGCCCACGATGCTCACCAACATCATCGGCGGGCTCCAGGGGATGGTCGATCAGGCGCTGGTCGGCAACATGATCGGGTACAAGGCCAACGCCGCGATAGGCGTCAGCATGCAGATGTGGCTCATCGTCATCATCTTCATCTCGTCGCTGTTCACCGGTATGAGTGTCTTGGTCGCGCGCTTCGCCGGAGCTGGCGATCATGAAAAGGTGGATCGCACGGTCTACCAGGCGTTCCTGACGGCCATCGGGATTGCGCTTTTCGTGATGGCGCCGATCGGCTACTTCGCGGCGCCATGGCTGCTCGATCTGGTGAATGCGGCGCCGGAAGTGAAAGTGGAAGCGCTCCCATTCCTGCGGACCATGTTCGTGTTCAGCGGCGGGATGCTCGTCTTCTTCATGCTCGGCGGCGCGCTTCGTTCCGCCGGCGACGCACGGACGCCGATGGTGCTCGGCATCAGTCTCACGGTGCTTAATCTCGTGCTGAACATTGTCCTGATCCGCGGTCTCGGTCCCATCCCCGCTTTTGGGACGAAGGGTGCGGCGATGGGAACGTGCATCGCGTCGGGACTGCTCGCGGTTTACGCGCTCTGGAAGCTGTGGAATGGTGGATGGGTAGTGTCGTTCCCGCGCGGAAGCGGCTACGGCCCGGACTGGGCCATTATCCGCTCCCTGTTCCGGTTCGGACTCCCCACCGGAATTCAGGGAATCGCGGCGAACATCGGCGGCGTGTTCATGCTGGCGTTCATCGGATCGCTCGCGCAGAGCGCCGCGGCGCAGGCGGCGTTCGCGGTGTGCTACACGCAGCTTTTCTCGCTCATCACGTGGACGTCGGTCGGACTTATGGGCGCCTCCGCGGCTCTCGCCGGCCAGAACCTCGGCGCTGGCAAACCGGATCGCGCGGCCGCAGCGGTGCACGTCGCCGCGCGCATCGGACTCGCGAGCGCGGGGATCGTCGGCGCGTTGTTCCTGTTCTTCCCGCGACCGCTGCTGGCGGTGTTCGGCATGCACGATCCCGTCGTCGTAGAGATCGGCGTCCAGCTGCTGCACGTGCTCAGCCTGTCGGGTCTGTTCATCGCCGTCGCTCTGACATACACAGGCGGCCTGCAGGGAACCGGCGACACCAGGAGCCCGCTCTACATCTCGATCATCTCGCAGATCGTGCTGCCGCTCGGCATCTGCTTCGTGATCCAGCGGACAGGAACGCTACATCCGATTCACATCTGGATCGCGATTCTCACCGGCCACGCAACGAGGTGCGCGCTCAGCGTGCTGCGATTCAACCAGGGACAGTGGCGCAACATCGCGGTCGATATTGGCGGCGCCCCGCAACTCCCGAGACCTCTCACTTGATGAGCGTGAGGTGAAGCCATTCGCACTGAGATCTGGCTCTTAGTGCTGCCGAACCGTGATCGGGAGCCGCCTGCTCCCAAAGCAGGGCAAGTACTCAACCAATCACGACAATCTGCCGGACTTCATAGGAGAATCGAGCGTCGGCGCCGATCCTTCACGACATCAATATCGGGGTTTGCCGGGAGAAACTGACCCCCAAACTGTCCCCCGACCTCACGCTCATCAGGCTTGAGAGTATAGGCAGGAATTCGGACAAGATCTCCTCATTACACTATGACGGACCGCGAAATGTCCTGTGCAGCCTCCGCAATGTCCAATGATGTCCGAATCTAACCGATACTTGAACCGACACCAATTTGCCACTGCAACCTCTTTGGCATTGTGTGAATCAGAGAATGTCCGACTCATTCTGAAATGGTGCTTGTCCACCCAACGGTCGTGTTCAGTTGCGCACGGAGCGCGTCAACTGCAACGCGGTGTTGGGCGGCCTGTATTGTGTGATAGCGCGTTCCACCAGTCGGGCAACTTATTTGTTTCCGAAGATGGCCCAGCCGAGTAGAATGCCGATGCCGAGGGTAAGCAAGGTGGGTACCCACATCCAACTGATACCGCCCATCATCCCGCTCCCCATCATGCCGCCGCTCATCGTTGCTCCTGTCATCGCCCCGCCGCCGAAGAGAAGGAAAAGCACTACGACGACGACAAGGGCGATGACGAGAGCTGTTTTGTTTGTTGCGTTCATGAGATTAATCTCCTCAGCCATCTCTGCCTCCTGTATGCGCAGGCGCTACGTAGAGCGCGCTTGTGCGTTTGCCCGCGCCGCTCAATTCTCCGTGCTGTTCTCTCCGGCCTGTTCGCGTCTCCGGCGGAGATCCTCGAGAGCGGGATTCCCGTGCGTCTTCGGGATCAACGAATCCTTGTCGTCCATTTCGCTCTGGGCCACGCGAGTCTTGTCCTCCGCGTACACCCGTTCGTCGGCTGGACTGCTCTTCTGGTCGGTGACCGACGATCCGCGCGGACTGTGTCCGCGGCCGGTCGGGTCGAATTTTCCGGGGCCGTGTGCGCCTTTGCGTCCTGGCATCTTGCCTCCTGTGCGTGTAGTCGATCGGATGCATAAGGGTCACGAACCGTGCCATATTCCTTCATGCTTCTGATACGGTCTACGGACGCTCGACGCTCCGGAATCGTGGTTCTGTTAGGGTCGCTTCTCGACAAGGTTCTGTACTTCCTACCTGAGAAGCAGCGGCTCTCCTTCGCGTAGAGTGGGCACATAAACGAAACCGCAGCCCCCATGGAAGCAGAGCGGCGGTCTTGAAGCGAAAACCCTCGCGGCCCGACTACCGGCGGGCGTCCGTCACGTGCGCGTTGATGCACTTTACTGCAACGTAGCGCTTGCTCATGGGGAGGTTTTTTGGATGAGCAGCGTCGACAGGACCGCTGCGAAGGATTCCGGGAGGCTCGGACGAGGCAGGACACAAACGGTATGGCGATTGCGGACTTGAGAGAGCTGAACCGCATCTTCAGGAAGCACTGATTTCGCAGAGAACAGAGACGCTTCTTGGCGCGATTCTCTTCGATCATCTCGTAGAGAAATCCGGTATCCGTGGTTTTCTTCGACACAGTAGGGAACAGGTACCGATCCCGCCGCGATGCAAACAAGAAGCAGGAGGACGGCCTTCAATGCCGCTATGTGAATTTCCCGATTCGTTCGGCCGGGATAGGCAGGCGTGGGACACGTATCCCCAAGGAGCCCGCATCCAATCGGCTACTATGATATTCAAACAAGAAGTAGCCATTATCGGACACGCGCGATCATAGACCCTCCTTCACGGCCGACGACGTGCGCCACACTAACGAGGAGGGTTCATGAGCAACCCCAGAGAAGCGACTCAAGCCGACCCACATCCGGTGAGTGGGCATCGGACCCCACGCGAGATTGCCAAAGACGAAGCCGGTCCAATTGGGCAAGCGGATGCAGAGGTCGTTGCGAGAGGGCCAATTGGGCAAGCGGATGCAGAGGTCGTTGCGATAGAGAGTGACAATGGCCTGCTAGTGCGCCCGGTGATCGCGGAGGATCAACTAAAGCGATTCTCCGGCTCTGACGACGGTCCAACGAAGGTCGTCGGACCGCCCGGGGCCGGCGGCAATAATACTAGTCCCGACATTACTCCGAAGCCTGGGCCGTCAGTCGCGCCCAAACGCTTCCACGGCACTGTATCTCTCGACCCAACTCGGCTTTCGCGCGATGCCGGGAGAATCGCAGAAGAGATTTTGGCGCACTTGGCTGGACTCGTCGGTTCAGAGGTCAATGTGACGCTCGATATTGATGCCTTAATACCGAATGGAGCTCCTCCCAACGTTGTACGAACGGTGACGGAAAACAGTACGGCGTTGAGGTTTGACAGCCACGGCTTCGAGCGGGGATAACTCTAGCGGCTGATCCAGCGGGCGGGTGATTCGAGAGCTCAGAACTTCGTCCGCGAGAGCCTGATTCCCGCTAACGCCCGTGCCTTGCTCGGGTGCGCGCCGCTCTTTTCGCCGCCGCAGAGCGTTGGGAAGCGGTGCGACGTCGTGCGCTCGAGCGCGCCTGTCTAGCGAGAGTACTATGCGAGGCCGCTGAATGACCCTCGCGCTTCAACGCACCTTTCACGGCGGTCGACCGTGTGCGAGATACGGCGCGCTTTGTATGGCTTCGTCCCGTCGCTGCGTCACGCGCCGCCTGGCGTCTGGTCCGCTTTGATGCCGCTCTCTTTCTCGGCGGGCGGAGCTTCACTCCGGCGCGGCGCGCCTTGGAGAGCCCGATCGCGACGGCCTGCTTGGTCGATCGCGCGCCATGCTTGCCCTCGCGAACATGGTGTATTTCCTCGCGCACGAACTCGCCCGCCTGCGTGGACGGTGCCTTGCCCTCGCGCGCATCCGCATGCGCTCGCTCCAGCGTCTCCTTCTCCGGCATGTCTCCTCCCGATAGGCTGTACGGCGAGTAAGAAGGGCAGAACGCGGACCACGATGCCCCGCGCGATCAGATCTTCGATGCCGGCGCCGAGTCGGTGCGCGCTGACGACCACGGAACGGGAGCTGAAGCAGCCCCCTCATGTCTCACGTACGGACACCGCCTGATCTCATGCCTCGACACGAAACGACGCGAGCTCGAGCGCGCGGCACGCGCGTGCGGCCTGGTTCGTGCTTTTCCCGCCTGGCGCTTCCTGAAAGTCATCTCCGCGAACAGTTCCACAGGTGACGAGTTGTTCACCTTCACCGCGGCGCTGCATACCTACATCGCGGTCCTCCCGGTGTGGGCAGTGCAGGACCACGAACGAGATAGTCCCAGTTGGCGCCTCCAACGACCACGATGTCCCACTTCGTCTCGAAACCCACGGCTCGGCACCTCGCGTTCGCTGACGCGTGCGCAAACGCAGTACGGGAGGAGGTCGACACGTCACAGCTACGGCTTCTCTAGCGCATGCAATCGGGACATCCAAGGCCCAGCTCGGTCAACAGGACCTATGAGGTGATCCGGTTGGCGATCCTCTCCGGCACGGTCGCCCTGGCCTTGATCGTTGCCTGGCAGCTCGGATACTTCGAGCTCAGCCGGCGCGAGCACCTCATCGCGATCATCCGCCGCGCCGAGGGGACGGCTTGGGCGGCTCCCCTGTATGTGACGTCGTACACGCTGGTCGTCGCGCTCGGTCTGCCCGCAACCCCATTCTCCATCCTCGGCGGAGCGCTCTTCGGAACCGCAGGGGGGCTGATTCTGGCCTGGACAGGGGCAATGATCGGCACAATCGCCGCCCACACACTGGCACGTTCGATCGGGAAAGGGGCTCTCCACTGCCTCCTGGGCAGGCACAGGTTGCTTCGCAAACTCCGCGATCGCGCGGACGTTCGAACGCTCATTCGTCTCCGCGTTCTTCCGCTGGCACCGTTCGGGGTCCTCGACTATGTCGCCGGCCTAGCTGGGGTATCACTGCGGACCTTGCTGCTCGCGACCGCGATCGGAATCGTGCCTGGGACCGCGGCGTACACATATGCTGGCGACCGATTCCGAGTGGGTCTCGAAGCACCAGGCATCGCCGGTCGAGCCCCGCTGGTCGTCGCCAGCCTCGTCACAATCACGGTGACTGGAATCGCGCTCGTGTCCTGGCTCATCGGTAAGCTGCGCTCAACGACGCCTGCTGGTACGGACTAGGTAGTCAGCGGACCGCCGTGCATACCGTGCTCACGCAGGTGTTCGAGCATTGTTTCACGGTTGTGCCCAAAATCACCCAGCGTTGGTCCGCCTCGGTGACGGCGCACAGCAACGCCCTCGATCTCGCGCGGAGCAGGCTGATAAGGAAACGCTCCTGGAGGTAATGTCACACTCAAGGAAGATCAGAGACCATGTAAGAACGGGGTAGCCGGGAGGGAACTCACCCCAAACTCACCCCAGCGCGGCTAACGCAAAAAACGCCTGCAACTCAGAGCGTTGCAGGGGCGAGATTTTACCCAGTCGGGGCGCCCGGATTTGAACCGGGGACCTCCTGCTCCCAAAGCGGGAACACTCACTCACCACTTAAGACAAATTGCCGGCTTATCATAGGCGAATCGAGCGTCGGAGCCGATCGCGTACGACAACTTGACGGGTTCTGATAACCCCGAAACGGCATCACAACAGACACAGAAACAGACGCACCCTCTTTCGCAGTGATTCGTTTTCGCGCGCACCCCGCCGGTCGCAACCTCGCTGGCCCCGGCTTACCAAGCGACCAGCGCGGGCGTAGTTACGAATGTGTCACCCCACGTACAGAAAATATGCGCGAACCGATCTCACTTCACGCTTATCAGGCGATCACAGGGGAGTAAGAAGTCGGGGAAGAAACATGTAAATCGCTGCCGCATCGCGTGATCTGCCGAAGTTGTACTTTCTGGTTTTATCTCACCTTCTGGATCGCCAGGTTTTCCGATGCATTAAGGAGAGATGCATCGTCCGACGCCATTATC
Organism: Gemmatimonadaceae bacterium; assembly: GCA_017881465.1. Taxonomy (GTDB): domain Bacteria; phylum Gemmatimonadota; class Gemmatimonadetes; order Gemmatimonadales; family Gemmatimonadaceae; genus UBA4720. Next base: position 7,905 of record JADGQV010000077.1, read on the forward strand.
CGGGAAGTGCGCACGTGCTACTGGTCGCGATCCCTCAGGGATTACGCGGCCGAGGTTTGTCCTGGAGAGTCACCGGATATCCGAAAGAAAATTGACTGTGCTCGCGCTCTTTCATCGGAACGCCGAGCATCGACTTGAAGATCGACATCAGCTCGCGCTGTGATGGCGTGACGATCGTAGCCGCAATCTCAGGCTGCTCCCAGAAAACCTTCCAGTACGATTTCTGCGTGGCCTGCGCGCTATCGAGCTCGGCCTTGCCGGCGCCGCCCTGACCGCGCGCCAGCAATTCTCCGAGCGGGATGTAAAGGTCACGAACACGAGAGGAATACGTGGAATCCGCGCGCTGGAGTGCCGCGACTTGCGTCACGCTCAGGAATAACGAGTCGCTCTGCTTGATCAGCAGCTTGTAAAGATCCGACGTCCTCGAGAGATAAAATGCAGCCAGTGAATCGGCGGAGCGCCTCTGCCAGCCGTTCGCCCCTCGCACTGGCTCGACGGCCCGCCGAAGCTGTTGAAGATCGTAATCCGTGGAAAGATTGAACGAGAAATCGATCACGATCCTGAATGGATTTCTGAGAAGCGTGCGGCCAGGACGCGTATCGGCGAACCGTGGATTCACATCGTAAAGGAATCTCTGATTCACCGCGTCGAATCCGCGCGGCACGAGCAACACCGGGTCGGGCGTTGCCGGCGATCCCCATCCACGAAGCGATCCGCTGCCGTGAACCAACTGATCCACACCGGCGAGCACGTTTTCCAGATAGACGTTGGGAGAAACACGATAACCCCAGCGCTTTGGCGTCGGCGGGTGCCATTGAATGTTGAGTGACTCCGTCCACGGGCCTCGGCACCCATTGCGCGGGGCCGCCCTGCCAAGATTCGGCAACAAGCATTGACGGGCTTGCGGAGAACCACTGGCCAGCAGCGAGCGCAGCTGTCCCGCGAGCGCTGCATTCGTCTCGGTGCCCGGATCAGGAATGAACGCGCGATCACCGCTCCGCCCGTCTCCGTTCACGTCTCCCTGCACCAGTGGAGTGAATGGGAGTCCCGACTGCGCCCGCCCGAACAGCGTCACGGCTCCGGTTTTCGCCGTCGCAAATCCGCCCGAGACGACTATGATGTGCCGCGCGTCGTTCGGTCCCGCCGCCCACTCCCGGATGCGCGGATCGCCGAATGCCGCTCCGTCGAAGCCGCGGTATTGCCGCTTCATCGCCTGCAGTGTGTACCCGATCGAAGCATACAACTGAGCGCCGCTTCTGAACTTGAAGACGTCAGGGGACAGAGCGACGTTCATCTGGCCACCGTATCCGCGCAGATCGCTCACACGTTCGCCGACCGCGCCGAACTGAGCCGACTTCCTCGATTCCACCGCCGACACCGCCCCGCTCGCCGGATCGATCGATGCCGCTGACACGAATACCGGACGATTCGCTTCATTCGCCAGAGTCAGCCTGGTAACACCGCTGAAGTTGGCGTCGACGACACCGGGCTGCGACAGGTCGTACGACGCCAGAGTACCGACGCGGAAGAGCCAGCTCCTGATGTTGGTCATCCAGTCGAGCGACGCGCGCCAGCTCCTCGGCACATCGTAAGATGGATCAATCAGAGTGACAGCCGGCGAGCGATCGGCCAACACTCCGCTCCCGCCCACGCACTGCGTCGGGATTGCGCCCGGATCCGTCGAGAAAAGCGACCAGTCGGGAGCGGGAACCGCGGCGCCGACACAATTCAGATACAGGGTTCCGTTGGGAAGACCAGTCGATGCCGACGCATCCGCCAGTACGCCGGGACGCAATAAATCGCGAAACTCGCCGATTCCTCCACGCAGAGTCCCCGACATGCTCCGGTAGAATGTGCCAACCTGGTTCATGCCCATTCCGGATCCATTGGTTTTGTCGCGATTGTAGGTATACGTGAAGCCAATGCGCGGGCTCAGATGCAGACGCGATGGCGCGACACCGGTGCGAACTCCCAGACCTTGCTCAAGAGCGACGTTCGTCGCTGGCTTGCTCCCGAATCCATCTGCCTCGAGTCGCGCGCCGTAGAGAAGACTGAAGTAGCGAGAGGGTGCGAACTGGTGCGCCAGCGCCGTCGCGACGTTCCACACCCTGCCTTCGCGCGGCGGCTGCGACAGCGTGCGTGAGAAGCTGCTCGGATGCCCTGCAGTGAAATCCTCGATCGAGTTGAACGTGTAGGAGCCGAGTCCGTTCGAGAATCCTTCCTGCCGCAAGCCATCGACGCGTCCCCAGACGAGTCCCTTGAATCGGTGCCTACGCCCGCCGGCATTCCATTCGGTTTGATTGCTGGCCTCAGCCGTCCATTGAGATTGTTCGGTCTTGAGAAACGATCCGCCGCCGAGGAGGAGAGAGGTGACGTCGGTGCCGGCGTCAAGATTGTCGGAGCGCACCAGTACCGTTGCGCGCGGGAGGAATTGATAGGGCGAGACACTGGTGCGCACGCCGCTCACACCGATCTTTGTCTCGTTGAGAGTCAGCCTTCCTGGACCGACGTACGAGCCGATCGTCAGCTGCATGCCCAGCGTGCGCTGGCGTTGCTCGCTGGCTACCGACGGTGCGGACAGCGGACCGAATCCGAGCGCGCCGTCACGAGTGAATCCGGCGTAGCTCGTGATCGCCCGGGTATTCAGACTGTCGCGCGTGTCGTCGAGGCGTCCGAGCCAGGAGACGGCGTCGTGCTGGCGATTTGTGGGCACGCCCGCCGCAACGAGCGGGACTCCGAGCGGGGTCGCGAAGGCGACGAGTCGCGCGACCGAATCGGGCGCGACGCCCGCGTTCAGGAGCGCTTCCGCATCCGCGTTGACGAGTGTCGACGGCTCGCTGAGGGATCGTCCGAGATCGAGCGCCACGTTGTAAGTGAGGGCGTCTCGAATCAGCTCGCCATCCGCGCCCGCGCTGCCGCGTACGCCGCCGCTCGTCGCGCCGAGGGCGCGGCCCGTTGCGTCCGTGAACTGGAGATACCGCGGATCGAGCGTAAGGAAGGCGCGGCGCTGCTGGTAATTCCGATCACCCGGTCCTAGCTGGACGTCGATGTTCGCGCCGGAGAATCCGCCGCGCGTTGGGTCAAAGGTGGCGCCCGTCACCCGCGTGTCCGTGCGCGCCGCTCGCGGGATCGCTCCCGCCGCGAGCCCCATTCCGTTGAGCGTGGTGAGATTGGATTCGGAGCCGGCGCCGAGGATCGAGGGTCCGCTGCCCGTCATGGTGACATTCGACATCGTCCCCGCGATCGCGTTCAGGTCGCCAGCTATGGTCGGCGGGATCTGACCATTGACGCCGTCGCGCCATTTCTCGGCCGAGCCCGTCTCGAGCTGGTATGGTCCGATTGGATTCTCGGCTCGCTCTTTTTTTTGTGCCAGGATCTTGACGG
>JADGQV010000024.1 GCA_017881465.1 Gemmatimonadaceae bacterium
GGGATCGAATCGCACGGACAGGCCGAGCGCGCCGATGGGACTCATCAGGTCGGCGAAGATGATCGCCGCGTCGAGCGGAAAGCGTGCCAGCGGCTGCATTGTCACTTCGGCCGCCAGCGTTGCGCTCCCCGAGAGCTCTTCGAAGCTGTGGCGCTCGCGGAGCGCTCGGTACTCGGGCAGGTAGCGGCCGGCTTGGCGCATCACCCACACCGGCCGTCGATCCGTCGGTTCACCCCGCAACGCGCGCAGCAGTCGGTCGTTCACGACGCGGTCTCCTCGCCCGCGGCGACGAACCGGTAGCCGATGCTGCCTTCGCGCTCGACCAGCACTTTCAGGATCATCGCTTCCTTTCGGGTCAGGCGGTCAGTCGGCGGCGAGCGCGGCAAGCGCATCGAGAAACGCGGATTCTGCCTCGACCGATCCGACGCGGAGGAAATGCGTGCCGCCAGCCTCGAGAAACGACTCGCGCCCGCGGATACCGATCTCTTCGATCGTCTCCAGCCCCTCCGTGAGGAATCCCGGCGTGATGACCGCCACGCGGCGCACGCCGCGGCGCGGCAGCTCCTCGAGCACGTCGGCGGTTGCCGGTTTGAGCCACGGCTCGGGGCCGAACTTCGATTGGAAGGCCAGCGTCGCGCGGTCGCGCGGCCAGCCGATCGCTTCCAGGAAGGCGCGCGTCGTCGCTTCGCAGTCACGCATGTACAGTCGCCCCTCCCGGCGGTCGTAGCGCACCGGGATGCCGTGAAACGAGACGACGAGATGTTCGATCTCGTGATCGGCCTCCGTGACGGCGCGGCGCCACTGCGCGGCCATCGCCTCCACATACCCCGGGTCCGCAGGGTGGATCAGTCGCTCCACCAGGCGGGCGCCGATCCCCGCGCGCTCGGCGGCCTCGCGGGCGCGCCGGAACATGGTCCCGGTCGTCGCGTCGGTGCGGTGCGGAAAGAGCGGCGAGACGATCACCGGCGCCGTACCGTCGCTGGCCAGAGTCTGCATCACCGTGTCGAGCGAGGGTTCGCCGTAGCGATAGGCGGCGCTCACCCCGAAGCGCCCGGAGGCGCGCTCCCTCACGCCGGCCACGATCTGTTCGGTGGCTACGCGCAGGGGCGAGCCGCCCGCGCTCCATATGGACCTGTACAGTTCCGCGACTCGCGCCGGACGCTTGCGCAGCACGATGCCGCGCAAGATCGGCAGCCAAAGCCACCGCGGCAGATCCACCACTGCGGGGTCGCTGAGGAACTCGTCCAGGAACTCGCGTACGGAGGCCGGACTCGGCTCCTGCGGAGTACCGAGGTTAACCAGTACGAGATGGGGCAGCGGATGGGTGGTCACGCGGGCAAGTTAATGGGAGGCCGCAGGCAGTGGAACGCCCGGCGGTCTGACGGCCTGGCGATCGCTACTACTCTACCTACGATGAGGTTAGTCGTGATTGTCTTTGACGGGGGCCTGGACTACGCCGCTGTACGGGATTCCACTGCTCAACTTCGGGCCGTTCCCTCACGCACCCACAGGACCGATACGACATCTTTCTATCGTATTCGCACAACCCGAAATTCGAACAATCAAACCGGACGTTCCGGCACGTTCGATTGATTCTATCCCTTATGGAGAAAACCATGTCCCACCTGAAACCTTTGATGACCGTCTCGCTGGCGGCGCTGCTTGTCCTCTCGGCCCGTGCCAATGGCCAGAACGCGTCGTCTCCCGGCCCGCACATGATCGTCGTGAAGCTCGTTGAGAAGGGAGGAGCAATGCCCTACGCCTTCGAGCCCGCGATTGCTGTTGCGCAGCGCGGCGATACTGTGCGCTTCATGGAAGCCGCGGGCGTAATGCACAACGTGCACTTCACGAAGCAGGCGAGCGGTGCCAAACTCGGCGGTGCCGCAACATCGCCATACCTCATGACTAAAGGTCAGACGTACGACCTGGTGATCGACGGGCGGTTTGCGGAGGGCACGTACGAGTACGTATGCCAACCTCATGAAGCCATCGGGATGAAAGGCACGCTGGTCGTTAAGAGCGGTGGGGAGGTCGCCAGCAAGAGGTAGCGCCATCGATGTAAGGGCTTCGTCACACCGCGCCAACCAGGAGCGGTGTGACGAAGCTGCATCCCGCCAATTTGTGCGGAAGGCGACACTAGACCAGCTATTCGCCGAGCAGATACCTGATCACGTCGGCGGCGGTGTAGCTCGTGCGCCCGGCGAGAAAAGTGGAGATCGTCTCGAGGTCGTCGCCGCTCGTAAGTAGCGGCAGCTCCGTCTCTCCGTTGGCGCGCAGCTGCGGGAGTCCGACGTTCGCGAGGAGCGTGTTGCAGAGACACCTGCGCCCCTCGGTCTCCGCGAGCGCTCCGCCTTTTCGCACGTAGTCTTCGACCGGCTCGGCCGAGCATCGATAGTCGATGCGTCCATCCGGGCGCCTGAAGGCTTCGCGCAAATAGCCGAGGTCGCACAGCCGCTGTCGCGGTGGTTGGTCCTCCCCATCAGTCCCCCACCGGACCACCTTGAACGGGTATCCGGTCGGCGAGGCGCGCGGATCGGTTATGACGATCACCTCACCGCGCGCAGCATGCTCGAGCACCTCACGCTTCAGCTCAGGGGTGAACCCCGATTCCTCACAGTAGGCGAACAGCGTCCCGACCTGAACGCCGGTCGCGCCCGCTGCCAGCGCGTCGCGCAACCGCTGCGGAGTGCCGGCACCGCCCGCGATCCAGAAGGGCAGGCCAAGATCACGCAATTTGGTCAGGTCGACGTTATCGCGCTCCCCGTACACCGGTTCGCCCCGCTCGTTGTACCGCGGTTCGCCGCGCGGTGGCGCGTTATGGCCGCCCGCTGTGGGCCCTTCGACTATGAATCCGTCAACCCGTCCGTTCGCCTTCCGCGCGAGAGTCGTCGCCAGCGAGTTCGCAGAAATTATCGGGAGGAAGCGTGGGCGAGTGAGAGGCGTGAGATCTGTCACGCCGTGCTCCAGCGGCTCAAAAGAGAGCACCTCGGACTCTCCCGCCGCGAGCCCGTCGACGTCGAAACGAATCGTGGCCGCGCGGTGTTCGGCGAGCGCGTCGAGCACACCCGGAAATTCGCGCGGGATACCCGCTCCCATGAGGACGTAGTCCACTCCGGCCAGCATCGCACCGTACAGGGAAGCCATGTTCGGCATCTGGACCTTGGTCAGCAGGTTGATCCCCACCGGCCCGCTGTGACCTTCCTTGGCAAGATAAACCTCGACGAAGTTCGCCAGCATCGTGAGCTGTTGCCGTGCCACACTCACTCGCTGCTTATACATCGGGATCAGCTTGTATGGCTGGTCCGGACGGCGTCCCTCCGGCAGGAAGTACCGCTTCAGGACCTCGTCGGCGACGCCGTCGACGGGAAAATGGCGTATGCCCCGCCGCATGTCGCCGCCGATATCCCCGTCCTGGAGCCGGCGCACGAGGACCGTGTCGAGAACGGTTCCGGAGATGACGCCGAGTTGGCCCACGAGCGACACGGCGCGCGCGAGCTTCCAGTTCGATACGGCCACGCCCATCCCACCCTGAATGATCCGCGGCAGCGCGACGACAGTTGTCATGTTTGAGGAGCAGAGTGTCGAAGTGACGAACCTTTTCAAATCTAACCATGTCCGGGGCGGCGGTGTCGGGGATGTCGACCCTCAATTGTCGTGAGTCCCCTGAGGGGCAACAGCAGCCGGCCCAGGCGAAGTTTGTGGCATTCGCGCCCATTGAAACTTGTTCCGCTACCCGTCGTCCCGTTTTCAAGGAATGGAGCGCCAGGCAGAACCAGCCGTTAACGAGTCCGGTTCCAAGCCAACGAAGTTTTCAAGAGACCATCAATCTTTCCACAGGAATCCAAACGATGCGGTCGACCCATTCCGTTAGAGTCCGAGTACGGTCACGTCGCTCTGCGCGGGTGGCGATGATGTTACGGATGCGGCCGGAACGGCGCCTTGATGCGCAACGGAACGGCAGTCGTTCCCCAGTGGAGACGTAGCACGGCCTCGTCACGGAGCACCATCGGAAAATAGATCGCGAACGACTCCATTTGCGAAGCTTGCTCCGGGGTCGCATCCACACGCAGCGCATCGAATTTTGCGCCCGGATACGGCTTGTGAAACACGTGCGCGGCGCGGCTGAAAATGACGGTCCACGGCCCGGCCTCGTGCGGAATGAGCCAGAGCGAATACTCGCCGGCGTGCAGTGGTCTCCCCTCGATCAAAACATCTCGGCTGAACCTGACGCGCGTCGCTGAATCCGCGCCCGGATGCCAGACGCTGTCCCACGGGACGAGCGCACCGAACAGCGCGCGTCCGCGCGCCACCGGGCGTCCGTATGCGACAGAGATCTCGGTGAACGCAACCATCTGCGTCACGCTACCTCTCTGGCTGAAAGGAAAGCCTTGCGGTTGCGCGGGAGCGGCGCTGATTGCCACGAGCGCACTGGCGGCGGCGGCGCGGACGTAAAGCCATCTGGGCATCATGAGTTCTGTTCCCTCGAAGTATCGGCCGCTCTGTGGAGGGATCCCTGGTTCAATCGACTGTCGGCCGCGCCATAGTTGATTCGCTGAATAACCAGTGCCGCGAGGACAATAACCGCAAATAGGGCAGTGGCAAAGCGGGTTGGCCGGCCGCGACGCCAAACGAGCTGAGGGATTGGCGCTAGTGTCCCGAAGGCACGCTAGTTAGAACTCTGATACACGACCTTGCTTCAGCAAACCGCTCGCACAGGAGTAGCTATGAAGATCGGCATCATCGGCGCAGGCAACATCGGTGGCAACCTCACCCGCCGGTTCCGGACGCTGGGTCACGATGTCTCCGTCGCCAACTCGCGTGGACCGGAGACGCTCGCCGCTCTGGCGAAGGAGACCGGCGCCAAGCCCGTCACAGTCGGCGATGCAGCCCGCGGAAAGGACGTGGTGATTGTGACGATTCCGCTGAAGAATGTCCCCGCATTGCCGAAGGATCTGTTCGCTGGCGCTGCTGATGGCACCGTCGTGGTCGACACCGGCAACTACTATCCGCAACAGCGCGACGGTCGCATCGACGCGATCGAGGCCGGTACGCCGGAGAGCCGATGGGTAGCGCAGCAACTTGGTCGGACCGTGGTCAAAGCGTTCAACAACATCTACGCGAAACACCTTCTTGAGCGCGGACGCCCCAAAGGCGAAGCAGGGCGCATCGCGCTTCCCATCGCCGGTGACGACGCCAGGGCCAAGGCGGTGGTGTTACGCCTGCTCGATGAACTTGGATTCGACGGCGTCGACGCCGGCACCCTCGATGAGTCGTGGCGGCAGCAGCCAGGTACTCCGGTCTACGGAACTGATTTCGACGCCGACGGCGTGCGACGCGCGCTGTCCGAAGCTCGGAAGGAACGACCGCCCGAGTTTCGTGCCGCAGTGAAAAGCTCGGTGTCCAGAGTCGCTCGATGAGCTGCAGCGGGTGTGGCGGAATGATTTCAGTTTTGCTCGATCGAGTCAGCTAGGCCTCATAGGCTTCGCTCGCCCGCGGAAGTGAAAGTGTGAAGTGTGCCCCTTTCCCTTCGACGCTCTCTACTGTGAGATCGCCGTCCATCGCCCGGGCGAGGTCGCGGCTTATCGCCAATCCTAGCCCGACGCCGCTCTCCCGATCGGAGAGCCCCTCCTTCAGCTGAATGAACGGCTCGAATATGGCTTCATGCTTGTTCGCGCCAATGCCAATCCCCGTGTCGCTGATCCGCAGCGTGACAGTGTCAGTCGTGAACGCGCAGTCCGCGCTGATCTCGCCGCCCGCCGGCGTGAACTTGATGGCGTTCGAGAGAAGGTTCACCAGAATCTGAGTCACTCGCTCGGGATCCGCGCGCGCAACGATGCTCGGGTCTCCGCTGATTCCCTTGAACACGAGACCCTTCTGGCCGAAAAGCGGTTCGATCAGCTCGATTGCGTGCTTCATAACATCGGAGGCGTTGATGTCGCCGACCGCGTAAGCCACACTACCGCTTCCGACGCGTACGAAGGTGAGGATTTCAGTGATGAGGAGGGTGAGATGCTGCTGATTGGTTCTCACGCGCGCGAAGTCGGCGTGCTGTTTCTCGGTCACTGGCCCCCGCAGGCCCATGTCGAGCAGATCGATGTAGCCGCCTATCGCATTGAGTGGCGTGCGCAGCTCATGGCTCATTGCGCCGAGGAACGCTGTCTTCGCCCTGTTCGCGGTCTCGGCGCTCCGTTGGAGTACGAGCGCGAGGTCGTATACCTGCGCGTTGTCGAGCGCAAGCGCCCCCCGGGCCGCGATGTCTTCGGCCAGACGCACGTCCTCCGCGCTGTGAGAAAGACCGCGTTGCGCGCTGACGAAGGTGATGGCACCCAGCAGCCTCTTCCGCGCAACGAGGGGCACCGTCAGGAGAGATCCAATCCCGAGCTGACGCAGGATGTGCAGGTTGTGCGGAGTGTGGGCGCTGGCGGCGAGCGTAGCCTCGATGTCGTCGGTGATAGCGAGCGTTCGTGTGTCTCGGAACATCGCGGGCGCGCCGAACGGATCGTCGGGCTCAGCAGCCCAGCTTGCTTCCAGCTCCTGAGCGAGCTTCTGCTTTTCCGGATCAGGGTGATAGATGGCAAGTCGGTGGATGGCGTCACCGTCTTCGAGAATGTCCACGATGCACCATGCGCCGAGAGTAGGAAGCGCGAGCTTCGTAAGGGCGACCAGCGTGGTGGATTGATCCACGGATTCGGCAAGCAGGCGCCCGGCCTCAGCCAGGAAAGCAGCTCGACGCCGCGCGGCCTCCGCATCGTCGGCGAAACCGCGTTCGCGCAGCGCACCGAGGAGCATCTGCTCGGCAACTTGACGCTGAAGCTCGCGCGCAGTATCTCGCGGGCTGGACTCGCGAATCTGGATCCCGAGAGCCTCGACCCGGCGGTCGTCGGCAATCACTGGCCACACGCTGCATTGCCAGGCACTCGCTCTCTCGCTCGATGTCTCCATGCGCTCATCAAGTATCTCGACGCCCTGGCGAAATGCTCGATCGAGAATCGCGGTCAGCGCTCGTCGCTCAGTCGCGAGGAACGGGTTTGCGATTGGCGCACCGATCCCGCCACCATTGGCCACACCGGCGAGGAGGCAGAAGGCGGAATTGGCGTAAACGACCGTGTGCTTCGCGCCGCGTGTAATGGCGAATGGCAGCGGAGCTTGCTGCATACAGTGCCGCAACGCTTCCTGGATGGAAAGCTCAGTCGCGAGCGCGCCAGCCGGCCGCTTTCTGGACTTCATTCCAGCTATTTGCCTCGCTTTGCCTTAGCCGGTTTCGTCCGCAAAGTGGGCACACCGGTGATTATTCCATCGTACTCCGTCAGTGGACCACCAACGACCACTCCCTTAGCCGTGACCTCGTACGTCCTGAATTCATGGCTGTGGTCGCTCCCACGCATCTTGATCACCGCCATCACTCGCCGGAGCCCTCCTTCGATCTCGACGTACCGTTGGATGATGATCTCGTCGGTGATGAACGACACCTTCTCCGTTGTAAAGCGTGCCTCGGAGAATGCCTCGGAGACTTCAGCGGTCATGAATACCGTGACGCCGGTTGCGGTCAATGTCCCAACCAGGCGGTAGAGCGACTCCCGGAAGTCCTCGCGGAAGGTCGGGGCGAGGGCGACCTCGAACCCTGACAGCGAGTCGATGACAACGCGCTTTGCCCCGAGCCGGCCCACGGCTTCGAGAATCGCCTGGAGGGCCTCATCGACGGAGAGGTCGAGGGGGCGGAGATATATCACCTCCAGCTTCCCCGCATCGATCATCTTCCCGACATCGGGGTTTCGCGTGTTGGCGCGGGCAAGATACTCTTCCGGGTACTCTTCGAATACCGCGATTACTCCGGTCTCTCCATTCGCTAATCCCGCCACAATGAATTGCGTAGCGACGGTTGATTTGCCGCTGCCGGCGGGGCCGGTGAGCATCACCGCGTCGCCGGCAATGACCCCTCCGCCGATCATCTCATCGATCCCCGGCACACCCGTAGAAAGTCGCTCGTGCTTCGGCAGTTGTCGTTTCTGCGTCTGCTCCGGGATGCGCGGGTAGATTTGCAGCCCGGCATCCGTGATCCGGAACGTGTGCAGCCCAGGCATGTGGGCCCGGCCGCGGGTCTTTACCACCTGAAGCTTTCGAACGACGGAATTCCGATCCGTCGCCTGCGTGAGCCAGAGTATGCCGTCGGCTACAGTGAAGACGGGATTTCGCTGCTCCTCCTCGGTGTACTCACCGAGGAGGAAGGAGGTTATTTCCCAGGTGGTCAGGTGAAGGGCGAGACGCTGCACGAATTGGTCGAGCTCAGACGTTGCCCCCCGCTCGGAGGTACCATGCTGCCCGCCGATCGATCGAAATGAATCGACGACGACAATTCCCGGTTTGGCGCGCTCGATCTCGCTGACGATCCGCTGCAGGACTTCGCCCAAGTCCTGTTCCATGACCTCTGCGCTCAGATTGATGAATTGGATAGCAGATCCGGCCAGATCAGGATCGAAGAAGCTGAACTGCCGCTGATATCGCAGCATCTTGATCGTCGGCTCGCCGAGCACGGTGAAATACAGTGCGGGTCGCTCGACAGTCGCGTTTGTGAACATTATCTGGTGCGCCAGCGTTGTCTTCCCCGAGCCGGGTCCGCCTGCAATCAGATTAAACGAGTATTCCGGCAACCCGCCGCCAAGCACGGTATCGAGGCCGGGCACTCCACTGGGAAGACTCCTAATTACCGCTCGATCTTCTCCCTTCACGCTTCCTCCCTCCTGTCATCGGAAGGTCGATCACCGCGTTCGGATGAGGTCAGACTTCGCTCGATCAGTCTCATTGCCATGTCATCTCCGATAAGTCGGCCGAGAAGCTCGACCAGGCGTACGAGCATGGACTCGAGGGCCCCGGCGGTCGCCGGGTCTCCGTGCGCCATGATGGTTTCCGCGACGCCGTCGATGTAGGGCTCCGACCGCGCGCGGAGCTGAATCTGCGCCAATGCTGGGTAGTCGGTCCGCGTTTCTGTGAGGGCGCGCGTGAAAAGAGCGTGACAGCCGTCGGGACCAACCCACCGCGAGAGTTCCCGATACAAAGTGTCGCACGCTGCGGCGGTGGCGCGCGCGGCACTGTCGCCGCTCTTTCGCTCAGACCGGCGACTGCTGATCAAGCGCCGCGCGATTTCTCGGGCAGCCGGCTGTTTCCCCGACGGCGTGTCCTTACCCCGGTCGGCTGTATTCATAAAAGCCCGTGCCGGAAGCACGGCGCTCGTGCGGGCGACCGGCGGACCAGCGGTAAACGGACAGCGCGCAGAATCCGGCTTCAGTCATGCTAAACAAATTATCCTGCGGATACACCAGTTTTCAACCGTGCGCCCTGCGTTGGTGGTTCCCCTAGGGCGTGATCGCGACGAGCGCCGAGGCAGAAAGGTGGGAGCCGTTTGCGTCGTGCTGCCTCGCCAAATGGTTGCGAGACAACGGTGATGTAGATAGCTAAGGTTGCATCCAAACTGAGCGCGTTGGTTACCTCAGCCCGCTTCGCTGGATCGCTAATAGAGCGCCGACCGTTTAAATTTAAGAGACAGCTTCATGTGATCATGTGCGGGACTTTTCCACCAGCCCGCACTTCCGATCTGCCTCGATCGCGAGGCAGCATCCCGGCGCTTCTGGCGACGCCTTTCTTCCGCCAAGGCGCTCGATGAATGACTTCCCCATTGCTGCTGCCGGATTGCCAGACCATTTCGTCGCGCCGCACGACGAAGGGTTACCGGCATTCATAAACACGCTTCGTCTCTCCGTGCGAGCGAAAGTTGCGGCGGACCAGAACCGCGGATTGTCACTCTCCGAGATCGTCGTCCAGGTGCGTGAGATGGTACGGCTCGCGGAGGAAGATCCTCATCATCCCAACCGCTTTCCGCCCCGCGCATTCCGGGCGATGTCGAGACAAGCGGTTGCCTGGTGCGTCGAGTCATATCGGCCGCTCGTCTTTGCTGCCGGGACTAATCTTTCAGAGCCGCCCATCCAGCGGGATCCAGAGTCGCTGCCACCTGTTCTCGCTCCCGCCGCAGCCGCCGCGCTTCGCTTCCCAGCTTCGTCACCAACCTATCGAGGATTACCATGAACCATTACAAGGGAATTTCCGCGGACGACAAGCACAAAATCGTCGCCGCTCTGAAAGCTCGCGGCGCGGGAAGTTGCCCGCGATGCCGCGACAGCCAATGGACAGTGAGTGAATACTCGAGGATTGAAGTGCAGGCGACGATGGACCGCAACAGCATGGAAAGAACGACCATCCCCGCGGTCATGATCGTGTGTGAGCACTGTGGGTTCATCTCGCAGCACGCGCTCCAGCCGCTCGGTGTCTGGCCGCACGGCGCGGCCGATGACATCCACACAGCGTCCCCGCTTGCGAGAGAGTCGATGGCTTGACTCTCAATCGGCGGCGTGGCGGGCAGCTTGCACTATAAAGGCAGGCGCAGACTGGGTCGATATGTGGACCAGCTCGCTGGCGGAGCCGGTGCCACAACCGCAGCGATAGGATGGGAAAAGGGACATGTCGCTTTCAGCAACGCAGCGCAAGCATCTCGAACGGCGCCTGTTGGACGAGCGCGCCCGGGCGCTTCGCACGCTCAGCCGGTCTGTCGATGAACGTGCGGATGGAGATGAGCAGGACCGCTCCGGCGACCTGACGTCGATGCCGCTCCACATGGCCGATCTCGGCACCGACACGATGGAGCAGGAGCTGGACGCATCGAACGCGACGCGCGTATCACGCGAGCTCACGGAGATCGACGCCGCGCTCGAGCGACTCTACCAGGCTCCCGAAAAATTCGGCCGCTGCGAGGACACGGGCAAAGACATCCCGTTTGCCCGATTGGACCTGATCCCGTGGGCGCGCACCTGTGAGCATGCAGAAAAATGAAGGCGGCGGTCCGGGAGCGCCTATGAGCGATCCCAGCGAAGCGACTCAAGCCAACCCGCATCCGGTGAGTCAGCACCGGACCCCGCGCGAGATTGCCGCCGACGAAGCTGGGCCAATCGGCAAGCCGGACCTCGATGTAGTCGCGAAAGAGGCGTCCGACGCGAGCGCGGAGCTGAACCCGCCTGCAAAGGGTCCGCCCCGCGCTGTCTCCCAAAAACCGCGAAAGCGCCGGTAACGGCTTTTCGCGGGTAACTGCCGTTCTACATCGCCGGCTTTTTGGCAGTCGGCGGCATCATCCCGTTCAGGCGAAGATAGTTCGCATACTGGCTGTAATGGTCAGCCCAATCCCCGGTGGTCAACGTCATGACCGCGGCGCGCGTCGGTGCCTTCATCCCTCCGATGGTCCCGCAGAGATAATCATTCCCCTTGGCGAGATGAACCGCGATTTCGCCGACGCTCATCTGCGGCGCCGTCGGCTTGTAAGAAAACTTGTCGGCCGGAAATTCTTCTGCAGCCGCCATCAGGTTCTTGGCGGACTGGCTCGCGTAGTCACGAAATGCGTCCGCAACCGGGTTTGACTGCTGTGCGGTGGTCACTCTCGGCAGCACCGCCAGCGCTGCGGCGAGAGCTGCGGAGTAAATGCGGGCCGGCATTTGAGTAGCTCCAGTAAGTTGGAAGCTGAATTCCGCCGACCGCGGCGAATCCTGTCCAGCCATTCCGGGCGAAGCCAGCCCACGCTCCAACTACGCATTGAGCACGCGCGCTCGCGGTCAGGCCGCGCCGGCCTCCCGCATGACGGCTGCCTCCTGGGCGGTGGGCGGAGCCACCATTCTCAGATCAAGCATCCGGCTTTGACCTAGATACGCCACTGGCTGGACATCCTGGATGCTGTGAAGGCGACGCAAGGTGAATGCAATGCGACGAGCCGCCTTGAATATCTGGTAGGCAGACTCACGGATGTCGCCCCTCTTCGACTCCTCCACGATCATCTCTGCATTGAGCATCAGCGGAGTGAGACTGTTACCGATCTCGTGAAACGCAGAACGGGTGGCATCCCCGAATCGTGCGAGCAAGGCGTCATGGGAATCGCCAGCGTCAGCGGAGTTGTGCGGTGCAACGCTCTCGACCTCGGTGATGAAGTATGCGGGTCCCCCAGGATTTCGCCGCGTTGCGGAAACGGAGAGACGCACCCAGATCGTCTCGCCATCCTTGCGGACGTAGCGCTGCAAGAGCTCGTACCGCCCTATATCGGCAGCTGCGAGTCGACGCTTCTGCTCGACTTCTGTCTGGAGGTCGTCCGAATGCGTGATGTCACTGGAGTTCAGCGCATGGAGCTCATTCCTCGTAAAGCCGAGCATCCGACAAAGCGAGCGGTTCGCCCGCATGATGCTTCCATCGACGGCGATAAGCGCCATCGCGTGGGGGGCGTTCTCGAAGGCATCCGCGAAAAGCGGCTCGCTCTGTAGCCGGACGGCGGCGTCTCGGGGTGGTTGCTCTTGGCGAATGGCGGACAGGCTCGCTCCCTTCCCATTGTGACTGCCAACAGAACTGGCTTCCTGAAGATTAGACTCCAGGGATTGTCGAATCCGTCACAATCGGGGACTCCTCGTACATGGGGGCTCCGCGGGCGGTCTTTCGCCGAGGCGGAGCGACGCCGCTCCGAGCAGGTCGTTGGGGAGATCGCGGGCGCGCCCGTGCAAACGCTCCAAATCCGCCGGTGTCGATACAGGCCGAGGCCCTATGAGGTGGGGATTGGACATCAGCGCTGAGGCGCGCCCGCGGTGAGCGCCAGAGTCAGTCGCTCCGCCTGGGTCGCGTTTTCGGTCAGGAAAACGGCGGCGAGATTTCCGGACCGCACAAACGTAGGTGCAAAAAAAGGCCACGGATTCGGCGCGCCGCGCGGTGCCGCTGAAACGGTGTCGATCTTCGCTACATCGGCTGCAAGCGCCGACTCGTTCGGATATATGAAGACCTCGAGTCGCGACCGTCCCAGCATATAAGCGGTCGGTGCGACGCTGAAGCCCGCTCGACTCGGAGCCTCACCGTTGAGGCGCCTGACGACGAAACCCGATTGCTCCAGCCTTTTCTCGACGCTGCAGAGCGCCCATTGGCCCGTGCGAGGACAGCCCACCGCGGTCGGCGCGCCGACGGTCGCGGCTTCGGGCGCGGATAATCTCACACCGCTCGTCATCGTCGCGGTCGAGGATGCCGATCCGGCGCTCTCCGACGAAGGGCGGGTGCACGCGGCCAAGGCCGCCGAGGCCAGCACTATCAGGACCGGGAGCTTTCTCATCGAGCTCAAAGATAGACGCACCGGCCGGGCAATGCGGCCGCCGTGATCCCGGATGCAAGACGGGGGGAGGGCGAATAGCCCTCCCCCCGTCGAAATGTCCGGCTCTGACTGCGAGCCGACCAGCGCTAGAACATGATTCCGAAAGTGACCGGAACGAACTTAACCGTGCTGGTACCCGTCGAGTAGGTATTGTAACGCGCTTCGACGAACGCCTTGAACACCATCAGCGGCAGGTTGATACCGGCGCCTGCGTTCCAACCGAAGTGCCTATCGGTGGTGGCAGCGGCCGTTGAAGGCGTGGTGGTCTCCATGTAGAGTCCAGCGCCGCCGATGAGGTAAGGCGAGATGACGACGCTCGGCAGACGCCACACGAGGTTACCAGTCGCGCTGATGACGTGTTTCGTGTTAGCAACAATCACCTTCTCACCAAACTGGTTGTACGCGCCATCGATGCGCAGACCAACCGGGATAAGGGGCACGTTGATGGCCAGCGCAACGGTACCGTTGTAGCCCATCTTGACTTCGTTGGAAAGGTCGCTCATGGGCTGAGCAGCGCCGCCAGCGATTCCCAGCTGGATCGGCTTCAGTGCGCCGAGCTGCGCGTGTGAAACGCGCGGGGCTGCAACGAGTGCGATCGTGGCGATCGCGAGGAACAGTGAACGCTTCAAAGCTTCTCCTTGTTCAAGAATGCGCCGAACCGGGCCAGTGAGCCTGGCTTGGTTGAACGCTGATCGGGTTTAGGGGAGGGTTGTTGCGCCGTGCCACGGCCCTTGGACCGTCACAGATGAGCGCTATCAACTCTCACCGTCAAAACGACGAGTCAGCCATTGGCGAGTAACGATTGTGAGGCGGTCAAAACCGGCCCTTGAGACCGTAGCGGATTTGTGATAATCCGGGCGGCCCGATCGTCAGAAACCCGAGATATCGGACGGGATAGAACCGTCCGACCCAATCCAACTTCTCTCATGATGAAAAGACTTTTGGTCCTCTCAATCCGAACACCACGATCGTTGCGCTTCCCACGCAGGTATTCCGTCTCGGCTACTTCCTGAGCGACAACGTCGAGATCGAGCCGCGCGTCAGCATCAATTCGGCGAGTGGTGGCGGAGTTTCGATCACGGCGTACTCGCTCGAAGCCGGCGTTCTATTTCAGCCGGCCGACGATCGCGTTGGCAAGGGTCTCTACTTGCGTCCCTTCCTGGGGGTTTCCGGCATTAACGTGCCAGGCCCGAATGACTCGCACTCCGGGTACGCGGGCGCCGGGTTCGGGCTCAAGCTTCCTTTCGCGGACCGCCGTCTCGCGACGCGCATGGAAGCCAACTACGCGCACGGTTTCAGCGGTGGCGGATCCAACCTGATCGGCGTCTTGATCGGCCTCTCGTTCTTCACGCGTTAGCAGCCGCTCCACCGACAAGAAAAACGCACCCCGACCCAGGGTGCGTTCTTTTTCTTGGAGTTTTGAGAGCGAACCAGATCTCGATGGGTGGGCTGGTGGAAGCTCGGAGCAAGCCACCCGCATCCATTCCGATCTTACTGCGCAGCTACGGTCAGCATGACCGAAACTGATTCATCTGCCCTGCTACGTTGTGAAGACCTATTCGCGACTGCGTCGCGGAAGAAGACTGTGGCGGCGGTGGCTACCTGAGCATTCGTGCCCGAGGCGACGATCGCATCATGTCCGCCCAGCTTGGCAAAGCCCGAGGCCTGATCATGCGACCACTGAAGCTGCGACGTCCTGGCGGCTAAACTGATCGTGAGCGTCCACGACTGCGTCGCGCGGATGCTGAGTGCGAGGCCATTGGTCGTCGACTGCACTGAGGAACCGGTCACCGCGCTCTGGGCTGCCGGAGCGAAGTTGGTCACCTGGACCTTTACACGGGGGGGAACAGTGACTGTGACCATGTGGGTGAGGCTGACGGACGACCCGTTCTGAGCGACTGCCAGGCGCGAGACGAGTGCGCTTCCAAGTACGAGTCCAGTCCACATCCCGCGAAGTCGAATCATTTAACGAAGCCTCTGCGAACGGTGAGCCGGAGCTCATCCAGGGTGATTTCTTATGGGCATAATATGCACCACCCTCCGTGACGGCTTTGTTAAGCGATTATGACTATATTGTCACGGTTGCCTATGGACTAAGTGTTGGCAGGGGAAGGAGTTACTGGCTCGAGCACGAACCCGATCCCGCGACGCGTTGTGATGGCGGCGGAGGCCCCGGACTTCTGCAGTTTTTTCCTCAATCGGGCGATGTGGGCATCGATGACATTCGAGCTGGGATCGAAGTGCATGTCCCACACTTTATCGTGGAGCTCACTCCTCGTGACCGTCTCGCCGGTTCGCAGCATGAGGTGCTCGAGGAGCTTCAGCTCCATGGACGTGAGGCTGACGTCTTTGCCGTTGCACGTCACGCGGCGGGTTAGGCGATTAAGGGTGAGATTGCCCACGTTGGCCTGCTCGCCGATGCGCGAGCTTCCGGCGCCTCTCCGGACGAGAGTGCGTACACGCGCCCGTAACTCCTCGTTGGAGACTGGCTTGACGACGTAATCATCGGCACCGGCGTCGAGGCCGCGGACAATCGATTCGGTGTCGGCGCGCCCGGAGTAGAGAAGCACGGGGGTGGGGCGTCCGTTCCGCCTCAGCTCCTGGAGAATCTCGAACCCGTGACGGTCTCCCAGCTCGAGATCGAGGATTATTCCGTCGTACTCATTCACGAGCGCGAGCGTCCGCGCTTCCTCGCCCGTCGACGCTGTGTCTACCGCGTAGGCCTCGTCGTGGAGCACGCGGGCGATCAGCTTGAGTATCGCGCGGTCGTCATCAACTACGAGAATGCGCATTCAGCTCCGGATTCAATCGGATCCACGAGGACGAAAAATGACTCCACATGGAGTATCGCTGAATCGGGCGTGCAGTTGCAGTGGAGCAAAGAAAACGGGAGAGAGCTAATTAGCCCTCTCCCGTCTCCTTTCGAACCGCATGGGGAAACCCTTAGAACATTACTCCGAACGTGATCGGAATGAACTTCAGCGATCCACCGTTGCCCTGAACCTGATTGTAGCGGGCCTCGAGGAACGTATCGAACCCGCTCAGTGGCATCTTGATGCCGCCGCCCAGGTTCCAACCGAACTTGTTCGACGACCCGCTGCCGAACCCGGGGATGTTGATTGCGGCGTTGTACACGCCCGCGCCACCGATCAGATAAGGAGCTACCGTCTCAGAGGGGATACTGTAGACGAGATTGCCCGTCACGCTCGTAAAGTGGACGTTGCCCCCGACAGTGCCACTCTTGGCGGAGAACTGGTTGTACGCGCCGTCGACCCGTATTCCGAGCGGGATCATCTGTGGATGGAAACCGACTGTCACGGTACCGTTGAATCCCGTCTGGTAGAAGGTAGACAGGTCGCTCATCGGGAGCGCTGCTCCAGCGGCGACACCGAACTCCACCGCCTTTGCGACCGTCGATACCTGAGCGCGCGCCGCAAACGGGAGCGAGACAAGCGCCATGCCCATGAGGGCAGCTACGAAAAGAGAACGCTTCAAAACAACTCCTGGTTATTGGAAGCGCCCGTGCCGGGCCGATCGGCCGCCGTTCAGACGCTAATTCCGGTTGGGCAGCGAAGTCATCCCGGATAGTCGGGGTGTTGTTCGGTGCGTCAACGGGACGAGCTAGTGTCTTGCGGGGTAACGGTTTGGGGTGGCTTGACCGCCCTCTTGCGGGGCCGGCGCGGCGGCGCCACCGGCTTGTTCTTCACGACGTAGGACGGGTTGATTCGCTCGAGCCGGCGGTCGCGCGCATCGTTGAGGGCGGCGCGACAGGCATCGCGCGCGGGTGACAACGAGACCGTCCGCACCCGAGCGAGCGCGGCGATCGCCTCATCGTGGTAGGTGGTCACGAGCGCGGAATCGCCTTTGAGAAACGGGATCCCACACACCTCCTCAAGCGGATATTTGTCGCTGACGAGTGCCAGAACCTTGTCGGGCGAGTGGGGCAGAGCGGAGGCCAGTGCAATGGACATCGTGGCCTCGGCGGCCGCAGAAGCGGGGGTAAGCTTGTCGGCGACCCGGAGCCACAGGCTATCGCCTGTAGCGATGCCGCTCATCACGGTGCGCCCAAAATTCTCGTCGGAATCGATTCGCTTCGAGACTTCAGGCGCGCCACCCAACTCTATCTCCGAGAGCACGACCTCCGCGCTCCCCATGGGAGTCCACGCGCTGTCCCTGCAGCCCGTCGCGGCAATCATCGAGAGCCAGGCGACCGCTGTCACTTTCCGCTGCACGCTTCGCGCACGCGGGCAGTGTCGCTCGGCATCCATATCGCGACGGCACGCGCCTTCCGCTCGGCGTCCTTGCCGCCAACGACGGCGCCAAGGATCTTGACGGTCGCGTGCGTCGCGTGGAGCGGATCGACCACCACGCCATTTGCGCCAACGCTCGCCGCCTGCTTGCGCACCGATTTGAGCACATCGCCGTTGCCGGTGTAAACCGAGTTGCCCTCGGCTGTGATCAGAGCGACTTCGTAGTAGTCGTACGGTACGTCGGCGCTGCTCGAATAAACCGGAACCGCGTCGGCGCACGTCGGCGCGAGTGTGAGTGCGGGATTCCTGGCGTCGATGTGCGCGCGCGCGCCGCATGCGGTCAGCGTACAAAGTAGCGCGATGGCGTTGATTGGAAGCGCAAAATCACCTGCCTTCATTCTGATTCCCTCCATCGTGCAAGCGTGGGGCCTCCGCTCGGGATTGGACAAGAGCATGCGGCCGATCAGGCAAACGTTCGGCCCCGTATTGGGTGTCCAACCGCCGTGGCCCGAAAGTAGCCGATGATTCATTTTTCCTTGCACGATCTTAATGAAGATCGCGAGTCAGCGCATCACGATTCACAGGACACGGGAGAAAGCCGTGCCCGCTGAGCGACGCCTTGGAACCGGACTTGGCTTGAGTGTGAGCCGGAGTCTCGCGCGGCTCCTCGGGGGAGAGGTGAGCGTCGAATCCAGGGTGGATAAGGGGAGCACGTTTACGCTGACTCTTCCGGCCAGCCGCGGCTCTAACACCTAAAAGTTTTCGTTTCCCGGGCCGGTATTCTTCAGTTAGTCGTGCCGCGTCCCGATGTTATCGATTTGCGCCGGAGGGCAGAGTCTGGCGAGCCGCTTCCTTCTGCTCGGATAGCAGCCGCGTGGTGAACCGCTGTCCTTCCGAGATTCGCTCGACCTCGAGCGCGATTGCGTCGACGGCCTGATTGAGGTGAGCGAGCTGCGACGAGATCTCGTTGGGGACCTGCGCCGAGCCACCGCGGCGGTCCATGCGCCTCGCGAACGCGCGCGCCAGCGGGAGACCGATGATGATGGCCGCGATGGTCAGGAAAAACGCGATAGAGATGTCCACAGCCTGGGGCGGAATCACGTTGTCGAAAGAATGTGGTGGAATTGTGATCGTTTGAGTGCCGTCAGGCCCACGGATTGTAAACGTGCGTGGCGGCTGCGGTGGCGCGGGTGCTAGCACCGCGCCCTGGGCCGCGGCGGCGGCCTGAATATCCTGCTTCGTCGCGGGACTTGGATTCTGAGTCGTCGCCGGCCGCGTCGTGGCGTTGCCGTCCTGGGTCGTCATTGTCGTCATAAGTTGCTCACCTGATTCGGTAGCGGTCGCTCCCTCTCCGCTGAAACTTAAGCACCAAAACACGCCCCGCGTGAAACAGTCTTCAGCACCGCACCTGAGATTTCCGTATTAGCTTAGGTCTGGAACCGTCTCGGTCCCGCCCACGGATCGATCTTCAAACCCAAAGCCAATTCAATGCGAGCCCACCCAGCCCTCTCCGCTCTCGCCGGTGCTTTGCTTTGCGCCGGAACCCTGTCCGCGCAACTGTCCGCACCGCTCGACTCCACCACACTCGCCGGCTTCCGCTGGCGATCGATCGGTCCCGCCAACATGGGCGGACGCGTCACCGATGTCGAAGCCGTTCCCGGCAACCCGAAGATCATTTACGTCGCCACCGCCACCGGGGGAATCTGGAAGACCATCAACGCCGGCACCACGTTCTTCCCGTTGTTCGACAAAGAGAAGGTCGTCTCGATGGGAGACATCGCCCTCGCCCCGTCGAATCCCAACATCATCTACGCGGGAACAGGGGAGGAGGATTCGCGGAACTCCATCTCGCCCGGCGGCGGTGTCTACAAATCGACTGACGGCGGCCGTACGTGGAAGCTCGCGGGCCTCGAAGCGACGCAGCAGATCGGGCGCATCGTCGTCGATCCAACGGATCCCAACATCGTCTACGTCGCCGCATTGGGCCACGCGTGGAATTCGAACCCCGAGCGCGGACTCTACAAATCGACCGACGGAGGCACCACCTGGCAGCTGGTGAAATTCGTGAGCGACAAGGCGGGCTTCGTCGATCTTGCCATGGATCCCAAGGATCACAACACGCTCTACGCGTCGAGCTGGGAGAGGGTGAGGGGGCCGTATTTCCTGAAGAGCGGCGGACCCGGGAGCGGACTTTGGAAGTCGACCGATGCAGGAGCGACATGGCGCGAGATAAAGGGTGGAGGGTTCCCCGGAACAATGAAGGGACGCATCGGCATCGCCGTGTCACCTTCCAATCCGCAGATCATCTACACCTGGGTGGAGGCCGACACGCTTCCTCATCCGCTTGCCCGCGGTGAAAAGGCCGATACGAGCAAGCATCAGAAAAACAACAGCGGCATCTATCGCTCCACCGATGGCGGCGCGACCTGGACGATGACCTATCGAAACGAGCCGCCTGGTGGGGGCGGTGGCGGACTCGGCGACGCGCGGCCGTTCTACTACTCGCAGATTCGCGTCGATCCCCGCAACTCCGATCGCATCTATTGGATGTCTTCGGTGTTCCGCACCTCTGAGGACGGCGGCAAAACCTACCGCCGTGGCGCGCTCGGCGTTCACACCGACTGGCACGGCATGTGGATCGACCCCGGCGATCCCGAGCACTACATCCTTGGCGACGACGGCGGAATCGCGGTCACCTACGATCGTGGCGGCACCTACGATTTCATCAACACGTTTCCCATCGGCCAGTTCTACGCCGTGAGCTATAGCATGGAGAAGCCGTACAAGGTATGTGGCGGTCTTCAGGACAACGGATCGTGGTGCGGACCCTCGCGCGCCAGGAACCGCGCGGGAATCACCAACAACGACTGGTACAACGTCGGCGGCGGAGACGGCTTCTATTCCGCCATCGATCCTGGCGATCCGAACATCGTCTACAGCGAGTCGCAGGGCGGCAACGCTTCGCGTGTCAATATCGGCCAGAGCACCCGCGCGATAATCATGCGTGGCGGTGGACGGGACCGGACGAGCATCTTCGAGGACTCGGTGATCATCGCGCGCGGTGATACGAGCAGGCCGGAAACGCCGCAGACCACCCGCACGCTCGCCGAAATTCGCTCGCGCGCGGCGGCGGATTCCGCGCGCGGCTATCGCTTCAACTGGTCGACGCCGTTCTTCCTTTCACCACATTCGGCGGCCACAGTCTACATGGGCGCGAACCGCCTCCTCAGGTCGTCCGATCGTGGCGACCACTTCTATCCGATCTCTCCGGATCTCTCGACCAAAGATTCGGCGCGCATCCTCATGAGCACGAAGCTCACGGGCGGGATCACGCGCGACAACTCCGGGGCCGAGACGCACGGCACGATCACGACCGTGGCCGAGTCGCCGGTCCGGCCGGGAATTCTCTGGGTCGGAACCGACGACGGCAACGTCTGGCTCACTACCAACGACGGCGGACAGTGGGCTGATCTCACCACACGCTTTCCCGGATTGCCGAAGAAGTCGTGGGTGAATCGCGTCGAGCCTTCGCACTTCGATTCGGCGACGGTCTATGTGGCGTTCGACAATCACCGCGAGAACGATTTCCATCCGTACCTGTACGTGTCGAACGATTTCGGCAGGACCTTCCGCTCGGTCGCGAACAACCTTCCCAACGGGGGCGCAGACTTCATCCACGTGATTCGCGAGGATCCAGTCAATCGCGATCTTCTCTTCGTCGGGACCGATGTCGGCGCGTTTGTCTCCACTGATCGCGGAGCGAGCTGGCAGCGCTTCATGACCGGCCTGCCGACGGTGCCGGTGCACGACCTCAAGATTCATCCGCGCGACCGCGAGCTGATCGCCGCGACCCACGGGCGGTCGATCTGGATCGTGGACATTGCGCCGCTCGAGGAGATGAACAACGGCGTGATGGCCCGCGTGACCAACTTCTTTACGCCCAAGACCGCGTACGAGTACTCGCAGGCCAACACCCAGAATTTCACGGCCAACAAATATTTTCTTGCACCCAATCCGCCGTACGGAGCCGAACTGGTCTACCGCCTGACGTCGGGCACGGCGCGAGACACCACCAGGATCCTCGTCACGAACATCAAGGGCGACACCGTCCGGATGTTGACGGGGCCGGGAGGCATCGGTCTGCACAGAGCCTACTGGGATCTGCGCGCGCGGCCGCGGCCCCTCGGGCCCGCCGGGCTGCGCGACAGCATTAACACGGCGCGAATCAGGCGTCAGCGAGACGATTCTCTGCGCGCCGCGCGTGGTGCGGATACGACCGCCGGTGGTGGCAGGGGAGGGCGGGGCGGTTTGGGCGGCGGTGTGCCGGGCGAGATAAATCTGCGTCCCGCTGAAGGACCGATTGGAGGCGCAGCCGGTGGGGGTGGCGGCGAAGGGGGCGGCGGATTCTTCGGTGGTGGCCGTGCCGGAAATGTCGTCGACGCCGGCGACTATTGGGTGACCATCAATGCCGGCGGACAGATCATGAGGCAGGTGGTTCACGTCGAGAGAGTCGGCGACATCGTCAACATCGACTTCGGCCCCGACGAGGACGAGGAAGACGGCGGGGGCAACCCCAACGATCCGTGATCCAACGGCCAAAGCTCCGACCAGACCCGGTCGGAGCTTTTTTCTTGTCGGGCTACTGCTTGTAGATCGCTCCGCCCTTCATCACGAAGCTCACGCGCGTCAGCTCGCTGATGTCCGCAATCGGATCGCCCTTGACCGCTATGATGTCGGCGAACTTTCCAGCTTCGATCGTTCCGAAGTTGTCGCTTTGATCGAGGAGCTGGGCGGCGACTGAGGTCGCCGACTTGATTGCCGCCATCGGCGACATTCCATAGCGCACCATGTAGGCGAATTCCTGCGCCTGGTTTTCCGTCCAGGCGTAACCTCCGACGTCGGTTCCGTAGCTTATCATGACGCCCTTCTTGAGCGCTTTGCCGAAGGCTACGCGCTCGAGATCGACCGCCTTCGGCCATATCCCCCCGCGTCCGGGCGCCACGTAAACGCCGACGAAGATGGTCGGGCACCAGTACACATTCTGCGCGACCATTCGATCGAGCAGATCATCGGTGAGACCATCGCCGTGCTCGATCGTGTTGACGCCCGCCCTGAGCGCGGCGTCAATTCCGTCCCATCCCATCGCGTGAGCAGCGACCTTTTTTCCGAGCCGGTGGGCTTCGCTCACCAGCATCTTCAGCTCTTCGTCGGTGAAGTTCACCCACGAGCGAAGTCGTCCGTCCGCGCCAATGTAGTACCTCCTGTCCGCGTAGAACTTGATCCAGTCCGCGCCATACTTCGCTTCCTCCCGCACGGCTTTACGGATTTCCTCGGGTCCGTCGACGATCTGGACGCCCTCCGGCATCTTGAGCTCCCACGAATAGCCGAGCAGGGGATAGGTGCCCGTCGTGGACATGGCGCGCGTGGAGACGAACATCCGCGGGCCCGGAATCACACCGCGCGCGATCGCCGTCTTCAAATCCACGTCGGCGTACATCGCGCCCTCGGTCTCGACGTCACGGATCGCCGTGAATCCGTTCATCAGAGCGATTCGCAACGCGGCCGTCGCGCGGATTGCGCGGTAGGGAGTGCTCTCCTTGAGGAGCTGCTCGTCGTAGTCCGCGCTCGTGATGTCGCCCTGAAGGAGCACGTGCGTGTGATTGTCGATCAGCCCGGGCAGAATCGTCGCTCCGCCCAGATCAATGATCTGTGCGCCGGCAGGAATTCGCGCCTCCACCTGCGCGCGCGGTCCAACCGCCACTATTCGCTCGCCCTGGACGACTACCGCGACGTCGTTCTGCACGGCATCGGATCTCCCGTCGATCATGTGAGCGGCGCGGATGACGTACGAGCGGCCAGTCGATTGTGTGGGGGTCTGCGCCGCCGCCATGAGGGGAAGCGCGAACAGGAGTGTTAGTGCTCTGGGGGCCATTTGCGAATTCGTGACCGGTTGAATTTTGGACGCGCGGGCATCGCAATGCAGCGCCGGCGACACCTGGCGCGTAGTTAACAGAGAATAGCGCGCGATGTACTCAATTCGCTATTGCAAATTCCTGTTTGTCGCTTAGTGTGGATGTGGCGTATAGTCATTTGTTTCCAGCATTCTGGTCGAGTGCACCATCACGTTCAGGACCTTGAAACTTGATAGGACCCGTCCCGAGTAATTCAGACATCGAGCGGTTTGCCAACTCCGTCGGTGTGCCGCGCGAGCCCAATGCGGCGCACTACGATGGAGCGACGCGCCAGACATCGGACCAACGGCACGACGAGTTGATGACCGCCTTCGAGGAACTGAGCGTCGCGGAGGAAGAGCTGCGCGCGCAACAGGAAACCCTCCTCGAGACGCACAACCTGCTCGAGATCCAGCGCAACCGCTACCACACGCTGTTCGACCTCGCGCCCGATCCCTATGTGGTGACTGACGGCTCGGGGACCATCGAGGAAGCCAACGCAGCCGCCTCCGCGCTGCTTGGAGTGGCCGGTAAGCTGCTGGTCGGCAAGGCCCTCGTCACGTTTGTAGACGGGCGCTCTCGGTCAGAATTTCAGACGCAGCTCAACGCGCTCGGGAACGGAGTCCACGTCGAAAAATGGATGATCGAGACCACCGTGCGCGACGGACGGCTCGCCACCGTCGAGGCGACCGTCTCCACTCTCGAAACTCGCCCGGACGGAACGAGCTCGCTCTGCTGGCTTCTTCGTGACATGAGCGCGCGACGCGAAACCGAAGAGAGCATGCAGGCACTCAACCGCTCGCTGAATGCCCGCGTCGCTCAGCGCACGCGCGAGCTGGAGCTTGCCCTCGAAGGCGAGCAAACCGCGCGCAAGGATGCGGAAGCCGCAAATCGCATCAAAACGGAGTTGTTTGCGCGCCTCAGCCACGAGTTCCGTACACCACTGCACGCCGTGGCGGGCTATCTCGAGATCCTCCAGCAGAACATTCACGGAGGCCTCAACGCGGAACAGCGCAGAGACGTGGGACGGATTCACCAGGCGCAGGAGCACCTGCTGACGCTCGTGAACATGATTCTCGATTTCGCGAAGCTCGAGGGAGGGCCGATCGAGCTTTCCATGGCCGAAATACCAATCGAGGAGACCCTCTGCGGCGCCGAGGCGCTGGTCGCGCCTCAGTTCGCGAAGAAAGGTGTCGGCTATGCGCATAGAAGTGGCGACGATTTGCTCAGCGCGTTCGCGGATCGCGAGAAAGTGCAGCAGATCGTGGTGAATCTTCTCGCCAACGCGGTGAAGTTCACGCCGGTGGGGGGAGCCGTCGAGCTGGATTGGAGAGTGGAAGAGGAGAATCTGCTCGTGCGCGTTCGCGACACCGGATGCGGCGTTCCGGAGGATAAGATCGAGCAGATATTCGAGCCGTTCGTGCAGCTGCGGGCGCCCGGCTCGGTTCCGAGCGGAGGCACCGGTCTCGGCCTGCCGATCAGTCGCGACCTCGCGCGCGCGATGGGCGGCGATGTGGCAGCCACCAGCACGCTGGGCGTGGGCTCCGTCTTCACGCTCACCCTGCCGCTGCGCAAGCGCTCCGGCGGCCACAAGCTTTCAGGCCCCAAGACCGGCAATTAGCTTTGAGGGTGCGTTCTCCCCTCGCGTTCCGGAGCTGACATTGCCGCAATCGACCGCCGCGCTCTACGACCTCGTAGAAAACCCATCAGTCTTCATCAAGCAGCACTGGAACTCATATACGCCTGAGGACCACGAAGTCTGGGGCATGCTTTACGAGCGCCGGATGAGCCAGCTGCGGAAGAACGGCAGCAGGATCTTTCTGAAGGGCGCCGACATCATCGGTCTCAAGCGGGAGTCGGTCCCCGATCTCGCGGAAGTGAATCGCCGGCTCGCGCCACCCACAGGATGGGAGGCCGTGCCCGTCTCCGGCTTCATACCGGCCAAGGATTTCTTCCGTTGCCTGTCGCTGCGGAGATTTCCGACGACGGTGACCATCAGGACGCGCGAGCAGCTCGACTACCTGCCCGAACCCGACATCTTTCACGACGTCTTCGGCCACGTGCCGCTGCACGCCGATCCGGTCTTCGCCGATTTCCTCCAGCACTATGGCCAGGTGGCCGCGGCCGCCGAGAACGATGAGGACATCACGCGGATGGCGCGCCTGTTCTGGTTCACGGTGGAGTTCGGCCTCATCCGCGAAGAAGGACAGATCAAAGTCTACGGCAGCGGGCTCATCTCTTCACACGGCGACGCCGCCAACGCCCTCGGCCCCAAATGTGATCGACGTCCCTTCTCGCTGGACGCGGTGTTCAACCAGCACTTCGAGATCGATCACTTTCAGGACGTTCTCTTCGTGACCGAGTCGTTCGATCAGCTCTATCAGGCGGTCGAAGAGGCGGGGCGGAGAATCGGGACGATCCGCTGAGTCTGGCTCCGGCGTCTCTTTAGGCATCAACTGCAACTGAACAAGAGGTCAGCTTTGGTCAGCTCAGGCTGACATCTCGTTCTGTTGCAGTTGATTTTTGCCGAGGAGCCTATCGATCGAGCAGGCGCCGGTGATTGTCTATTGACTAGTCAACAATCGCCGCAGGCTTTGCAAGAGAGGGCGAGGCTCGTCAAGGGTGTCCTTCTAGAGTGTCCTTAGTAGTTCGACGCGCGAACACGGTCGAGCATGTCAACGAGTAAGTCCATCTCTGAAGGTGGGAGAACAGACACGGCCTGCGAATTCCACCGCTTTACCGGGCCGTCCAGCTCCTTCAACAGATCGAGACCCTTGGTGGTAATTCGACAGAATACGCGGCGCCGGTCCTTGGGACAGGGAGTGCGCCCTACCAACCCTTTTCGCTCGAGGCGGTCGACCAGGCGTGTCACACCAGGAGTCTGCTCGATCATGCGCTCGCCGATCGTAAGTGTCGGAAGTCCGTCGGGTCCGGCGCCGCGGAGAATGCGCAGCACGTTGTACTGCTGCGGGGTGATGCCGTGCGGCGCGATCACCTGCGCGAGACTGCGCTTCACGGCATCGGCGGTGCGGAGAAGCCCGAGGGTGGCCTGCTGCTCGCGGGAGCGAAAGTTCTGGGGAGGCTTCTCGTCGGTCGCCATGGTTCAGTCTATGTACAGCCGAGACCTTGAGCAAGCAAATGCTGTCGCTCGCGCCCGAATGGCTGCCAAACGCCAAATTTCCCCGCTTTCACGAGCCGGTTGGGCCTTAGATTGTTGGACCGCGAGACAGGCCCCTTTCCCGGCCTCGCGGGTATTAATCCGGAATTCCCTCCGAACCCTGCCCTAGGAGTCTCGCGTGATAAAGAGATTTGTCCCTGCCTTATTGATCCTGGCTGTCGCGTGCGGTGGCGGCGGCGACATAATTCCTCCACCCGTTGTCAAGCTGAGCGACATCAGTAGCATGAATGTCGGCGAAGTGAGGGTTCTGAATTCGACCGACATACCGAACGGCATCGATCTCCCTGCGGGCTCAGGGGCTCGGGACTATATCATCGTCGTTGGAAACACGAGCGCTTCGCACGA
>JADGQV010000176.1 GCA_017881465.1 Gemmatimonadaceae bacterium
TTGGAGGCGAGGTACGTCGTCTTCTCGAGGATCGGAAACTCCTCGCGGAAGGCGAGTAGCGGGTCGGGATGCCGGCCCTGTGCGGATTTCACGGTCAGACGCTGTCGCCCTGACTCACTGACCTTTTCGAGAAGCTTCGCGCATTGCGCGGAATTCCGCGTCGGCGTTCCAGGTGGGAATGGTGCGCGTGTTTCCCAGAGCGAGCCCAAACCGATACACAATCTCGGCGAGCTGCGTTGCGCCGCTCAGATCAAAATCGGGCCGATACTCGTCCGACGGCTGGTGGTAGCGGTGGGCGGTGTAGTCTTCCGACTGCTGCAGACCCCATCCCGCTGGATGGCCAATGACGTCGTCGCCGCCTACGATGGTGACCGACGGAATTCCGGCCTTCGCGAAGGAAAAGTGATCGGAGCGATAGAAGTGGCCCTGCTCCGGATGGGCGTCGGGAGAGATTCGGATGCCCTCGGACTTCACTAGCTGGGCGAGCATGGGTCCAAGCGAGCTCTTGTTGTCACCCGCGACTGTGAGATTCCGCACGCGGCCATTGAGGGGAACTATGTCCATGTTGAGAGCCGCGATGATTTTGGAAGCAGGGACAGTCGGGTGCTCGCCGAAATAGGCCGAGCCGAGCAGTCCCGATTCTTCAGCCGTTACGAAGACGAAGAGCTGGGAGCGACGCGGTTTGACTCCTTCGGCCGCGGCGTGCGCGATGGCCAGGATCGACGCGACCCCGGAGGCATTGTCAGCGGCGCCGTTGTAGATGGAATCTCCGGCAACCGCGGGTCCAATTCCGAGGTGATCCCAGTGGGCGCTGTACGCGACATACTCATCGCGCACCATCGGGTCTATTCCACGCACCAGTCCGACGATGTTGTTCGACGACATGTGCTGGACGCTGTTGCGCATCGTCTCATCGATGATGATCCCGGTTGGGACCGGGCGGAAATCGCGAGATTCCGCGCGCTTGCGCAGATCGGCCATGTTGAGCCCGGCCTGAGCGAGCAGTGCCGTCGCGGCGCTGTCGGTGATCCAACCGCGCACGCCAATGGGAGGCGGCGCGTCAGCGGGGCGCGGGAGGAGGCGGTGCTCGACTGAATTGGAGCCGACGACCACTTGCCACGGATAGCCGGCGCGCTCGGTCGTGTGCACGATCAGCATTCCCGCCGCGCCGCGACGCTCGGCCTCCTCGAACTTGTAAGTCCAGCGTCCGTAGTAGGTCATCGCCTTGGCGCCGAACAGATTCGGCTCGGAGGCCGTAGCGGGCGGATCGTTGACGAGTACGAGCAGAATTTTTCCGCGAACGTCGGTGCCCTTGAAGTCGTCCCACTTGTACTCGGGCGCGGTGGCTCCATAGCCGACGAACACCAGCTCTCCGTGCGCGCTGCTCGCATCGGTAGCGGAGCCCGGCCAGACGACGACGTCATCGGTGAAACGGAGATTGGCGTTGGCCTTGCCGGACGCGGTGACCTTGATCGTACTTGGATCCGCTTTTACGACGTCGATCGGAACGCGCTGGAAGTACGAGCTATCTCCAACGCCGGGCTTTACGCCGAACTCCTGGAGCTGGGTCGCAATGTATTCTTCCGCGATTCGTCCGCCGCGCGTCGCCGGTGCCCGGCCTTCGAGAAGGTCGGAGGAGAGAAAGCGGATGTGCGCGTCGATTCCCTGGGGAGTGATACGGCTGGGTTCGCGGTCTGTTTGCGCACTCGCGGTCGAGGCCGAAACAATGGTGAGGAGCGTACCTGTGAGCAGAACAATGGGACGAGTCATCGATTTACTCAGTGTGTGTGATGGACGTCACTACATTATAGCTTCCCGCACCCAACGTTAGCATGGCCCGCCAGACTCCACGAAGCGTGAAACGAACAACTCCCGCCAAGCCACGACGCAAGGCGCACAAGATAGCGCTTGTACTCGGCGGCGGGGGTCTCAAGGGGTTCGCGCACATCGGCGTCTTTCGCGCCCTCGAGGAACTGGGAATCGTTCCGACGGTGGTCGCGGGCACGAGCATCGGCGCGCTCATTGGCGCTGCGTACGCCCGGGGGATGGACGTCTCGGAGATGACCGATCGGGCCCGGGCCCTGAAGCGGCGCGATCTCTTTCGTCTCAACCGGATGGGAATGCTGCTCGAGCGGCAGCACTCACCCGCGATATACCTCGAGGAGCCACTCAGAAACGTCGTGAACTCGGTGGCGACGGAGAAGCGGTTCGATCAGCTGAAGAGGACGCTTCTCGTCAACACCGTCGACATTCAGCGCGGGTCCCAGGTCGTGTGGGGACTGCCGGGTCTGCGCGATGTGAGCCTTGCCGACGCCGTCTACGCCTCGTGCGCGCTGCCCGGTTTTTATCCTCCCGGCGCGATCGGTGGGAGGCTGTGCGTCGATGGCGGCGTGCTCGACAACCTTCCCGTATCGATCGCGGGCCGGGGAATGGACGCGGTGATCGCCGTGGACACGGGTTCGAGCGACCTGGAGCCGGAAAACGACATCGCGACTGCCGGATTCGCGTCCATCTACATGCGGGCCGCGACGACGATGATGCACGCTCTCCAACTGGCGCCGTTCGCCACCTGGACACGCCCGCCGATGATTCTGATCAGGCCGAAGGTCAATCACATCGGCTGGTTCAGCTTCACGCACACCGACGAATTGCTCGAAGCTGGCTACACGGCCACGATGGAAGCGTGCAAGCATTTCGAGGAGTGCATCAGCTGGGGCATCGGCGTCTTTCCCCGCAGGCCGATCCAGATCACAGTCGACCGGAAGAAGTGCATCGGGTGCACTCTCTGCACCGCGCTCGCGCCCGACGTGATGGCGATGGACTCGCACCAGAAAGCGTATCCGCTCACGCCGGTCGTGGAGTGGTCGCCTGCGGATGGCGATTTCGTGCACCACTGCCCGACTTACGCCATCGAAGCGACGCGCTTCGAGATGGGCAGCGGCAAAGAAGGAACGACGACGGTCGATCCCACCAGCGAGCCGACGACGCAGAAGACCGGGTAGCGCGAGAACCCTATCGACCGCTTGGCGTTCGCACCGAAATCCAGATGTCATTCGCCGTGCCGAGGCCGCGAGTGAAGACGAGGGTGCGACCGTCGTGAGACAGGCTGGGGTGAATCTCATGGGCACCACTGATGCTCACCGCGTCCACCCGTGATGGCGGAGACCACGGATCGTGGACGCTGCGGCGGGTAGCGACATAGATATCGAAATTGACGCCACCGCGGTTGGAGTGGATATAAATTTCCCGGCCATCGGCACGGATCGTCGGATGGCCGTCCGCGGCGGGACTGTTCAGTTCTACGACTGGCTCAGAGATTGCTACGGCAACGCAGCGTTCATCAGGACGCTCAGCACGGATTGGCTGAGCGTCGACCACATCGCTGGAGGCAGGGATGTCGCTTCACACTCGCACGCTACTGAGCATCACCGCGCTCGCCGCGCTCGCCGCGTGTTCCTCCGAGAACTCGCCCACGGCCGCCACCGGCCCCAATGCATCGCTCAATAGCGATCGGAACACCGGCCTATCGACCCAAAATGAACAACTGGGCAAGAAGCTATTCTTCGACACGAACCTATCTACCCCGTTGGGGCTAGCCTGTGCAGGCTGCCACGGCGCGGAGGTAGGCTATACCGGGCCGGACGCGGCCATCAATGCTGCGGGGGCGGTCTATGAAGGTGCCGTGACGGGCCGCTTCGGCAATCGCAAGCCGCCCACGGCCGCCTATGCTGGCGACAGCCCGATCCTGCATTTTGCTGTGACGACATGGGTGGGTGGCATGTTCTGGGACGGCCGGGCCACCGGCTGGATCCTCGGCGACCCGCTGGCTGAACAGGCCCAGGGTCCCTTCCTGAACCCCCTGGAGCAGAACAACGCCAGC
>JADGQV010000025.1 GCA_017881465.1 Gemmatimonadaceae bacterium
CAGAGATCGCCGCGAGCAGCACCGGGACCAGCATTGGAAAGAGGAGCAAGGGGAGGAGCACTTCGCGCGCGCGAGTGCGGCTTGACATCGCGGCGTAAAATGTGCCGAGTACCACAAGACCAACCGCACCGAGCGCGAACAGGCCGAGAAGGGACGGCCACGCCTTGGGAATCGTCACCTGAAAGAGCGTCACACCGACGATGACGACGATGGCGAGCATGAGCCCCACGAACAGCGCATTCGCCAGGAGCTTGCCGGCGAGGATTGTCCAGCGCGAACCGGGATACAGCAACAACGGCTCGATGGCGCCGCTTTCGAGCTCGACCTGAAATGACCGATTGAACGCAAGGACTCCGGCGAAGAGGGCGGCGAGCCACACCGCCCCGGCTGCGGCGTCGCGCAACGCTTGCGCCTCGGGCCCAAGCGCAAAGCCAAAGAGAACGAGTATCGTCACCGCCAGCGCCGCGACGCTGTTGAAGCCGGCCTTCGAGCGACGCTCCGTGGTGATGTCTTTCCACGCGATCACGCGGACGCGGCGCCAGTCTTCTCGCCATGCCATCAGCGCGCTCCAGCGGCCGAGGCGAGCGTCGGCGCACTCGCTGTCGGGGCGTTCGCGGCGGGTCCATCTCCCTCGGCCGCGATGCGACCATCAACGAGCGTTAGTACGCGATCGAGCATACCCGCCGCCGGAGCGAGTTCGTGAAGGACGAGGAGCGCCGCGCCGCCAGCATTCCGCACCTCTGTGATGACCGCGTTCATGATGTCGATGCCGGCGGCGTCGAGGTTGGCGTATGGTTCGTCGAGGAGGAGCAACCGCGGGTGCATGAGCATCAGGCGCGCGAGCGCCAACCGGCGCTGCATGCCGGCGGAAAAGCCACGCACCCGATCGTTTGCGACGCGGGCGAGGCCGACCCGATCGAGCGACGCCTCAAGACCCTCGGGCGATCGGCCCAGCATCTCCGCGGCGAACCGCAGATTCTCTAGCGCCGTCAGGTCGTCGTACAGCCCGGCCGTGTGCGCGAGGAAACCCACATGCCGGCGCACGTCATCCGCCGCCCGCGTGACGTCGTGTCCATAAACCCGGGCCGCCCCAGCGTTTGGCTTGAGCAGGGTTGAGAGGACACGCAGGAACGTGGTCTTGCCGCTCCCATTGGCACCCGCCAACCCGACGACCTCGCCGGGCCGAACCTGCAGTGACACTCCACGCAGACACCAGCGGGCGCCGAACCGACGCGCAATTCGTTGGGCGTCTACCGCGAGGGATGACTCTGCATTCATTAGTCTGTCGGGTGCGTCTGGGTACGATTGGCTGAGAGGCGCCCACTGGTCGCCAGCCGGGCGCAACGCGAGCCGACGGCTCGCCATGCTGGTGGCTAGACGCCTTGAGCCTAATGCGGCTGACGTGCCATCAGAGGCCGGCTTAACCCAATGTAGTCCTTTTGGTGGCAAGCGGGAGTGGGTTGGCGACCGGTTTTCGGGGGCCGAATAAGGTCGCGAGCGCCCTAGACTAGCAATTCCCAATTTCCTTTGCAACTGGGCGGCGCTCGCGCGGACCAGGAGACGCACGCCGATTTGGGGCGGGTGCGGGGGTCGCGGGCGGCCTCGTCCGCTAATCCCGGGATTGCCTGAGTTCGATCGCGTCCCGCTTCGACGTCGTCCCACACTCGGAGCAGATGCAGTACTCGGGGCCCACAACCACGAAGTCGGTCGAATTGTCGCACGCCGGGCAGTGAGCTTTCACAATCGGCTGCATCTCTGTCTGCAACCCGTTTCGTACCAGCCGCGCCGCCATGACAATTGGCGGTACCGCGCCCACTGGGCAAAGAGCACCCGAGCAATGCTCTCCAATCTCCAGACAAACGATCTCACGGTCATGAATCGGTGAAGGGTCGTCCTGCACCGGCTCGTCCGTGAGCACGAGCCGCACATTGTGATCGCAGGCCGAACAATAAGCGTCGATGGTTTTCATTACGACCTCCTTGGTTCCTGTGCGGCGGCATCACCGCAACGCGGTTATTGGTGCATTACCGATCCGTTGGGAATCGCTTCGTGCGTGCCCTCACGTCAATGGAATCACTTCGGCGCTCGCGTCGAGCCGCCGCGCGATCACAAGCGCGGCGTCGCTTGGCAGCCCGAATACGGCCGTCGATGCAGCGTCGGCGTCGATGCAGCGGCTGGCGAGCACGGTCGCGCTGTGGAACGGCGTGCGCCGCGGCGCGGCCGTCGCCGGATCGATGAGGTGGTGATACCGCATCCCGTGCCAGAGGAAGAACCGTTCGTAGTCACCCGAGGTGGCCACGGCGCGATCGCTCACGCGAAGCGTGGCGGCCAACTCATGCCGGTCGTGTGGCGAGCGGATGCCCACGGTCCACGGCTCCCCTTCGGGCGATTGCCCGAGCGCAAACAGGTCGCCACCCACGGTGACGATCGCGTGCTGCACGCCGCGCGAGCGGAGCACACCAGTGGCGCGATCCACGCCGTATCCCTTGGCGATCGCGCCGAGGTCGAGGTGCAAGTCGGGATCGTCGAAGCGCACCCGCGGCGCGCCGGCGCTCACGGCCACATCCACCTTGCGCCAGAAGCCGCGCGCGGCGAGTCGCTGCACGCGATCGTCCGCGGGCGGCTCGTGACGATTGAGCACGTCCCACAACTCCGAAGCCGCGCCGACGGCCGGATCGAACCGGCCATCGCTCACCGATGCGGCGCGCAGCGCGGCCGCAATCACGACGGCGGTCTCGGGCGCCACCCGCACACCGTCGCGCCCGGCACCGAGGTTGGCGCGCCCGATATCGGAGTCGCTCCGGAACCGGGTCATGGTCCGCTCCACCCACTGGAGCTCGGCGATCGCGGCATCGATGGCATCCTCGGCGAACCGCTCGTCCGCGTGAGCGACCTGCACCTCGGCGATCGTGCCCATCAACGGGACGGTGCGCTTCACGAGCGAGGTGTGCCGCCGCAGCGCCCGCGGCAGCGAGAGTGCCACGAACACGCCCATGCCCATGGTGAGGAACTCGCGCCGGTCAGGATGCCGGCGAAGGAACGGGTTACTCGACATCGTGATCTCCCTCGGTGTGACGCCCGCAGGCGCCGGTGCACCCCGCACAATGTCCGGTGCAGCCGCGGTACTTGATCGCACCGAACAGCACGAACAGCAGGGCCATCAATACCATTGCGATGATCGTGTCTATCATTGGCTTCCCATCCCCGCGAATCCCATGAATGCCAGCGAGAGGCAGCTGGCGGCGACGAGCACTAATCCCATCCGTCGGGCGATTACCGGCACATCGGCCACTTCCATTCGCTCGCGGATCGACGCCAGCAGCGACAGCGCGAGCGTCAGGCCGAAACCGGCGCCGAGGGCGAAGACGAGCCCTTCGACGAAATTGTAGCGCCGGCTCGTCTGGAAAAGCGCCAGCCCGAGGATCGCGCAGTTGGTGGTGATGAGCGGCAGGTAGATACCGAGTTGGCGGAACAGCACCGGAAGGTACTTCTTCACCGCCATCTCGACGATCTGCACCGCTGACGCGATCACGACGATGAAGGCGATCGTGCGCAGGTAGGGTGTCCGCGTGAGGATGTAAGTGTTGAGGATCCAGGCGCTCACCGCGGTGATGATCAGCACGAAGGTGTTCGCCAGCCCGAGCCGCCACGCCGTCTCGATCTTGGCCGTGACACCGAAGAACGAGCAGAGCCCGAGGAACATCACCAGCGTGAAGTTGTTGACCAGGAGGGTGGAGACGAAGATCCAGGCGAGGTTGCTCACTTGGCCTCCAGCGCGCGCCGGCGGCGCCTGAGTTCGTCGATCCACGCCGCGGTGATCAGCAAGAGTCCGAGCGTGAAGAAGCCGCCCGCTGGCAGTACCATGAACACCCACGGTTCCCAGTGGGGGCCGAGGATGTCGAAGCCGAGCAACGAGCCACGTCCAAGCAGCTCGCGAATCGCGCTCATCGCCGCGAGCGAGAGCGTGAAGCCGATGCCCATCCCCATTCCGTCGGCCACCGCGCGCACCGGCCCGACCTTCGCCGCGAACGCTTCGGCGCGGCCGAGCAGGAGGCAATTTGCGACGATGAGCGGGATGAACGGCCCGAGCGCCTTGCTGATCTCCGGGAAGCTGGCCGCGAGGAGCAGGTCGGCGAGCGTCACGAACGTCGCGATGATGAGGATGTACGAGGTGATGCGCACCTCGTGCGCGATGTACTTGCGCAAGAGCGAGACGAAGAGCCCCGAGCCGACGAGCACGAACGTCGTCGCGACGCCCATCGCGATGCCGTTCGCGAGCACGTTGGTGACAGCCATCGTGGGGCACATCCCGAGCATCTGCACGAGCACGGGGTTCTCGGCGGCGATGCCGCGCCAGATGTCGGCCCGGAGCGTCGCCGGAGGCGGCGCGCCGGGAACGAAATCGAGCGCCGCCGCGGGCGAGAGAGCGAGAGCGGTGGTCACTTCGTCCTTCCCTTCTCATAGGCGGCGAGCAGCGGCTGCCACCGCTCCACCGCATGATTGATGATGCGGATCACCGCGCGCGATGAAATCGTCGCGCCGGTGATGGTCTGCACCTGGCTCGGATCGGTGGCATTGCGCGTCTTCACACCCTTGAGCGGCGCGATGCGGCCGGCGAACTGCGAAACGAACGACGTGTCGCGCTCGATCTTGTCGCCGAGCCCGGGGGTCTCCTTCTCTGCGAGCACCTTGAAGCCGATGAGCGTGCCGCTCGAGGGCTCGAACCCGATCATCAGGAGCACTTCCTCCTGGAACCCCGGCTCCTGCGCAGTCACCGCGGCGCCGAGTTTCTTTCCGTCCGCGTCGAATCCCAAGTAGGCTTTTGGAAGTCCCTTCCGGTCCTCACCCGAAGTGGGCGATTTGGTGAGCACGCCTTTCTGCAGGTAGAGCGTGTCCCACCGCGCCGGCGCCTTGAGTACCTCGCGCACGGCGGTCGCCTCCTTTGCGGCCGCGTACTGCTCGATGGTCGGCAGCGTGGCCTTGTAGACGGCGACCACCAGAAGCCCGGCCGCGGCGCCGCCGATGGCGAGCGTGGCGAGCAGCTTCCACGACGACACTTCGGGCGCCTTCGCCGTCGCTGGCGGAGTGACGGCGACGGCACTCGGCGCGCTCGGCGGCCCGTGATGCGCGTGCCCGCTCACGTCGCGCTCACGAGCCGCGTGCCGAACACCCGCGGCTGAGTGGCCCTGTTGATGAACGGCGTGAGAGCGTTCATGAAGAGGATCGCGTACATCACGCCCTCGGGGAGCCCGCCCCACACCCTTATCACCACGACGAGTATTCCAATGCCCGCGCCGAACACCCACCTGCCGAGATTGGTGATCGGCGAGGTGACCATGTCGGTCGCCATGTACACGGCGCCGAGCATCAGGCCGCCGGAGAAGAGCATGAACAGCGCGTCGGGCTTGGTCGCGTCAACGAAATGGATGGTGGCGCTCAACGCCATCACCGTGACGAGGACGCTCACCGGAATCCGCCAGTTGAGGTAGCCGCGCCAGGCGAGGTAGATACCGCCGGCGAGGATCACGAGCGCCGCAGTTTCGCCGAGCGATCCGCCGGTGCTGCCGATGACGAGATCGGTGAGCGGCGTGCCCTTTCCCTCGAACTTGAGCAGTCCGAGCGGTGTCGCCGACGTCACGGCATCCGGCAGCGGGTGCGTGAGCGGCATCGCGAACAGGTCGCCGTGGAGCGTGAAGAACCCGCCGCCCGCCGACGGCCAAGTGGTGATCGCCACGGGGAACGCCGCCTGCAGGAATGCGCGGCCGACGAGCGCCGGGTTGAACACATTCTGCCCGAGCCCGCCCCACACCTGCTTGCCGAAGACGATCGCGAACGCGGCGCCGAGCGCCGTCATCCAGAGCGGAAATCCGGCGGGAAGCGAGAGGCCGAGCAGGAGCCCGGTGATCGTCGCCGAGCCGTCGGCGATCGCGCCGCCCTTCCCGGTGGAGCGTTCGGTGAGGAGCGCGACCGCCACCGCGGTGGCGATCTGCAGCAGCGCGCTCACGCCGAAGAACCACGCCGCGGACAGCACTACCGGGACGAGGCTCGCCACCACGTGCCACATGATGCGCGGCGTGGAATCTAGTGATCGGATGTGCGGTGAAGCCGTGACGATGAGTTTATCGGCGGTCATGTGACCGCCGCCTGCGCACGCCGGAGCGCAACCTTGCTCGCCTGGAAGAGCTGCGACAGCG
This sequence comes from Gemmatimonadaceae bacterium, assembly GCA_017881465.1. Classification (GTDB taxonomy): domain Bacteria; phylum Gemmatimonadota; class Gemmatimonadetes; order Gemmatimonadales; family Gemmatimonadaceae; genus UBA4720. The sequence continues at coordinate 6,195 of JADGQV010000025.1, forward strand.
GAATGTTCGACGGACAGACGTACGCGCACGAGCCACAGAGCATGCAGTCGGCGAGGTGCAGGTCGGCCATCTCCTCGTACTGCTGCACCCGGGCGTGGTCGCCGAGCAGCGAGGGATTGAGGAACACCGGGCAGGCTTCGAGGCAGCGCCCGCAATGGATGCACGGGTACACCGCCGCCTCGCGCGTCTCGCCTTTCTCGAGCACCACCACGCCGGTCGTCCCCTTGATCACCGGTGCGTCGAGATTCGCCAGCGCCTGCCCCATCATCGGGCCGCCGATGATCACTTCGGCGGCCTCCGCCGTCACGCCGTCGCAGTGCGCGAGCAGGTCGCGCAGCTTGGTGCCCACGGGAACGATGAGATTCGCGGGCTTCCGCAGTCCATGCCCCGACACCGTCACGATCCGCTCGATGAGCGGCAGCCCCGTCTCGAACACCTCGGCGATCGCCGACACCGAGCCGACGTTCTGCACCATGACGCCGACGGTGACGGGGAGCTTTCCCGACGGCACTTCGACGCCCGTGACCGCGTGGATGAGCATCTTCTCCGCACCCTGCGGATACTTGACCGTGAGCGGGAGGATGGTCACATCGATGTCCTTCGGCACCGTGCGCCGGAGCGCCTCGATCGCGTCGGGCTTGTTCTTCTCGACGCCGATCACGCATTTCTGCACGCCCATCGCGTGCATCATCACCCGGATGCCGAAGTGCACGCGATCCGGATACTCGACCATCGTCCGGTGGTCCGACGTGAGGTACGGCTCGCACTCGGCGCCGTTGATGATCAGCGTGTGCACCGGGCAATCCTTGGGCGGCGCCAGCTTCACGTGCGTGGGAAAGGCCGCGCCGCCGAGTCCGACGACACCGGCGTCCTGCACAGCCTTCACCACTTGCTGCGTGGTCAGACCCTCCCAGTGCGGCACGAGGCGGGGACGCGCGACCTGCGGCGCGAACCGGTCAACCTTGATGCGCACCGCCTCGGCCATCGAACCATCTGGGTGCGGCCACCAGTCCACGTCCACCACCGTGCCGGCGGCGGACGCGTGGATCGGCACGGACATGAAGCCATCGGCTTCGCCAACCTTGTCGCCGCGTTCCACCTTGTCGCCCACTTTCACGCAAACCTTCGCCGGCTTTCCCGCGTGCTGCCGGAGCGGGAGCACCAGTTCGTCGGGATAGGGCATCCGCCGGATGGGGAGCTGGCTGGTGAGCTCCTTCTCCTCGGGCGGGTGAACGCCGTGCCGGAATCCCGTCGCGAAACTCACTATCTGATCAGTTGAACTTCTCGGCGCGCTTCACCCACTTCGCGAGATCTTTTTCCTTCGGGCTGAGGGGCGATCCGGGATGGATGATGGAAACCGGGCACCGCTCCGCCGCGACGACGAGCTGCTGGAACGTGCCGGCCCTGGCATCTTTCACGTACGCCTGCTTGTCGGCGTTGTAGGCGAACATCCTGTTGTTGAGATTCGTGCACTCGTTGCAGCTCGTGCAGCGGGCGGAATCGATGTACGCCTCGAGCACCAGCGTTTCGTCGTCGGCGACGGCTGTCGCAACCGCGGCCGGTGCGGCAGCAGGTGCCGGCGTCGGCGCCGCCGGCGACACAACGGCAAGGGGAGCCGGGTTCGCCACGGTGTTCGGTACCGAACCATTCCCCGACGGCTTTCCCACCGATGGTAGCGACGCGAGCAGCTGGGCCACGGCCGCCGAGCTGCCGGCATTCTTGAGCAGCCCTTCGGCCAGCCGTCGCGCGATCTGCGCCGGCAGGCTCGCCTTGAGCTCGGCGACTTTCGTCTCGTAGTCGAGGCGCAGTGCATCGGCGCGCTGTTCGAACTCCGATTCCATCTGCCCCACTACGGTGTCGTGCACCGCCACCGGGACTTCCAGACCGGCGAGTTGGCGGAGCTGCGACCAGAACTGCTGCCGTTCGGCGGCGAGCTCGACCATTTCTGCCGAGACCTTCAGGCGGCGGAGCTTCCGCTCCTTGGTCAGCGCCCAGATGAACGGCGTGCGACCCTCGCGATCGTCGGTGCTCGCCGCGACGTACTCGTGGAAGAGCATCATCTCCTCGCCGGCCTCCGACGCCGGCAGCTCGGAGAAGTGCTGCTTGAACCGCACTTCGGTGGCCGCCCAGTCGGCGATGGTGACAGGCAGTTCCATCGTCTGTTCGGCGCCGTCATCATCCACGTACTTGAGCGCGTAGGAAGGCCACGCATCGTTCGGTGACGGATTGCCCTCGAGGCTCAGGCAATCGGCGAAGCTCGGCCCGCCGTCCGGATCGTAGGTGAGGAACGGAAACGCGCGGCTCTCGAGTGCGAGGCGCGCCGCGTGCTGCGACCAGTCGTCGGCGAGCCCATGCTCCACCGGGCACGGCGTGTAGACGTTGAAAAGCACGGGGCGCCGCTTGTGGAGCCCCTTCAACACACCGGCAATGAGGTGCGACGCGGCGGCCTGCGATGTCTGGTGGACGTACACGCCCCGATGCGCGATCGCGATCAGCGCCAGTTCCTTGCGCACCTCCGTCTTGCCGTGCTGCGACTTGCCGTAGGCCGACATGTCGGCCACCTGGCCGATGAATCCCGACGTGCACGCCTGGCCGCCGGTGTTCGAGTAGACCTGCGTGTCGAGCACCACTACCCGGATCGGCTTCCCCGACGCGAGCAGCCGCGAGAGATTCTGGAGTCCGATGTCGAGCATCGCGCCGTCGCCGCCCATGGAGACAATCGGCGGACAGAGCGCGAACTCCTCGTCGGTGAACTGTTTCCAGTCGAGGTCGCTGAGCGCCGCCTCGTCCTTGGCGGCGTCGTAGGCGCCCGCCGCGAGCAGCTCGGCGCGGCGCACCGCGACGAAGTTGTCCGTCATCTTGCGCATGTGGGCTTCGAACAGCCCGATGGCGATTGACGGCGAGTCCTGAAAGAGGTGATTGACCCATGGGAACGGATATGGATTGTACGGATATGTACTCGCCCACACGGAGGAGCAGCCGGTGCTGTTGGCCATGGCGAGCGACGCGCGGCCATTGCCGCTCGGTCCCTCGACGTAGCGCCACTTGAGGTCGCGCAGGTCGTGCAGCGCGCTGTTGAGCAGGCGCAGCCGCTCAGCCTTGGTTGCATCGACCGGCACGGCGACCGACCCTTTCGCGGATGCTGCCGCATCGAGGTCGGCACCGGCCGACAGTAGGTCGCGTGCCTGCTGATCGAGCGCGTTGATCAGCGCGTCGAGTCGTGTTAGGAACTGTGCAACGTGCGGCTGCATCGAGGCATGGATCGCGGAGACGATCAGGTGCACGGCGGTCTTCTCGCCGCACCCCATGCACGCGCCGTCGCCGCCGACCATCGAGCGATATGTGTCCTTCTTGAGCAGGAGCGAGGAGAGCACGCCGATCCCTTCGTCAACGTTCGACACATTCACGTACTTGTCGTCGGTGTCGGGAAGGCGCTCCCAGACGCTCCAATTGCGGCGCAGCTTGTCGAGCCCGGGCTCGTCCTGCTTCACCGTGACGAGCGCGCCGTCGGGACAGACGGCGACGCAGAGATTGCACCCCTTGCACGCTTCGGGATTGATCGTGATCGAGAGCAGCCCGCCCGCGCCCTTCGCTTTCGCTTCGACGGCGTCATAGAACGGCTTGGTGCGGGCGAGCGGAAACTCAGCGAGCCGCGCGTTGACCGCCTGGAATTCCGGCTCCGCGGCGGCCTTCCGTTCCGTATCCCAGCCGAGCTTGTCGGTGACAGCGCGATACGACAGCGCCCACGCGTCGGCGAGCGGCGACGCGGGATTCTGGTCAATGAGCTTGCGCGCCTCGCGCGCCCAGTGCTTCACGATCGGCCGGATGCGCTCCATCCGCAGTCCATTCACCGACGCGTCGATTGCCGCGGTCAGCACATCCTCGACGCTGTTGACGAGCCCCGGGATGGCCGAGTCCGGACACTGCGTCCAGCACTGGCCGCAGCCGGTGCACTTCTCGGCGATGAAGTCCGGCACCTCGAGCCGCACGCCGCTCATGTCGCGAATCGCGCCGGTGGCGGCGGGAATCGCGCTGATCGCGGCGAACGGATCGGCGATGCCGTCCTGCCCCATCTGGCAGAGCGCGCACACCTGCTCCCAGAACCGGCCCGGGTTGCCGGGCCCCTGTTCGGCGTTCGGCGAGTCGAGCAGCATCGGCATGTGCGGCACTTTGCCCGGTTCGTCGGCAACGTCGCCTTCGGCCGGCTCCACCGCGTGCACCTCGTCGAAACCGCGGCGGATCACCCGCACGTTGTCCTCCACCACCTGCTCACCCTTCGATCCGAACTTCTTGGCGAGCTGTTTGCGAATGCCCTCGAAGACGGACTTCTCACTCACCCCTTCGCGCGCGAGCAGCGGCGAGGTGGCGAAAAAGGCGCCCATGAACGCCGCGCCCTGCATCCGGTATCGCAGCTCGACGTCGGACGCTTCCTTCCGCGCGATCGCAAACGCGTCGAGCACGTACAACTTGATCTTCCGCTTGCGGATCGTCTGGCGCGCCTTGGCCGGCAGCGTCTGCCAGAACGATTCCGGCGAGAGGTCGCTCTGGATCACGAACACGCCGCCCGTGGCGAGTCCGTCGAGCGGATCGCTGTGGCGGAAGACGTTCGGGTCGGGCGAGAGCACGACATCCACGTACCGGAGTTCGCAGTTGAGCCGGATCGGCTCGTGCGCGAGCACGGCGTAGAACGTCGTCGGCTGCCCCTTCTTCTCCGAGCCGTACTTCGGGTTCGCCTTGATGTGCATCCCGAGCAGCTCGAAGGCGGTCATGGCGAGGTTCTTCCCCATCGTGATCGCGCCCCATCCACCCACGGAATGGATGCGTAGCGCCGTGGAGCCCTGCGGGAGCAGGTTCACGTCGCCCGCCGAGTGGACGGCGAGCTCGGGGAGCCGCGGATAGCTTTCGACGAGCTTCTCCTGCCAGATCTGGAGCTTCGGCAGCCGCGTTCCTTCGCGCACGAAATCGACGCCGAGGTAGAACTGCCGCGAGCGGGCATTGCCCGGCAGCATGTTGTCAACCGCGGCGACGATGTCGCCCGGTTGCAGGTCGCGGCTGCCGAGCCCGAAACAGGCGGTGAAGAAGTCGGGCACCTGCTCGCCGCGAATGGGGATAATCCCCGCGTACGGGAGCGGAGAGCCGGGGGTGACGCGGCCGTTCTCGACGGCTTTCGACATCGCCGCGCGAATCTCGCGCAGCAACGGCGGATCCACCGCGAGCGGCTGGTCGGTGCGTTCCATCACCACGACGCCCTTCTTCCCGGCGAGCAGATCGGCGATCGCGTCCGCGGGGAACGGCCGGAACATCGTGAGGTTGACGACGCCGATCTTGAGCCCGCGCGTCGAGCGCAGGTGATCGGCGACGGCCTCGGCGTTCGATACGACGGAGCCCTGGCCGACGATCACCCAGTCGGCGTCATCGGTGCGATAGCCCATCGCCCGCGCATATCGGCGCCCGGTGAGCGCGGCGTATTCATTGAACGCGCGATCGGTGAGGTCGGCGATGTGGTCGAAGTAGAACGGCCGCTGCGCCGCCACGCCCTGCGCGTAACTGTCCTGGTTCTGCACCACACCGAGCATCGCCGGGTAGTCGAGATCGAACGACTCCGGAATGCGGCGGCGCTTGTCACCGAACACGAGCCGCTGGGCCGGTGTCGGCGATTCGATCAACTCGGCCGGATCGCCGAGGAACGTCTTGATGAGGTCGCGCTCGGGGAGGTGCAGCGACTCGATCACATGACTGGTGAGGAACCCATCCTGCGCGATGATGCCGGGGTTGAGCGAGAGTTCGGCTATGCGGTGCGCGATGAGGTTGAGGTCGGCGCACTCCTGTACGTCCTTGGCGAAGAGCTGGAAGAACCCGGTGTCGTCCACCGCGTGATAGTCGTCGTGGCCGGCGTGCACGTTGAGCGCGTGCTTGGTCATCGCCCGCGCGGCGACGTTGAGCACGTAGGTGAGTCGCTTGCCGACGGCGGCGTAGAGCGACTCGTGCATATAGGCGATCCCCTGTCCGCTCGAGAAGTTGGTCGCGCGCAGCCCGGCCATCGACATGCCCGCGGTCACCGCTGCGGCGGCGTGTTCACCCTCGGGCTCGAAGAAAAGCAGGCGCCGGCCGTTCACGTTGCGCTTTCCCTCGGCCACCGCGACCGCCCAACCTTCGCCCATCTGCGTGGACGGCGTGATGGGATAGGCGCCGGCCGCTTCGCTCCCCGCTGTTTCCATCGCGACCACGGCGCCGCTGCCGTCGAGCGCCTGGAGTACACCGGGATACGCGGGGCTGGCCTGAGCGGCCTCTTTCGGTTTCGAGGTTGTCCACAGCTTCATTGCCAATCACTCCCGGAAATTGCCAGAGCAGGCGCGAACTGCGCGCCCGAAAGCCACACGATCGCACCGGTCGGGCACCGCTCCACCGCACGCGGTTCGGCTAGCGCGATCTTGTCGTAGTTTACCACGGCCACCCCACTGGCGACGCTGATCAATCCCTCGACGGCGTCCTGTACGCACTTGCCGCACGCCGTGCACGCCACCTTGCACTGCTCGAGCGCCTCGTCGCCGCCAATCAGGTTTCTGCACTGCACGAGCAGCCCCGCGTTCACCGGCCGCAGCTCGAACAGCGACTTTGGGCACGCTTCCACGCAGTCGCCGCACGCCGTGCACTTCTCGATGTCCACCACCGGAAGCCCGGTCTCGCTCATCTCGATCGCGTCGAAGTCGCACACGCGTTCGCAGTCGGCGAGCCCGAGGCACCCCCACGCGCAGCCCTTCCCTCCGCCGGCGACAGCCGCCGCCGCCGCGCAGGTGGGGAGTCCGCGGTACTCGGCCTGGTACCCGGCGACATCGCTGTCACCCGCGCAGAGCAGTCGTGCGACATTCTTCACCGCTTCCCCAGCATCGACCCCGAGGTAACTGGCGATCTGCTCACGCGCCGCTTCGCCCGACACGGTGCACTGCGCCGGCGTCACCTTTCCTTCCACGGCCTGCTCGGCGAACGCGCGGCAACCGGGGAGCCCGCAGGCACCACAATTGGCGTTCGGCAGCATCTGCGCGACGATGTCGATGCGCGGATCTTCCCACACCCAGAGCCGTTTGTTGGCGATCGCGATGAACACGCCGAACACCAGTCCGACGCCGCCGAGGATCAGAATCGCGAGCAGCGTATCAGACATGGGTCTTCAAGGGACGCCCGCAGGAGTGGATTGATCGAGCAGCCAGGCGGTGAGCCGATCAGTGGGATCGGAGCCGTTGCCGCCTACCGCCGCGAGGCGTGCTTCAGCGGGATTCGCCGGCAAAACCGGTTCCTCGATGAGTGCTTTCAGATGAGACAGATCGTCACGCTGCTGCCACGCACTCCGGACGCCAAGCGACTTTCGTGGCTGCGCGTCGGGCATATGAGTCACTTCGATGCGCTGCCACATCGCCGATCCGACTCGCGGGTCGTGGACGAACCGGGCTTCCGCTCCGTTCATCACGGCGATGACTGCGGGTCCGTCGAAGTCAGTGACCCTTTCCAGAACCTTCATGTCGCCCGATTGCGCGACGAACACGCCGGGTGAGACGAGGCGCGCAAGAGGCGCCGGCGGACTCGGCTCCTCTACGAGGAGAATGAGGCGTACGCAGCCATCGATTAGCGGAGCGAGTTCGAACGCGTCGAGGTCGCGACCGTCGAGGCGGATTACGAGAGGCGGTGCCAGCTTGCGCTCGGCAGCCGTCCATTTCTCGAACGGATATCCCTCGAGCGGCAAATCGTGCTGCACAGGATCGTACGTGCGCCGTCGTACCAGCTCGACCAGGGTCGCGGCTCCGAACGCCGCGCCCAGAGTCGTCATGCGCGCACGAATCGCGGCGGCGGGGGACGCACCGGCGTGCACGTCCACGACGAAATCCTCATCGCCGGCATGAAGGAGAGCCTCGAGTGCTTCCGCGGCGCACTCGACGACTGCGCGGCCGACGGCGTCGAGCGGGCCGGAGCCGGAGGAAATCATCGCGAAACGATCGGGATCTATGAGCCCGGCGGCGAAATCGCCCAGTGCGATGCGCGTCTGACTCGGGCCGGATTCGGACGCGAGCGTGTTCCTGGCTCGCTCGAGCGTGCCGGAGACCGCGAAACGAAAGAGCGCGATCCGCGGACCGAGAGCGGAAAGCGCCGCCACGACGCGTTCGTCAGACTGCATAGTGGTCGAGCTCCTCGTTCAGGAGAGCGATTCGCTCGCTGCTCGTGACCTTGGGTGCCTTCCGCAGCAAATCGTAGCGCGCGCGGGTCTCGTTCCTGTAGAAGAGGCCGAGCCGGATATGAGTGGAGTCTTCGGCGAGCCTTCTCGCGGAATCGAGATCCGAGGGATCGTGCGTCGCGCGATTCCTGTAGATCTTGTCGAGCTCGGGCGCGACGACTCCGTCGTCGTGAACCAGGAGTTCGATCATTCCAGGATTTCTCACCGCTTCTTCGTATATGCCCTGGGTGTACATCGGGCACCGCTGGAGAATTCGTACGAAAGAGAAGCCCTGGTGCCGATATGCCGCGCGAAGTGTGGCGTAAAGATGCGCGGGTACCCACTCTGCCGTCTGCGCGACGAAAGATACGTTCGTGGTCCCAAGAGTCGTCGTCAGCGGATTCAGCGGCGGGAGGAAGCTACCGAACGGCTGGGTGTTCGTTTTGAATCCCTGCGGCGTCGTGGGTGACGTCTGCTTTTTCGTTAACCCGTAGATGCTGTTGTCGAGCAGCATCGCCACCATGTGGATGTTGTAGCGGATGGCGTGAATCCAGTGCGCGGCACCGATGGAGCAGCAATCACCGTCTCCCATCACGACGAAGACTTCGAGATCGGGACGATGCAGCTTCACTCCGGTGGCGACCGGTAGCGCGCGCCCGTGCAATCCGTGGAAGCCGTATGTCTTGAGGTAGTGAGGGAATCGGCTCGAGCATCCTATTCCCGACACGAACACGGTCTGCTCCGGCTTGAGCTGCTCGGCGACGAGGAGCTTTTCGACAGCGGTGAGAACCGAGTGGTCGCCGCACCCCGGGCACCAACGGGCCACGGTTCCCTCATAATCGCCGAGCGCGAACTCGCGCTCGTCGTCGCCGAGAAGCGGCAGCATGGCGCAGTGTGTCATGGCCGGGCCCCGGTCAGAGTGAGTACCGCGTCGCGTATTGCCTTGTGAATGAGTCCGGGACGGAGCGGCTCGCCCGGTACGCGGGTCCAGCAATCCACGTCGCACAGCGTCTGCGCGCGGAGAAGCATCGCAAGCTGCCCTCGCCGCCTGTTCTCTTCGGTGACGAATGGATCGCCGGGCTGGTCACTGTAGTTGATCTCGACCGTCATAACCTTCCGGAATCGCGAAAAGATCTCCTTGAGTCCCGGCTGCAGCGGTGAGAGGAATGTCAGATGCACCGACGACGCGCGAATACCCTCTGCGCGTGCTCTTTCAACAGCTTCCTCGATGGCGCCCTTCGTGCTGCCCCAGCCGACGACGAGAAGGTCGCCGTCCTGGTCGCCATTGATGGCGGGCCGGAGCAGCGTTTGCTGAAGGACCGCAAGCTTGCGACTTCGCATCGTTGTCGCGCGCTGATGAACGCCGGCACCGTACGCGACTTTGCTCCCTTCGTCGTGCGAGAGCCCGGTGACCGTGAACATTCCACCAGGTTGCCCCGGTATCGAACGCGTTGACGTACCCGTCCGCGGGTCCCACTCGTAGGGGCGCTGTCCCTGCTTGACCGGCGCGAGATCCAGCTCGGGAGCGAGCCACTCCTTTTTCAGCTGCGGACGTGGGAAAGGTTGAACTCCCGTCGAGAGGTTCGCGTCCGAGAGAATGATCACCACAGTGCGGAAGGTCTCAGCGATCTGACGTGCCGTGATCACCGCATGGAAGCACTCCTCGATGGTCGCTGGCGCGATCACGACGCGCGGGGCGTCGCCGGGCTCCGCGAACAACGCGGCGAGGAGATCTGACTGCTCCACTTTCGTCGGCAGTCCGGTGCTCGGCCCGCCGCGCTGTACGTCTATGACGACGAGCGGAATCTCGGTGATGACAGCCAATCCGATGAACTCCGTCTTCAGCGCGAAGCCGGGGCCCGAGGTGATCGTGAACGCGACCTTCCCGGAGTACGACGCACCAATTGCCACTCCGACGGCGGCGATCTCATCCTCCGCCTGATGAAGGATTCCCCCAAACTTCGAAAAGACCTCCGCCAGATAGTGAGACACCGAAGTGGCCGGCGTGATGGGATACATCGCGCAGAGCTCCATTCCCGACGCTAGCGCACCCATGCCAAGCGCTTCGTTGCCGTTCATCACGACGAGGGCTTCGGTCGGAGGATGAGTTGGAACTTCGATCCTGAAATCGAGGTTGGCTGCGGCCCATTCGAGACCCAGCCGCAAGAGCGCGACGTTTCTCTGGTAGACCTCTTCGGATTTCTTGCGGAACGCGTACGCGATCTGCTCTTCGATTCGCTCGAGGCTGCGGTCGTAGATGTACGCCAGCAACCCTAAGGCAAACATGTTCTTTCCCTTGCGCGGATTCTCGTCGATGGTGAGGCACTGCTGCTCCATCGGAACTTCGATTATCCGATACGACTGCGCGGAAAGCTCGGCGAGCGCCTTGTCCCAGGCGGTCCGGATGTCGGGATTCGAGTTCGTGGCCCAGGAATTCTCGAGCAGAATTATGGCGTCGCTCGCGAGGGCGCCGAGTCGGTGGCGGCCGAGAAGGACCTGCTCGTTGAAGGCGATGATGAGGTTGGTTTCGTCGCCCCCGTTTGTGATGGGTCCAGTGCCAAAGCGGATGCGATTGCCGCTCGCTCCCTCGGCCATTCGAGGGGGTGGCTGGATCTCGGCGGGGATGATCTCCACCGTCCAGACCCCGTTCCCCATCTTGGCGGAGACTGCGCCGAAGATCTGGCCGCATTTCTGCGCCCCCTCTCCGGCGTCGGAGACTATTTCTATAGTATGCTCCGGCCGCCTGAGGACGGTCGGTGCAGCGCGAAGCTCGACAGGCAAGGCGACGGCAGTCATTGGCGGATACGTCTCTTTTTCGGGAGAGGAACGGATACTGCAATTCTTACCAGCCGAATAATAGCGTCAGTCAGTGATAGGGGCGGCTTTTGTCAGGGATTCCCTTCAATTGCCTCCGCTATCGCCGATGCATCGCCCGCATTCTGAACTTGCTTGATCAGAGTCAGGAGATGGCCGCGCGATTCCCCAGCATGGCGTGAAACACGAACTGGTGCACCGGGCGCCAGGGACGGCGAATGTCAGGGGCATCCCTTATTGCGTCGGCTGAAATTTCAGCATACCATCCCCTGCAACAATACTGGGAATGCATACGCGACTGGTCTTCGGGGTTGGTAGCGTCGTCTGCGTGCTAATGTTGGTCACGCCCCTGCAAAGCCAGCAGTTGGACTCGGAATCGTTTCGCGGTCGCGACGTCGCGCTCGAGCTCTCCATCGACTACTCCGCGCAGCGGCTGTCCGGCTCGATGACGCTCGACATCGAGACCTACTTCGGCTGCAAGCACGTTACAACCATTGCGGCGAAGCCGCATCCGATTACTGAGACTCACCGTGAACCCGATCGGTTGACGTCCCGAGAACGCGGCGAGCACTAGCCCGCCGAGGAGAAGACCGATCGCCGCGAGCACCGGCGCGCCAAGGAGCCACAGCATACACGCCACTATCACACGACGCGGGGACCAACTCGAAAGCTCCTTCACGTTTCCCCTGCTTCGCCATCCCGGTAATCCAGATCGGCCGGCCGCACCGCGCAGTGCTCACCACAACCCATCCTGTACCTGTTGCGCGCGAACCATCCGTAGAACTTGTCGGCGAGCGGCCGCGCGAACGGGATCTTGAAAAGCCACGACACCAGCCCGCCCTTCGGCAACACCTTCAGCAATTCTTCGAGCCCAGCGGCGGCCTGCCACGTCTTCCCGTCACTCGACCGGATCACTTGCATCGATTCCACGTACGCGCGCGGAGGAATCCAGGGAAACCTCGCCCGCACCGCCGGCGCCTGCGAAGGAATTATCTCGAGCTCGTGCTCGCGGTCCCACCTGGTGAGCAGCTTCACCATCCTGCCGCACACCTTGCAGTCGCCATCGTAAATCACGGTGTAACGGCGGCCACGATCGCCACTCTTTGGCACGACCGGCTCGTGCGTCGCTTCACCTGTCAGCGTGATCTTTCATCTCGATGCCGCCGTTCCCGCGGGTTGCTGTTGCGTTAGACAATGGAGCGTGCCCAAACCCCACACCAAATCAACGGCATGAATCCCAATCACCGCGCGACCCGGAAATGCCTCGGCGATTCCGTTGAGCGCCACGCGATCGTTGGGGTCATTGAATGTCGGTACAAGAACGGCGCCATTGGCGATGTAAAAATTGGCGTAGCTCGCGGGAAGCCTCTCGCCGTTCATGATCACCGGGCGAGGGAAGGGGATCGTGACTATCCGGAGCGGATCTTTCTTCGCAACGGCCTGGAGCCGGCGCATGTTGTCGGCCGACCGGGCGTGGTTCTCATCCGCCGGATCCTGCTCGTACGCCAGGATCACCGTGTCGCGCGAGCTGAAGCGGGCGATGTCGTCGATGTGCCCATGCGTGTCGTCGCCCACGGCGCCCTCGCCCAACCATATAGTATCGGTCACTCCCAAGTACTCGTGGAACGCTTTCTCGTAATCGCCGGCCATCATCAGTGGATTGCGCACCTGCACATCCGTGAGCAGCCATTCCTCGGTCACGAGCATGCGGCCCGCGCCATTCACCTCGATCCCGCCACCCTCCAGAATGAGGCGCTCTCCGTTGTCGGGTCTCCGCGGCACTATCCGCGGAAGCCCGGTCAGGCGCTCGATCTCGGCACCGATCTCAGCGTCCTTCTTATAGTTGTCGTACTTGGCCCAGCCGTTGAATCCCCAGTTGATCAGCTCGACGCGCCCGTCGCCGCGAACGACGCCGGTCGGAGCGGAATCGCGGAGCCACACCCGATCGTTCGAGACAGTGTGTAGGCGATAGCGTTGCTCCTTTACCCCGTGCGCAACCAGCAGCGTTCGCGCGTTCTTCGCCACCGTCGCGTCGTGACAGAGAATCTCGACTTTCTCGTAATCGCTGAGCGCGCGCACGACCTCCGCGTACACCCAGGGAATCGGCGCCAGCTTGCCAGGCCAGTCCGGCTCGTGGTGCGGCCACGCGATCCACGTCGCATCGTGTTTCTCCCACTCCGCCGGCATGCGCCGGCCGAGCGAGAGTTCCATAGTCAGAGCGCCGCTTCCGGCAGAAGCGGCGCTCTTGCCTTCGCGCATCATTAGCGCTTGACGGGGATCATGCGCTCGCCCGCGCCGCGCGGAAATATCGATTTCGGGATCATCACGTGGACCCCGACGTTCCCATCGACGAGCTCGGTGATGTCGACATCGCACGACACGCTCGTCAGCATGTAGGCGTCATCGTGCGACAGTCCCTGAACGGTCATCAGAAAGTCGATCGCCTGGCGGACCGCAATCTTCGTCGCCTGCACGAGATCCTTGTCCATTCCCATCGCGATCCAGTGCGTGGGCGTTTCCGCGCGCGGCCACGCGAGGTGAAAGTCCTTCCTCACCGTCACTTTGAATCGGCCGCGAAGAGACGTCTCGAGAGCGGTGATGTCGACCTCGCCATTCCCCTGGCCGGCGTGGCCGTCTCCGATCTCGAGCAGCGCGCCGGGAGTATGGACGGGAATGTAGAGCGTGGTGCCTGCTACCAGCTCCTTGTTGTCGAGGTTTCCGGCGTGGATGTCCGGTGGCGCGCTGCTCACTCGCCCGCGCGATGCCGGCGGAGCGACTCCGATGCTGCCGAAGAAGGGATGCAGCGGGATGTCGATTCCCGGCGCGAAGTGCGCGACGAGCCGCGTCGTGTCGAGCGGAATGATCCGCATCTTCGAGTACGCAAAGTCTTCCGGCAGGAACCCGCGATTCACGCCGAATGCGTTGTACGCATAAGGAATCGCGAGATCGATTTTCTGGATCTGAATCTCGAGGACATCGCCTGAATCAGCTCCGTCGACATAGATGGGACCGGTGAGTATGTGTCCGCCCGGCCCCTTGTTGGTAACGGTCGTCGTGATGTCGCGGAGCGAGCGCTCGACATCACCAGGCTTGACGCCGGCCGCCTCGAGCCGCTCCGGGGTTGATGTGAGGAGAGTCCCGACCACAATCACGTCGCCCGAGCTGATATGCAGAACCGGCGCGGCAGCCGCGTCGTAGTAACCCCACGCCACGGTCGTGGGCGTGGGCATCAGCGTATGCGTTGGTGCTCCTTGCGCGCCCACGCCCATGACCGGCGCGATCCATAGGCTTACCGTCAGACTCATCGTCGCGGTGTGCCTCACCGCCAACTCAGCGAGTCTCGCCGGGTTCGTCTGCCGCCGTCGTCCGTAACGCATCACCCGATGTATCGATTCAGAATCGGGGCGTACGCGTCAATGCGCCGGTCTCGCAGGAACGGCCAGTTGCGGCGCGTGCTCTCGATGAGCGCCCTATCGCATTTCGCGACCAGTAACGCCGGCTCCGTCCCCGCTTCGGCGAGAAGCCGGCCGAACGGATCGCAGATGAATGAGTGTCCGAAGAACTCGATGCCGTCGGTGCCGGGCTCGTCCTCGTGCCCGACACGATTTGGCGCCGCGACGTACACTCCATTCGCGATCGCGTGCGCGCGCTGCGCCGTGCGCCACGCCTCCACCTGCGCTTCGCCGTGCTCCGCCTTCTCCGACGGATGCCAGCCGATCGCCGTCGGATAGAAAAGGATTTCCGCGCCGAGCAGGCTCGTGATGCGCGCGGCCTCGGGGTACCATTGGTCCCAGCAGATCAACACGCCGATGTTGGCGTAGCGGGTTTTCCAGACGCGGAATCCGCCGGCGCCCTTGTGATCGCCATCGTCAGTGATGTGCGAATCGCCCGGCGTGAAGTAGAACTTCTCGTTGAAGAGCGGATCGTCCGGGATGTGCATCTTCCGATACGCGCCGAGGACCGAGCCGTCGGCGTCGATCACCGCGGCGGAGTTGCGATAGACGCCCGCCGCCTGCCGCTCGAAGATGGGGACGATGATGACCACCTCGAGCTCTCTCGCCAGCTTCTGCATGCGCTCGACCGTCGGCCCGTCGATGGGCTCGGCCAGATCGAAACGCTCGTGCTTCTGTGATTTGCAGAAATACGGCGCGTTGAACAGCTCCTGGAGGCAGACGATCTGCGCGCCCTTCCCGGCCGCTTCGCGGATGCGAGCCTCGGCGCGGTCGACGTTGTTTCTGACGTCGTCGGTGACCGATTCCTGGATGATTCCGACGGTGAACGAGGGCGATGTGGCCATGAGGAAAGGTTAACCGATTGCGCGTCCGCAGGAAGTCTCCGCGGTCACGTCCCTCGAGCCGTCACGAGTATGTGAACCAGGAGAATACGAGCGCGGCACCGGCAAAAGTCATGAGGGCTGCCGCCAGAATCCCGAACAGGTTGAGCTTCCAGCCGTTACGATGGTCTCCCATCACCTTCGGATTGTTGCAGACGAAGAGGAGGATGATGAGCAAGGGTGGCGCGAGCAGTCCATTGATCACGGCCGTCCAGAAGAGGAGCCGGACGGCGTTGAACTGAGCGAAGTTCATCGCCATACCGATGAGCATCGCGATGGCGATGACGCCGTAGAAATTCCGGGCGGCGTGGATCTTCTCGCTCATCCCCGCGTTCCACGCGCCGGCCTCGGCAAGGGCGTACGCGGCCGATCCGGCCAATACCGGAACGGCCAAGATTCCGGTGCCGACGAGTCCGAGCGTGAACAGCAGATAGGCCGCGTTACCGGCCAGCGGCCGTAAGGCGGCAGCGGCCTGCTCGGCGGTCTCGATGGTGGTCTGTCCCGCTTTCTGAAGCGTGGCGCCCGCGGTGAGAATGATGAAAAACATGATCAGGTTGGAGATTAACATGCCGGCGCCGACGTCTCGTTGCGACGACCTCAGCTGGCGTTGCAGCGCACGCCGCGGCCGGCCTTCGATCTTCTTTTCGAAATGCTCCTCCTGCTCTGCATTCTGTGCCGCCTGCCAGAAAAAGAGATAAGGAGAGATGGTCGTGCCCAGAATGGCGACGAATGTGAGCAGATAGTCGTGCGTGTATTGAATCCGTGGATGGACCGTCCCGCGGAAGACTTCCAACCAGTCCGGCTTGGCGACGAATGCGGTCAGGACATACGCGAAAAGCACAAGCGTGAGCCACTTGAAGATGCGCGTTATGTACTCGTACGACGCGAAGATCAACAGCGCCAGAATGGCGATGGTGAATGCTGGAACGAACCACATGGATGGTATTCCGCTCAGCATCGATGCTGCGGCCGCCATGCCGCCGAGGTCGGCCGCGATGTTGATGGTGTTGGCCACGAAAAGCAGGAGACACGCGAACCACAATAGCCAGCGCGAGTAGTGCTCTCGAAGGACGGCCGCGAAGCCGCGCCTCGTCACGACTCCGATTCGAGCGCACATCACCTGTACCGCGGTCATCAGCGGGAGAGTGACGACTGCGGTCCAGAGCAGGTGGTATCCGAACGCCGCTCCGGCCTGCGAGTAAGTAGCGATGCCGGACGGGTCGTCGTCAGCTGCGCCCGTCACCAGTCCAGGCCCGAGCTCGCGAACAAAGCTTTTCAGCTTGTCGCCAGTCCTCAGCTCATATTCGCGCTCGGGGCGCTCCGCATTGCGACGCTCGACGTCACGAGGCGGAACCAGCATGAATCGTCGGATTGGGGCCTCGCTTGTTATCGGCTGATGGTCACTTTTGCCGCGGCAATGCGAGGAATATGCCGAGCAGAGGTCGTTTTCGTGCACGGCGTTGTGTAAGGCGTGCTTCCCACGAGCCGGGAGCTATGCCTGTTCCGAATTTGTGAGCCATCGTCGCCTCACGCACGGGGTACAATATCCCGCTTGGATGTAATATCCTGGCTCTGTCACAATCATCGTCTCTTCTCAAGCATCCCCGGCACTTACTGCCAGGATTTGCCCATTGAGTACCGACAGTGGCCCGTGATCCTCGAAAGAAATCGATGGCGTCGCGGGGCATGGAACTGCTTCGTGTCCTGCGCCGGTTCTGGCGCGCGCTTGGACCTGGTGTAATCACGGGCGCGGCGGACGATGATCCGTCGGGCATCGCCACCTACTCTGTTGCCGGGGCACAGTACGGCACGATACGATGTGTGGGTGGGCTCGGTTTCCTGCTGGGTGACGGCCGCCTCAACTGGGCTACGCCGGCGCCTTTCCTACCAACTGTCTAAGGACGTACGGCAGGATCCCCCCATGCCGGTAGTAGCTCATCTCCTCGGGCGTATCTATCCTCGACACCGCGCGGAATGTTTTTTCGGTCCCATCTGCCGAGCGAGCCCGCACCGTAAGGAGAGCGCGCGGCTTCAGATTCTCCGACATTCCGTCGATCTCGTACGTCTCGAATCCGGTGAGCCCGTGAGTCTGTCGCGTCTCCCCATTCACGAACTCGAGCGGAAGAACTCCCATCCCGACCAGATTCGACCGGTGTATTCGCTCGAACGACTCGGCGATCACGGCCCGGATACCGAGTAGGAGCGTCCCCTTGGCCGCCCAGTCGCGCGATGAGCCGGTGCCGTATTCCTTGCCGGCGATGATGACGAGCGAAGTCCCGGCCTTCTGGTACTCCATCGCTGCGTCGTAAATCGTGACCGGCTTCTCGCCCAGGGCGCGCGTGGTCCAGCCGCCCTCCGTTCCCGGCGCGAGCTCGTTGCGCAGGCGGATGTTGGCGAACGTGCCGCGCATCATCACCTCGTGATTTCCTCTGCGCGCTCCGTACGAGTTGAAGTCGGCGGTCTTCACGCCGTGCTCGATCAGCCACTTGCCGGCCGGACTCGAAGCGGGAATCGAGCCCGCGGGTGAGATGTGGTCGGTCGTGATCGAATCGCCGAACATTCCTAGCACCCGGGCGCCCCCGATCGGCCGGATGCCGGGCGGCGTGAGCGTCATCCCATCGAAAAAGGGAGGGTTTTTCACGTACGTCGAGTCAGGATCCCACGCGTAGAGATCGCCCTCCGGCACCGGCAGGCTCCTCCAGTTGTCGTCCCCGTGAAAGACGTTCGAGTACTGCGCCTTGAACATCTCGGCTTTCACCGAGCGCAGTATCTCCTCCTCAACCTCCTTGGGCGCGGGCCAGATGTCGCGCAGGAAAACGGGACCGCTCTTGCCGACGCCGATCGGCTCGGTGGCGAAGTCGATGTCCATCCTTCCGGCGAGCGCGTACGCGACGACGAGCGGTGGCGACGCCAGATAGTTGAATCGCGTGAGTGGATTGATTCGCCCCTCGAAGTTGCGGTTGCCCGAGAGCACCGCTGCGACGACGAGCTTGTTGGCCTCGACGGCGTCCGCGACCGGCTGGGGCAGGGGGCCGGAGTTTCCAATGCACGTCGTGCATCCGAATCCGACGACGTTGAAGCCCAGCTGCTCCAGCGCACCCATCACTCCCGCTTTCCTGAAATAATCCGTGACGACCTTGGAGCCTGGCGCGAGACTCGTCTTCACCCACGGCTTGGACGCCAAACCCTTCGCGACCGCGTTCCTCGCCAGCAAACCCGCCGCCAGCATCACGCTTGGGTTGGATGTGTTGGTGCAGCTGGTAATCGCGGCGATCACGACCGAGCCGTGACGAATCGAGAACTTCTCGCCATTCATCTCGACCGGCACGCTCGAATTCTCTCCCGCCTGTTCGTCCGGATTAGTCGCGACGACAGACGGCGAAAGCTGCGGCGAAGCCGAAACCGATATCGCCTGTTTTGCAACTGCAACCGCGGCGACGGTTCCTGTGCGCTCGAGATCTGCCGCCAGCGCCTCCTTGAACATCTTCTTCGAGAGCTTGAGCGGCACCCTGTCCTGCGGACGCTTCGGGCCAGCGAGACTCGGCTCCACCGTAAGAAGATCCAGCTCAATGGTGTCGCTGAACAGTGGATCGGGAGTCTCGTCCGTCCGGAAGATGCCCTGCGCCTTGGCGTACGCTTCGACGAGCTGCACCTGCGCCTCGTCCCGCCCCGTGAATCTCAGATAGTTGATCGTCTCTGCGTCGATCGGGAAGAATCCCATCGTCGCGCCGTACTCGGGCGCCATGTTGCCGATGGTCGCGCGATCGGCGAGCGAGAGACTCGACAAGCCCGCGCCATAAAACTCGACGAACTTTCCGACGACTTTCTTCTTGCGCAGCATCTCGGTGACCGTGAGCACGAGATCGGTAGCCGTCGCGCCGGGCTGAAGCTTTCCGTGCATCTTGAATCCGACGACCTCCGGAATGAGCATCGACACCGGCTGTCCGAGCATCGCCGCCTCGGCTTCGATGCCGCCGACGCCCCAGCCGAGTACGCCGAGTCCGTTGATCATGGTGGTGTGGGAATCGGTGCCGACCAGGGAGTCGGGGTACGCGTACGTCTGCTTGCCCACGACCTCGGTGAAGACTCCCTGAGCCAGATACTCGAGATTGATCTGGTGGACGATCCCGGTGTCGGGCGGCACGACGCGGAAGTTGTGCAGCGCCTTCTGTCCCCAACGAAGAAACGCGTAGCGCTCCTGATTACGGCGGAACTCGAAGTCGGCATTGATAAGAAAGGCCGCCTCGGATCCGTACTCGTCGACCTGCACCGAGTGATCGATGACGAGATCCACCGGCTGAAGCGGATTGATCAGCCGCGCATCACCGCCGAGACGAGCGAGGGCGTCGCGCATTGCGGCGAGATCGACGACGGCGGGAACTCCGGTGAAATCCTGGAGCAGCACACGCGCGGTGCGGAACGCTATCTCCTTTTCAACTTTCCCCTTCATGTTCCAGGTCGCGAGGGCGCGCACGTCGTCCGGCTTGACGAACTTGCCGTCTTCGTTCCTGAGCAGGTTTTCGAGGAGGACCTTGAGGCTGAACGGGAGTCTGCCTGCGTTCCCGTCCGCGAGCTTGGACAGGGAATCCAGCCGAAAGATCGTGTACTGCCGACCCGCAACGTCCAGCGTTGATCGGCTACCGAAGGAATTCGGGTGTGCCATTTTGATTTTTTCCGAACTTGGCCGCGTCAGTGCGCTGGCCAGTGAAGCGCGGAGCCACTGCCGCGCGCATAGCTCGGCAGGCTGGCGTAAATCTAGCACATTTCCGTGCGGCGGTGTCGCCTAACCGTGTCGTGTCAGCGCGACCCTATGGCGAGCTTGCCCACACGAACGCTGACCTCCTTCACAAGGGATTGATACTCGGGATCAGCGTCCTGCCAGCGCACAATGAAACGGCGGTAATACGCGAGCGATTGTCGAGTCTCCCCGCAAAACCCTCTCGATCTGCTCGCGCTTAAAGTCTGCAGTGAAGACCCTGCGACCGTCCGAACCCCGCCGATGTGTCTCCATTGAAACGATCTCCTTTGTGAATCATACTAAAGATCCCAAAGTGTCTCGTCCAATTGGGGTACACAGCAGATACCAGACGTTACGGGCGGCCCTGCGCGGCCGCCCGTAACGTCTTAGGAAATGGCCTGCCGGAGATTGCAGCTTGCCTGCTATTTCCCGGGCATGTAGCCATCGGAGAGGGTGCTCAGGAACGCGACGATGGC
>JADGQV010000177.1 GCA_017881465.1 Gemmatimonadaceae bacterium
GCAGGGGAACCGGCCCGTACGGCACTAGCGGCGCGAACCACGCAACGGGAGTCGGCCATGGAACTCACCGCTCATGGCGTCTGGACCATGGTTCACGGCATGGGGTTCGGCGCGCTTTATCTGCTCGCATGCTCGGGCGCGATGGTCGAGTTGTGGCGCCACACGTCGTCTTCGCGCGGCGCCCCCGACCGAACGGCAGACGACACCTTTCTGCGCGTTTACCTGGCTACGATGGCGGTGCTGGCACCGTGGCCGACGGCCATCTCAGCTGTCAGCGCGCCCTACACGACATTCGGCCTGCTGGTAGAACAAAGAGTGGGATCGGCTACGCTGTTCGCGAACGGTGAGAATCTGACGAATGTGCGACAGACCCGGTTCGATCCCTTGCTGCTTCCGGCTCAGGATCCAACCGGACGATGGACGACGCCCGAATGGGCTCCGTTGGAAGGTCGAATGCTGAACGCCGGCGTGCGAGTCCACTTTTGATCACTTCGCGAGACTAGCCGTGTCAGGCTCGGTAATGCGCCTGGTGGAATCGTACGGCTACGAAGTGGTCTTCTTATTCGTGGCCATCGAGAGCCTCGGAGTTCCTCTTCCGGGCGAGACGGTATTGGTAACTGCCGGAGCGATGGCCGCGCTGGGCCATCTATCCATCTGGTGGGTCATTGCTACCGCTGCGCTCGGAGGAATCAGCGGCGACGCGGCCGGTTACTGGATTGGCAGGCTGGGCGGAGTCGCGCTCATCAAGCGCTACGGACGGGTGCTCCACTTCGACGAGGCAAAGCTCGAGCGTGTGCGCGGCTTCTTCAGCAGACACGGAGCGAAGACAGTTTTTCTCGGACGTTTCATCGCACTGCTTCGGACGTGGGCCGCATTGCTCGCCGGGGCCGCCGAAATGCCGTACGGCGTGTTCACACTCTACAACGTGATGGGCGGAATAACGTGGGCGACGCTCTTCGGCGCTCTGGGATACATCTTCGGGCGCAGCTTGCCATTGCTCGAGCGCTACATCGGGCAGGCGAGTCTCGCACTCGTTTTGTTGGTGGCGCTGATTGTAGCGCTGATGCTTGCATGGGGCTGGTTCAACGCCAATCGCAGCGTTGTGACGGAGGGCGCCTCGCGCTATTGGAACGCGTTTCGTACCCGGCACCCGGGATTGAGCAGATTCGTCGTCGCGCGTTTCGCCAGTGAGGAATACCTCGGACTGCACCTGACGATCGGATTCCTTCTCAGCCTCGTTGCCTTGTGGATATTCGCTGGCGTTACGGAGGACGTCATCCACCACGATCCGTTAACGAAGTTCGATCTCACGCTGTCGACATGGATTCGCGCGCACTCTACTCCCTTGGGTGACAGGATTTTTGTGGTCGTGAGCGCACTGGGATCTCCAGCGGCGATGGCGGCGGTTGGAGGTGCGGGAGCACTCGTACTCCTCGTGCGCCGCAAGTGGCTCATTCTCACTGCCTGGATAGCAGCCTTCGCTGGCGCGGGACTGCTCACGCTCGTCCTCAAGAACATCATTCAGCGTCCCAGACCGGTCGATGCCAGCCAGTTCCTTTATGGAATGACATTCAGCTTCCCGAGCGGGCACGCACTCGGGTCGCTGGTCGGCTACGGCATGCTCGCCTACGTCGTCGGCTCGACGTGGGTGAAGAGCGTGAGAGGACGAGTGCGGCTTGGGATTGGGACCGCGATGCTGGTCCTCGCAATCGGAATCAGTCGATTATATCTCGGGGTCCACTACTTCAGCGATGTCGTAGCCGGCTACGCTGTCGGTAT
The DNA here is from genome assembly GCA_017881465.1 of Gemmatimonadaceae bacterium. Taxonomy (GTDB): domain Bacteria; phylum Gemmatimonadota; class Gemmatimonadetes; order Gemmatimonadales; family Gemmatimonadaceae; genus UBA4720. The sequence goes on from JADGQV010000177.1 coordinate 1,780, forward strand.
TCTCTGGCTGTCCGCCTGTATATCCGGACTTCAAGCGGTGCAGCGCCGCCCACTTTCAACGAGCTCGTCGTTATGAGTCCAGCTCCCGCGTCATCTCGATCATCGTGCGCCGGAAGCCAGCGCGATCGAACAGGCGCTGCGCTGAGGCGTTCCGCTCCGCCGTCGAGAGTACAACGCGGGGCGCACCTCGGGCCTTGAGCGCCTCCAGCGTCGCGTCGAGCAGCATCCGACCGATGCCGTGCCCGCGATGGGCGGGATCGACCACGATGTCGTACAACATGCCCGCCGGCCCACGCAGCTCCATGTAATTGGTCCCTTCCACACCCCCGTACGTGTAGCCAATCACATCGCCGTTCCGCTCGGCGACAAGGATGATGACGTTCGGCTCATCGAGCTGCGTCCCGAGAAACGAGCCGTATCCGTGCGCGGTCCGCGACGTTGCCGCGATGAAGCGCTCAGGGTCCAGGTCGTGGTGCGTACGGACGAGGAGCGCGCCGAGTCGGCCAATGGCCGGGATGTCTGCGGGCGCTGCTCCGCGGATGCCGACGGCGTCCACGTCAGAACACGAGCGTCTGAATAGAATGGGGTAAGCTACTGACTTCCGCGGCGTTGCCGTCCAGCCAGAGATAATAGGAAACCTTCTGATCGGTTTTGTTCATTACCACCACCGACACTTTTCCATCAGGATTGATAAAGGCGGCGGAAAGCAGCGCACTTCTGCTGGGAGAGCTGGCGATTCTCCTTGCGCCCGGACGGACAAACTTTGAAAAGTGTCCGATGTAGTAATACGAGTTTGTGTAGGTCAGCTCACCCGTTTTCGTATCGGCGTGAACCGGGGCGAAGCAGAAGTTCCCGACGTGATTTGGCCCACCTTGTTCGTCCAGCAATACGTTCCAGTCCGTCCAGCCGACGGCGCCGCTGTTGAAGTCATTGATCATCGAGCGTCCGTACGCTTCGCCCAATCTCCAGTTGTTGAGATCTGCGGCTTTGAATGAGTCGACGCAGCCCTCCGTGAACATCAGATTCTTGGTTGGAAACGTCTCGTGCACGAGCTTGACGTTGTCGAACATCTGGTCGCCACCGCTCCATGGCTCGTACCAGTGAAAACCAATGCCCCATACATACTGGGCGGCTTTGGGGTCGGACAGGATGGTGCTGGCTCTCTGGTAGATGAGGTCACGGTTGTGATCCCAGGCGATGATCTTCTTGTCACCCAGCCCTTCTCTCTTCATCGTCGGGCCGAGGTGGTTTTTCAGGAAGTCTCTCTCGTCTTCCGCGGAGTAGATGCACGACTCCCACGTTTGCGTCGCCATGGGCTCGTTCTGAACGCTGATGCCCCAGATGGGTATTCCTTCCCGCTCGTATGACTTGATGAACTTCGTGTAGTAGTTGGCCCAGGACTGATAGAACTCCGGTTTCAGTTTTCCACCGTGAAGCATGTCATTGTTGGTCTTCATGAATGCCGGTGGACTCCATGGGCTGCCGAAGAGAGTGAGTTTCCCTCCGGCGGTGGCCATCGCCCGTTTGATAAAGGGAATGCGGAATTGCTTGTCGTGATTGACGGTGAAGGACTTCAGCTCCTTGTCGCCTTCGTTGACATAGGTGTAGCTGGCAGATGAGAAATCGCAGCTGTGGATGTTGGTTCTTCCAATCGTGTAACCGATCCCTTTGTTGACATCAAAATAGGCATCCAGAATTTCCCGCTGTTTGGCTGACGGCAGCTTTGCAAACGTCTCGGCGGAGGCATCCGTGAGGGCGCCGCCGATGCCCAGGATCGTTTGAGATCTCTTCGAGGGATCGACAAAAACGCAGACCTGGGTCTCCAGCGGCTGACCCATTGGCTTGAACGTCAGGGTGTCGGTGGCGGAGAGGCGGTAATTGGTTTTGTCGGCGGTAGTGTAGACCGCTACGTCTCTGGCCTCGATACTTCCCTTGATCTCGGGGGGCTCCGGAGTCTCGGGCGGTTGCTCATATGCCGCCGGCGATAGCTTTGTTTTCCCCAACACCAATGCCGAAGACGACGCTACCAGGAAACCACGGCGATCGATTTTCATAGTTGATGA
>JADGQV010000078.1 GCA_017881465.1 Gemmatimonadaceae bacterium
GCGCGCCCTCTGATCGTTCTGCCCGTCATCAACTGGCTGCTCTGGCTTGGGCTGCTCGCCGCGGCGATCGCGGCGGTCTTTCTCTGGTGGGCATGGTGGCGGTGGCGCAACCGGCCCAAGCCTCCGGTCGATCCCTACGCGCGCGTGCAGCAGGAGTTCGCTCGGATTGAAGCGCGTCATTTGCTCGAGGACGGCCAGTACACGGAATACTTTGCCGCGATGGTTGATGCCACGCGCGAGTACCTCGCGGCCCGCGTGCCCGGCGTTCGACGGTCCGACACCACATCCGAGCTTCTGCGCGCGATGAACCCGCGCGATGGAGTCGAGGCTGTTCTGCCACAACTGCTCGATCAGGCCGATCTGGTGAAGTTTGCCCGAGCGGACGTTTCACTAGCGGAAGCGAGAGCGGCCGGACGCGATCTCAAAGCGGTCGTCGATAGTGTCGAGGCACGGGTGAATCCCGCGTCCCAAATCGCGAAGCGGCTGGCGGCCACGAAGGAGCGTGCAGCGTGAGCGTCTTCGGGCTGTTCGACTTCTACACACCGGAAGCTTTGTGGCTGCTGCTGCTCCTGCCGGCGTGGTGGGTATGGCGCCGTCTGCGGCGCAAGGATGCGATCGTCTTCTCGCGCACCTCCGTGCTGGCGACCGGCCCACATGTTGGCGGCTGGGTGCCGACGGCGATATTCGTTCTCAGGAACATCGCGCTCGCAGCGTTCATCGTCGCGCTTGCCCGGCCCCGGTCCGGTGCGCACACGGAAACCCAGACCAGCGAAGGAATCAACATCGTCATGGCGATCGACCTTTCGAGCTCGATGCTCGCCCTCGACTTTCGCCCCAACAATCGCATCGAGGTGGCGAAGGACAAGGTCAAGCAGTTCATCGCGCGCCGGACGTCGGATCGCATCGGGATCGTCGCATTCGCGGGTGAGGCTCTGACCCAGGTCCCTCTCACGACCGACTATCCCGTGGTGATGCAGGCGGTCTCGAATCTCCAGGCAGGACAGCTCGAGGATGGAACGGCGATCGGAACCGCGATTGCCACCGCCGCCAACAGGCTGCGCGATGCACCCGGTAAGTCGCGCGTGCTGATCCTTCTCACCGACGGCGTCAACAACCGTGGCAGCATCGAGCCGCTGGTTGCGGCGAAGGCAGCCGCCGCGTACGGGATAAAGATCTACGGCATCGGAGTGGGCAGCGTCGGAATGGCCCTGGTACCAGTCGGTCGGACCGCCGCGGGTGGGCTTAGGTACGAGTATCAGCCGGTAGAAATCGACGAGGCCCTCCTCAGCAACATTGCGCGCATGACGGGTGGCCGATACTTCCGCGCGCGGGACGCGGCCGCGCTTCAGAACATCTACTCCCAAATCGATCTGCTGGAGCGCGCGCCCGTACACTCGAGCACGATCGTGAGATACAAGGAGCTTTATCGCTGGCCGCTGGCGATCGGCATTCTCGCGCTGTTCGCGGAGCTGGGGATCGTCGCGTGGAAGGCACCGCTCCCGTGACAATCTCAACGTATCTGCGCTACATCCAGTGGCCGTGGGCGCTGGCCTTCGCGATCGTCCTGCCGGTGGTGACGGCGTGGCTTGTGAGCTGGGGAATTCGCGCGCGCAGAACACGTCTCGCCCGGCTCGGTACTCCATCCATGATCGCGCGGCTCGCGCCCTCGATCACGCAGCAGCGCACCTGGTCGGCAGCCCTCCGTGCCGCGCTCGCGACGCTGCTCTTGGGCCTTGCGCTCGCGGGCCCGCGCTGGGGTGTCGAGCAGACCGTGGTCAAGCAGCAGGGTGTCGACGTAGTACTCGCCCTCGATGCCTCTCTCTCGATGCTCGCAACGGACGAAAAGCCGAACAGGCTCCAGGCGATGAAGCAGGAGATCGACCGATTGAGAGATCTCTCGCCGGGTGATCGGTTCGCGCTGCTCGCGTTCGCGGGTCGGAGCTACATCCTCACGCCTCTCACCGTTGACAACAGCGCGCTCGATCTGTTTTTGCAGAACCTCGATCCGTCGATCGTCGGGCAGGGGGGAAGCTCGCTCGCCAGCGCGCTGCGTCAGGCCACGAATCTTCTTGCGCTCAACAAGTCTCAGGGGGACAAGGCAATCATCCTGATGAGCGACGGCGAAGGCTTCGACAATCCCGGTGAGGCGCTGGCTGAAGCCCGTCGCGCGCGGGAGATGGGGTTCACGATCGTAACCGTCGGATTCGGAACGCCCGAAGGATCCACCATCCCGATCGTCGAGAACCGGGTCGTCACCCAGAAGCGGGACGAGAGCGGAAACATTGTCGTTACCCACTACGATCCTGCTTTGCTCAAGTCAATTGCCGACGAAGGGAAGGGGACGTTCATTGACGCTCGCACTCGGGACAAGGCGGGGAAAATCCGGGCCGCCCTGAACAATCTCCACGCCAATCCGCGTTCCGTGGTTTCCGGAGAAAATCTGGGGATCCAGTTCCAGTGGTTCGTGCTCGCCGCCCTGCTGCTGCTTACTCTCGACACTTTCCTTCAGACTCGCCGTCGTCGGAGAGGAGCCGTTGCCGCCGCGGCAACGACGGCGACGATGCTCTTGCTTACCGCATCGTGCCGGCCAGCCGAGCGCGACAAGCCGGCGATTGCGCTCTACGATACGGGCACCAGTCTCCTGCTTCGCGACTCGCTCGTGCCCGCGATACCGCCTCTCACCCGCGCCTCGGATTCAAAGGATCCGGAAGTTCGCCATCACGCACGATTCAACCTCGGCCTCGACTACCTCACAGAGGGACTTCGCCCAAAAAAGGACTCCGCCCAGGCTCCGCTCGATAGCGCCCTCTATCGCTACAAGCAGATTCTCGAAGTTGCCGTTGCCGATTCTGATGCCCGGTGGAATTACGAGCTGGCGCTAAGGCGGAACACTGGCGGTGGCGGCGGTGGCGGAGGTAAGAGCCAGACGCCGAGTCCGTCTCCCGCGCCAAGCCAGAACCAGTCTCCGGCCCCAAAGCCGGTTCCCGGAATGACGCCGCAGCAGGCGGAAGCCGTGCTCAACGCGGCGGAGGACAAGGAAACCGACGTGCAGGGCAAACGACAGAAGAAGAACGTCCCGACCCCGCCGAGGGGCAAGGATTGGTAATTTCGGTATTACCATGCCGGTGATTTCAATTCTTCCCAGCTCAGTCGCCGATCAGATCGCGGCGGGCGAAGTTGTCGAGCGCCCTTCGTCGGTGGTAAAAGAGCTCGTCGAGAATGCGATGGACGCCGGCGCGACGGTCATCGAGATCTCGCTCGAGGATGGCGGACGCAAGCTGATTCGCGTGAGCGACGATGGCACTGGCATCTCGAGTGAAGATGTACCGTGCGCTCTCGCCCGGCACGGCACCTCGAAGATCACTAAGGCTTCGGATCTGGTCGGAGTTGCCACTTTCGGATTTCGCGGAGAAGCGCTGCCCGCCATCGCTTCAGTCTCACAGTTCGAGATTCAGACAGCGTCGGCGGACGGAGAGGGGACGTCAACCCGGGTCGTCGGTGGACAGATCTCTGCGGCGGAGCGGATCGCGCGGCGCCGTGGAACCACGGTCACGGTGAGTCAGCTGTTCTACAACGTGCCGGCGCGACTCAAATTCCTGCGCAGCGCGCGATCGGAATGGAGAAGCGCCGTCGAGTCGCTGACCGCTCTGGCGCTCACTCAGCCGGCCGTCCGCATTCATTTGTCACACGACGGGAAGAACGCGCTCACGCTGCCGCCGGTGTCGAGCATCCGGTCGCGTCTTGGTGCGATCTGGGGCGGGCGATACGCGGAAGATCTCCTCGACGTCGACGATGTCGCTGGCCCGATTCACACCAGCGGTCTCGTTCAGCGACCGGCAGACGTCGGCACGTCCACTCGACGGGGCTTTCTCTCGATCAATGGCCGCGCCGTCCGCGACGCCGGAATCGGACGCGCGGTCGAGGCCGCGTACCGTTCCACAATCGTCGCTGGAGTGCGGCCATCGTTCTTTCTCAACGTCACCCTGCCCGCTGACGCCGTCGATGTAAACGTGCATCCGGCCAAGGCCGAAGTTCGCTTCCGCGACCGGTGGACTGTTGAGCGCGCCGTCGAAACCGCCGTGAGGCGATCTCTCGGAACTCTGGACAGTGCAGCGTCGCTCGGCTTTCGAGGCTCGAGCTTCAGCTTTCGCCCCGGCGCTACGCCGCCGAATCCCGACTCGGAGATCCTTCGCCCGCCGATAGATCACGACTCGCCCTTGTTCGCGGGCGGCCCGACCGCGGCGGAGAGCGACGGCGCGGAATACGCGACCGCTGTATCCACGGTAGATGTCGTGGCTCCGGCGCAGCCGATTCCGCCACTTTTCCAGCTCCGCCATACCTACATCGCGTTCGAGCACGAAGATGGACTGGTCCTCATCGATCAGCATTCCGCGCATGAGCGGGTTCTCTACGAACAGTTCATGCACACGCTGGAGAGCGGTGCGGCGCCGGCGCAGCGGCTGCTCCTTCCCCTGACTCTCCACCTGGGACCAGCCGAGGGCGAAGCGTTCGATTCCAATCGCGAGTATCTCGAGCGCCTGGGTTTCGAAGTAGAAGGATTTGGCGGCCACACTCTCATCGTCAACACCGTCCCGATGCCGCACCCGCGCTTCGACGCCGAGCGTTGTCTGCGCGAAACGCTGGATTCGTTGACGGGCGACCGCGTCGCCGGCGCCGCGGCGAAACACGAACGACTCGCCGCGACCGTCGCGTGCAAGGCCGCAATCAAGGCGGGTGAGGAGCTCTCACAGGGAGAGATGCGTTCGCTCTTCGCTGCATTGCGGGATACCACGCTGCCGGCGCACGACGTCCACGGCCGCTCCACGATCGTTCATCTCACCTGGGACGAGGTAGAGCGGCGCTTTGGCAGGCGATAGGCTGCGCATCATCTGCGGTCCGACGGGCGCCGGCAAATCCGCGGTCGCACTGGACCTTTGCGAGACGTACGACGCGGCGATCGTCAGCGCGGATTCGCGGCAGATCTATCGCGACTTCGATATCGGAACCGCCAAGCCAACCGGTGAAGAGCGTGCGCGCGTGACCCATTACGGAGTCGATGTCGCGAGGCCGGACGAGCGGTTCTCCGCGGCCAGATGGGCGAGCGAGGCGGACGAATGGGTCGCCTGCGCCAGCAAGATGGGAAAGGAGGCAGTGATCGTCGGGGGAACGGGACTCTATATCAAAGCTCTGGTGGACCCGCTCTTCTCTGCGCCGGCAGTGGATCCGCTTCAGCGAGCGGAGCTCGCGAGCGAGCTCGAGACAAAGTCTCTCACCGAGCTGCGCCGCTGGTGCGAGGGGCTTGACCCTGCGCGAGCGCACCTTGGCCGCACCCAGCTGGTGCGCGCAATCGAGACGGCACTGCTTTCAGGCTCGCGTATCAGCGCTCTCCACGCGGAGCACAAAGCCGCGACGGCCATCGAAGCCCAGGATGAAAAGGCTGCGTATCTGGTTGTGGATCCCGGGTCCGGGCTCGGGTCCAGGATAGAGACACGCGTTGACCGGATGCTCGAGGCCGGCTGGGCGGACGAAGTTCGCGAGCTCAAGCGCAGCGTCCCTCCGGACGCGCCGGCGTGGAAAGCGAGCGGCTACTCAGTCATGCGCGAGCACGTCGAGGGCCGGCTGGATTTGTCATCCGCGCGGCAGCGGATCATTATTGAGACGCGACAGTACGCGAAGCGCCAGCGTACGTGGCTCAGACATCAGCTGCCGCCGGCCGCTGTGACGGTTGTCAATCCTGAAGACTCTCAAGCCCGCGCCGTCGTGCGGGAGTGGTGGGAGGGGGCTGAGTGAACATAGGCATTACCTGTTACCCGACGTACGGTGGGTCCGGCGCCGTAGCGACCGAGCTCGGCATCGCGTTGGCGGAGCGCGGGCACGAAGTCCACTTCATCACGTACCGACAGCCATTCCGCCTTCCATCGTTCCTGCCCCGCATTTTTTTCCACGAGGTCGATGTCGGCCGTTATCCCCTCTTCGAGTTTCCGCCGTACGATCTCGCTCTCGCGGTGCGGATGCACGAAGTCGTCAGGAGCCACCACCTCGAGCTGCTGCACTGTCACTACGCGATCCCGCACGCCACGAGCGCCTGGATCGCCCGCGAGATGCTGCGCGAGGCGGGCGAAGATGTTCACGTGATCACGACGCTACACGGAACGGACATCACGATCGTCGGGCAGGATCCTTCGTTCTATCCGATAACCAAGTTCTCGATCGAGAAGTCGGATCGCATCACGGCGGTCTCTCAGTACCTGAAGGAGGAAACGTGTCGCGCATTTGGCTGCGACGGTCCCGATATCGACGTGATCCACAACTTCATCGACCCCGATGTCTACAATCGCGAAAAGTATCCGTCCCTGCTCAAGAAGCAGTTCGGTCAATCGAAGCCGATTCTCATGCATCTCTCCAACTTTCGCACCGTCAAGCGCGTGCGGGACGTTGTCCGCATCTTCGCTGAGGTGAATCGCGAGATTCCCAGTGTGCTGGTAATGATCGGAGATGGACCCGATAGGCCCGCTGCCGAGGAAGAGGCACGCATGCTCGGTGTCGCGGACTCCGTGTCGTTTCTGGGGAAGCTGGATCGAATCGCGCCGCTCCTCGCGGCCGCGGATCTTTTTCTGCTGCCGAGCCAGAGCGAGTCTTTCGGTTTGAGCGCGCTCGAAGCTCTCGCATCCGGAGTGCCTGTCGTCGGCACCAACGCGGGTGGCCTTCCGGAAGTCGTGCGGAACGGAGAGACCGGTGTTCTCTGCCGCGTCGGCGATATTCCGGGCATGGCCGCCGCGTCGCTCGAGATTCTCCAGGATCCGAAGCGCTGGTCGGAAATGAGCAAGCTGGCGGCCGCCGACGCCCGCGAGAGATTCTCTCGCGACGCCATCGTCAGCAAGTACGAATCACTCTATCGCACATCACTCCCCGCCAAAAAAACATGACTCCTCTTCAGGCGATCGCGCTCGGAATTATTCAGGGGCTCTCGGAGTTTCTTCCCATCAGCAGCTCGGCGCATCTCACTCTCGCGCCGTGGCTGTTCGGCTGGGAGGATCCGGGGCTGGCGTTCGACGTCGCGCTCCATTTGGGGACGCTTCTGGCGGTTCTGTGGTACTTCCGAATGGAGTGGCTCAACCTGATCAAAGCCGCGTTCGGCATCGCTACGACCGGGCGCGCCGAGACTCCCGAAAAACGCAAAGTGATTTACCTCATCGTCGCCACGATTCCGGGCGCCATTGGCGGGTACTTACTTCAGTCGAGAGCCGAGTCCGCGTTTCGGAGCCCACAGATAATCGCCGTCGCGCTGATCGTGATGGGAATTATCCTCTGGGCGGTCGACAAGGCCGTCGACCAGCGTCGCATACTCGGCGAAATGCGCTGGGTGGATGCGCTTCTGATCGGACTATCCCAGGTGATCGCGTTGATTCCCGGCGTTTCGCGGTCGGGCTCGACCATCACGACCGCGCGCGGCCTGCGCTTCGATCGCGAAAGCGCCGCGGAATTCAGCTTTCTGATGAGCATGCCGATCATCGCGGCAGCGGTCGTGCTCGAAGGACCGAAAGCGTTGCACGAGGGCGGACTGACGAACGATCTGATGTCGGGTGTCGTCGCATCAGCGATCAGCGGTTGGCTCGCCATTTCGATTCTCATGCGGTACGTGAGCAGGCACAGCTACGGCGTCTTCGCCTTTTATCGTATCGCGCTCGGTATCGCTGTCCTGGCGGTGATCCACGCGCGTGGATAGCGAGGTACGGTTCGATGGTGCCACGCACGAAGCGATTGAACGGATGCTCGAGCTTCCGCGAGTGGAGCTCCTCAAGTCGACCACGTCCACGCTCGACGTCGCGCATCGCCTTGCGGCTCGAGGCGCGCCCGCCGGCACGCTCGTGATCGCCAACGAACAGACCGCGGGGCGAGGAAGGGGCGGGAAGAGCTGGCAGTCGTCGCCGGGCGCCGGCCTCTGGCTGACTCTGATCGAGCGCCCTTCCGACACCTCCGGCCTCGGAGTTCTCTCCTTGCGCGTCGGTCTCGCGGCCGCCGAGGCACTCGATCGGTTTGCGCCGGAGCCTATCCGTCTCAAATGGCCGAACGACCTTTACATAGATCAAGGAAAGCTCGGGGGCATTCTGGTAGAAGCGCGATGGCGCGAGCAGGCGGTCGAGTGGGTAGCGATCGGGCTGGGAGTGAATGTGCAAGCACCAAAGAACGTTGAGACGGCAGCAGGGCTCGAACCGGGAACCGATCGGCTCGACGTCCTGGGGGAGCTCGTCCCCGCGGTTCTCGCGGCCGCGCGGGCGACAGGTCCGCTCCAGGCCGATGAAATGGAGAAATTCGACGCCCGCGATCTCGCTCGCGGGCGAAGGTGCGTCGAGCCGGCGGTCGGGCGGGTGGCAGGGATTACTCCGACTGGCGAGCTGCTCGTGGCGTTGGCAGACTCTGTTGCTCCGTTTCGGTCCGGCTCCCTCGTGCTCGAGGATGCGCAATGATCGTCGTCTTCGATGTTGGCAACTCCGAGATCACAATCGGAATTTTTGATGGGGAACAGCTTGCCTCCCACTGGAGGCTGACCACCGCCGCGCCCAGAACCGCGGACGAGCTGGCGCTCCTGATTCGATCGATCACCGGGGCGGACATGGCATCGCCCGGAGGAGCGGAGGGGTCGGCCATCTGCTCGGTCGTACCGGGCATCACGCCGATGCTGGCCGAGGCCTGCGAGATGTGCTTTGGGCACAAGCCGATCATGATCGATGCTCGCGCGAAGCTTCCGATCAAGCTCGATGTGGAAGAGCCTTTCACCGTGGGCGCCGATCGGATCGCGAACACACTGGCCGCCAGCCGCATCCACAAGAGAGATGCGATCGTCGTCGACCTGGGTACCGCCACGACCTATGACTGCATCACCGCGGATGGGACGTTCCTCGGGGGCGTCATTCAGCCCGGGATCATGATCTCGGCCGACACGTTGTTCCGGCGTACGGCGCAGCTCCCGGCCACCGACATCGTCCCGCCAAGGAAGGTGATCGCGCGCCGGACGGACGAGTGCATCCGGGCCGGGGTTCTCTACGGTGCGGTGGACTCCATCGATGGGATAGTCAGGCGGATCAAGAAGGAGTGGCCGGGCAAGAAGCCACCCCTCGTGATCGCGACGGGAGGAATGGCGGAAACGATCCGGCCGCATTCAACCGAGCTCGAGCTGGTTGACCCTTTCCTCACCCTTAAAGGCATCCGACTCGGCTACGATCTGCTAATCTGAGAGTCGGGGAACACCCGGCTTCTGGTCGGGAGTTTCCGGGTTGACTGACCCCTCCCGGACCCATTAAGTTGAGTCCTTAGCACTCACCACGGTCGAGTGCTAACAGCAGAGGTTCCTGCCACACGCCACTTTTTCCAGCAGAAAGGACAGCTAACTATGGCTACAAAAACACAAACCCACACCAAGGTCGCTCCCCTCGCAGATCGCGTCGTCGTCAAGGCGCTTGAGGACACGGAGCAGATGCGCGGCGGACTCTTCATCCCCGACACCGCCAAGGAAAAGCCGCAGCAGGGCGAGATCATCGCGGTCGGTCCCGGCCGCTATGAGAAGAACGTCCGCGTCCCGATGGAAGTCAAAGTCGGAGACAAGGTTCTCTACGGCAAGTACAGCGGCACCGAAGTCACGATCAACAACGAACAGTATCTGATCCTTCGCGAGTCTGATGTGCTCGCGGTTGTAAACTAAACCAGACACTAAAAGAGCGAATCATATGGCAGCCAAGGAACTACACTTCAACACCGAAGCGCGCGCGGCTCTCAAGCGTGGCGTCGATCAGCTCGCGGAGGCGGTCAAGGTCACGCTTGGCCCGAAGGGACGGAATGTCGTCATCGACAAGAAATTCGGTGCGCCGACCGTCACCAAGGACGGAGTGACCGTCGCCAAGGAAATCGAGCTCTCGGATGCGCTCGAGAACATGGGCGCGCAGATGGTGAAGGAAGTCGCCACCAAGACCAGCGACCTGGCCGGAGATGGCACTACCACCGCAACAGTATTGGCCCAGGCGATTTTTCGCGAAGGCCTCAAGAACGTCACCGCCGGCGTCAACCCGATGGCTCTCAAGCGCGGGATCGATTCCGCCGTCACCGCGGTCGTCGAGGAGCTCAAGAAGATGAGCGTCCCGACCAAGGGCAAGAAGGAGATCGCGCAGGTCGGCTCCATCTCCGCGAACAACGACAAGGAGATTGGTGACCTGATCGCCGAGGCGATGGAGAAGGTCGGCAAGGACGGCGTCATCACCGTCGAAGAGGCAAAGGGTCTCGAGACGACACTGGAGACGGTCGAAGGAATGCAGTTCGACCGCGGTTACCTCTCGCCGTACTTTGTCACCGATCCAGAGAAGATGGAATCGGTGCTCGAGGACGCGCTGATTCTCGTTCACGACAAGAAGATTTCTTCCATGAAGGATCTTCTCCCGATCCTCGAGAAGGTCGCGCAAATAGGCAAGCCGTTGCTCATCATCGCCGAGGACATCGAGGGTGAGGCGCTGGCGACTCTGGTCGTCAACAAGCTCCGTGGCACGCTCCGCGTTGCCTCGGTCAAGGCTCCCGGCTTCGGCGATCGTCGCAAGGCAATGCTCGAGGACATCGCTGTCCTGACGGGCGGCCAGGTGATCTCCGAGGAAGTCGGATTCAAGCTCGAGAACGCCGTCGTGACCGATCTTGGTCGCGCCAAGCGTATCGTCGTCGACAAGGAGACCACTACCCTCATCGATGGTCAGGGCGACGAGGACAAGATCAAGGGACGCATCAAGGAGCTCAAGGCGGCGATCGAGAAGACGACCTCCGATTACGACCGCGAGAAGCTCCAGGAGCGTCTGGCCAAGCTCGCCGGTGGTGTGGCGGTGATCAACGTCGGTGCACCCACCGAGAGCGAGATGAAGGAGAAGAAGGCGAGAGTCGAAGACGCGCTTCACGCGACTCGCGCCGCGGTCGAAGAGGGAATCGT
>JADGQV010000178.1 GCA_017881465.1 Gemmatimonadaceae bacterium
GTCCCGTATTTCGGATACGCCACGAACTTGCTCGCCTTGACTTTCGCTTGCCAATCCGCGCTTCCGAGCTCGTACTCGAGGAGCTTCTGCCCGTTCAACCAGTGCTGGACGGTGTTGCCCTTGACGACGATCAGAGTCGAGTTCCACTGATTCGCGGGCTTCACGATTCCGGCTGGTGACGGATAGAGCGCATAGTCCGAGCCGGCCGACGTAAGTCTGCTCTTTCCATCCGGATGCCCCGCGTCGTCGAGGAGCTGATACTCGGGAGCGCTCCAGTAGATGTGATCGTAGTCTTCGGTGCCGCGATAGAAGACGCCCGCGTTCCCACCTGGGCTTAGCTTCCAATCGAGCGCCAGCTCGAAGTTTCCGAACTGGTCTTTCGTCATGATGTCACCGACCGACCCCGCCTTGGTCAGCACGCCATCGACGATCTGCCAACCAGCGGGCATCGTCTGCGCCTTATAACCCCGCCAGGCCGCGGTGCTAGTCCCGTCGAAGAGCGGGCGCCATCCGGCGGCGCGTTGCTCGGCGGTCAACGGCGTGGCTCCTGAAGCGGTACTGCTACTCGAGGCTGGCGTATTGTTCCCCATCGGCGTGCAGGCAAATACGAGCAACGCCAACTGAGAGATGATCGCCGCACGCGCGGCAGCTCCATGCGTCATGGCTTCCTCTGGATGAATTATTCAGACTGCCCAACCGGCGCGATACTCTCGCGTCAGGTACTGATTCGCATCGGCGATGTTGGTGACCCGCATGTTGACGCCGTCGTACAGGATCTTTCTTCCCTGTCCTGTGCGCAGCGCCACGATCCCGAGCAGCATCGTCTCGGTGAGCTGTGCCGCGTACTCGAGCGGCGAGCTGGCTTTTGTCTCGCCCTTGATCGCCTTGACCCAGTTCATCTCGTGGCTCCACGGGATTCGCGCGTAGGTCTTCGGCACGAGCGCCGCCTCCTCCGTGAGCGATACCGGAAAGAGGCGAGGGTTCGATCCGTAGGTGTCGTTCATCAGGATTCCCTTCTCTCCGATGAAGATCACGCCGCCCTCGCTCCTGAGCGTGACGTCGTCTGGCAGCAGATCGGGGCGGGGAGGATAGAGCCCGCCGTCGTACCAATTGAGCTTCACCGGCGGCTGCACGCCGCGCGCAGGGAATTGATAGTGCACCGCAGTCGCGACCGGATATGAGACTGGATTGTTGTATCCCCTGGCCTCGCGCGTTCCCGCCGCGGCTTTCGGATCCGGCGGAATCGGCATCGTTCCCCACTGCGTCGACGTCGCTTCGATGCTCGTCGGATAGGTAAGGCCGAGCGCCCAGAAGGGATGATCGATCAGGTGGGCGCCCATGTCGCCGATCGCGCCGACGCCGAAGTTGATCCAGCCGCGCCAGTTGAAGGGGTGATAGATCGGGTGATACGGGACATCTTCCGCGACTGGTCCGAGGTAGAGATCCCAGTGCAATCCCGGCGGCACCGGATACGAACCCAGCGCCGACGCCAGAAGCTGGTTGACGTAGCGAAAGCTGAAGGGATTCCCGAATGGGCTCGGCGGAGCGGCCGGGGGCGGAGAGCCGGTGGGCCGAGGAACTCCCTGCGGCCAGTACACGACCGGGCGATTCGTCCAGACGTGAACGTCCCGGACGGGTCCGATGATGCCGGCCTGGATCCATTCGTTGATCAGACGCGCGCCGTCGCTCGAGTGACCCTGATTTCCCATCTGTGTCACGATCTTCGGATTCGCGAGCGCCAGGTCGCGCAGGACGCGCGCTTCGTGCACGGAATACGTGAGCGGCTTCTGCACGTACACATGCTTCCCAAGTTGCATCGCGGACTTTGCGACCACCGCGTGCAAGTGATCGGGCGTCGCGATCACGACTCCATCGATGTCCTTCTGCTTGTCGAGCATCTCGCGGAAATCAGAATAGCGGGCCGCTTTGTCGAATTTCTGCTTGAGCGTGATTCCTTCGGGTCGATCCTTCTTGTCGTCGCCCTTGAGCTTCTCCGCCACCTTGCTCGTGGAATAGCCGAAGTCGACGTCGGCGAAGGCGACGAGATTCTCGGTCTTCGCCAGCTCGAGCGCGTTCTCGGAGCCCATGCCCCCAAATCCGACGACAGCGAAGTTGATCGTGTCGCTCGGCGCCTGGAACCCGACTCCGCCCAGGACGTGGCGCGGCACGATCATCACGCCGAGCCCGATCTTCCCGGTGTCGGCGACGAACTTGCGGCGCGTGACCTTCTTGCCAGTCATGTAACGCGTTCTCCCGTTTTGCGTGTTGCCGTCGGCGTGCTCGCGATCAGAATTTCACGGTGGACAGGTACTTGTAGCTGTTGCGGATCGTGGCGATTGGATCGGCGGGTTGATCGTGCTCCACGAAGTAGTGCTTGATCCCGGCCTTGCCACTCGCGGCGAAGATGGGGCGGAAGTCGATCTTGCCCTGTCCGACATCGACCATGCGATTGTCGGGCGGCCCAGCCGAATCCTTCACGTGCACCAGTGCGAAACGCTTCGGAAAGCGATTGAAGTAGTCGAGGGGATCGCCGCCGGCGAACACGACCCAGTACAGATCCATCTCGAAGTCGACCAGCGACGGGTCCGTTTCGGTCAGCAGCATATCGAGCGGCCGCATCCCGCCGATGGACCTCAGCTCGAAATCGTGATTGTGGTAGGCGAGCCGGAGCCCGGCTGCTTTTGCCTGAGGGGCCAATTGGTTGAGGAGCGCCGCGATTCCCTTCCAGTCTTCCGCTGTTTTGCGTCTCTCTTCGGGAAGAAATGGGACAGTCACCCACTGGTGTCCGACTGCCTTGGCATCGGCAAAGGCCCTCACCGAATCCTTCTCCAGGACGTCGAGCGGAATGTGGGTCGACGGCGAAGTGAGTCCGTTCTTGTGAAGCAGCTCACGGATCTGCGCCGGTGTCCGGCCGAAATATCCCGCGAACTCGACTTCCTTGTATCCGATCGCGGCGACCTTGTGGAGCGTGCCGGGGAGATCCGCTTTCATCATGTCGCGGACCGTATAAAGCTGGAGGCCGACTTTCTTCAGCTTTCGACGCGGAGCCAGGACGGCTCCAGCGGCCTCGGCATTTCGGCTCGCGATGCCGAGGGCAGCGACTCCGATCGTCGCGAGGAATGTGCGGCGGGTGTGTAGTGTCACAGGAGGGGGGGTGAGAGTGCAGCTAGTATGGAGAGCCGGCTCTCGCTCCGCAATAAAGCGGACAAATGTGGGAATGCGTTAAGGGATTCCCCGGGCAGAGTCTCCCATCCCGCAATCCGCTCATCTCCCAGTCAGCTCCACGCGAGTGTACAGGTAGCGTCCGTTGTATCCGAACGGCGAAGCCGGCGGCCATGGAAAGATGTCGAAGCCGTTGCCCTCGTTCATCCCGTCCGGATAGACGTCAAAAATGTTTCGCGCTCCCACGGAAAGCTTGAATCCCTGCATCAGTGCGAATCCGAGCTCGGTGTCCACGAGTCCCTTGCCTCGATAGTTCTGGACGTCGCTCCCGCTGTAGCTGTAGAGCGAAGACGTGTACTTTCCGTAATAGGAATAGCGCGCCATTCCATTCCACGCTCCGTGCTTGTACTGGCCCGTTACGGTGCTGCGCCACGCGGGACGCTCCTTAGTGATCGCCAGCAATCCACCATGGGTAGCCAATTTGCAGTGATAATCGTCTTGTAAGAGAATCTTCACAGACACTGGGGACACATGAGAAGCAAGACCATACTTTCGATTTCTTTACTATCGTTCGCTGCCTTGAGCAGCGCGTGCTCGCGACACAAGGTCGCGGTGGCACCAACAACTTCAACGAC
>JADGQV010000179.1 GCA_017881465.1 Gemmatimonadaceae bacterium
CGAACCGTTGCCGCGCGCGCGTACCGGCGATGGCGTGTTCTTCGACCTGCCGATCATCGGCCTCGTCGTTTATCCGCAGGGACTCGAGCTCCCCCTGGCAATTCTCGCGTTGGGGCTCGTCGGAACACCTGCAAGTCTCGCTATCAGCCGCACAGTTTGCAGAGTCTTCCGATTCAGCGTTCGCGGTGCAGGCAAAGCAAATAGCGAGGTTTGCGCTCGCGCGCTATGACGATGCGGCCGGGTTGGACAGCATTACGGTTTTGGATCGTGAACCCGTTGCCAATGGAGTCTGGAGAATGCGTCACATGCACACATTCGCCGTCGACGAGTTGCGCGACGCGCGCTAACGTTGCCGAAAATCCTCACCGCGCGACCTAACGAACGTTGCAGCTGGCAAGCACTTTTCGGATGCGGCTTCGCCGCAATGGTTGTACTGTGCTTGCAGCTGAACTAGGGCGTTAGGCGACTTCCACTAACTTGTGAGGATAGAATGACGAAACATCATTCACTCCCGCTCGCCTTCCTGCTTGCCGCAGCTGGCGCTGGATGCAACCCACGACCAGCGGCGCAAGACCTTAGTGTCGCGCCCAGGGCTGAGATTGAAGTGACATCCTCGCCCAACACCTCCGTCTTAATCTACGGAAGCAAACCTGCACCGTTTGCTTTGCGAGGACGCGAAATGAAGGTGCGAGCGGACACCATGCGTATGACTACGCCAGTGCAGCTCACAGCTTTTCTTAACACCGGGGATATTCATATAGCCGTTTGCAGCCACCGGGATTCGTGGTCCGATCGCTCCCGTTGGAGGAAGGGCTGATTCGTCTGCTCACGCCCGACTCGTACCGCGCGCTGCGCGACCTGCAGCAGAGCGCGAGCCGGCGCGTCGCCGAGCTGTCGCAGCGGTTCGGCGGGCGGCAGCTGTCGCTATGGCTCGTGTCGTTCTACGGCGTAGAGCCGGACATCAGATTCAGCCCGATGGACCTGATCATCACCAGCACCGGCCGCGATTTTCGTCCGGTGGACGTGATCGCGCTGAGCTCGGGCTTCGGGGAGCAGCGGCTCAAGCAGCGCGAGACCCAGAGCGCGATCTTCGTGTTTGATGGGGAGATAGATCTCGATCAGCCGCTGGTGGTGAGGTTTCTCAACGAGCAGAACGGGTTCTGGGAGCAGGTGCTGCCAAGGATCGAGCGCGAGCGAGCACTTGTCAGGGCAAGATCGCTCAGATCCCCAACCCAGGAACGGTGAGATGTGACCCATGAGGGCGACGTAACGGCGTCTCCTGACTTCGGCGACCAGGCGCGCCTCGACGCTTCCCTGTCCGACCTCGCCCGCGGGATGCATCTCTCGGGCATCCTTCGCACCGCCAACCAGGTACGTGAGATCCAGGCCGCCGGAACCGACGTTCTCGATCTCAGCATCGGCGACTTTAGCCCCAAATACTTCCGGATTCCGGAGCGGCTGCTCCGCGGAGTGGAGAAGGCGCTCGAGTCAGGCGCGACCAACTATCCCCCGCCTCCCGGGCTGCTCGCGCTGCGCAAGGCGGTGAGCGGATATGTGGAGCGCTGCTCCGGCGTGCGATATCCGATCGAGTCCATCCTGATCACGAGCGGCGGGCGCCCCGCCCTCTACGCCGCTTACAAGACGGTGATCTCGCCGGGCGACACTGTGGTGTATTCCGTGCCCTCGTGGCAGAACGATTCGTATGCGTGGCTGTCGGGCGCCAACGCCGTCGAGATCGAGGCCGTGAGCGAGAACGGGTTCCAGCCAACGCTCTCCGAGATCGCGCCGTATATCGGATCGGCGAGACTGATCTGCCTCTGCTCGCCGGGAAATCCGACGGGCACGGCGATGGGGCCGGAAACACTCAAATCAATTCTCGACGCAGTCGTGGAGGAAAACCGCCGGAGGGAGAAGGATGGGAACGAGCGGCCGTTGTTCCTCCTTTACGATCAGATCTACAGCTCGATACGTGTCAAAGACAACAAGCACCGCTACGCGCTCGCACTCGTTCCCGAATCCGCCCCCTACGTGATGACGATGGACGGCGCGTCGAAAGCGTTTGCCGCCACGGGGCTCAGGGTGGGATGGCTTCTCGCGCCGCCCGCGATCGCAAGGAAGGCCGGTGAGCTTCTGTCATACGTGGGCGCGTGGGCGCCGCACGCCGAGCAGGCGGGACTCACCGAGCTGCTGAATGATCCGGACGCGATCGGCGAATACCGCGCGACGATGGATGCAGCGGTGCACGAGCGTCTCGACGTGCTCCACCGCGGCTTCGCCGCGATGCGCGACGAGGGGCTTCCAGTGGACGTGCTCTGCCCGGACGGCGCCATTTACGTATCACTTCAGCTCAAGCTCAAGGGGAAGAGAATCGGCGGACGGGTGATCGAGGACAACGAGGCGATTCGCTCGCTCGTGCTCGAGAAGACAGGTGTGGCGGTGGTTCCGTTCCAGGCGTTCGGTCTGATGCGCGAAACGGGCTGGTTCCGGCTGAGCGTCGGCGCCGTCTCGATGGATGAAATCGCCGAGGTGTTTCCCCGGATTCGCGCGCTGCTCGAACAGATCGGGTAGCATTGTCGGGGAATCACGCGCGCTCGATTATCGTCGCCATCCCCTGGCCGACACCGACGCACATCGTGCACAGCGCATAGCGCCTGCCGGTCCGCTCCAGCTCGCGCGCGGCGGTGAGGATCAGGCGCGCCCCCGACATTCCGAGCGGATGTCCGAGGGCGATCGCACCGCCGTTGGGGTTGATCCGCGGATCGTCGTCCTGCAGTCCCAGCTCGCGGATGCACGCGAGTGCCTGCGCGGCGAACGCCTCGTTGAGCTCGATCACATCCATCAGATCGAGAGTGAGGCCGGACTGCGCCAGGACCTTCTTCACCGCGGGAACCGGGCCCATTCCCATCGTCCTCGGCTCGACGCCCACCGCGGCGCTCGTTACGACGCGCGCGATCGGGCTCAGCTTGAGCTCGGTCACGGCGGTGTCCGACACGACGTAAATGGCGCATGCGCCGTCGTTGATGCCCGACGAGTTACCGGCCGTGACGGAGCCCATCCCGTCCTTGCGAAAGGCCGGCTCGAGCCGTGCGAGCGCTGCGAGGGAAGTGTCCTTGCGAATGAATTCGTCTTCGACGAATGGCGGCGGCGCGGGCTTCCCTTTCCCGGCGGGCAATGGGACCTCGACAATCTCGCACTTGAAGCGACCCGACTCGCGGGCGCGGGCGGCCTTCTTCTGAGACGCCAGCGCAAACGAGTCCTGATCCTCGCGCGAAACCCCGTATTGCCCGGCGACGTTTTCCGCCGTTTCCCCCATCGAGTCAACGCCGTACAGCGGGGGCATTTGCGGATTCACGAAGCGCCATCCGATGCTCGTGTCGAACAGCTCGGCATTCCTGGCGAAGGGCTGCGCGGCCTTCGAAATCACGTATGGCGCGCGTGTCATTTGCTCGACGCCGCCGGCGATGAAGATATCCCCTTCCCCGCTCCGGATCGCCTGCGCGGCGTGCGTCACCGCGCTCATCCCGGACGCGCACAGCCGGTTGACCGTCTCGCCCGGCACGCTCGCCGGCAGCCCGGCCAGCAGCAGCGCCATCCGGGCGACGTTGCGGTTGTCCTCGCCGGCCTGATTGGCGCATCCGAAAATCACGTCGGTTATGCGCTCGGGTTCGACCGACGGATGTCTCTCCACCAGCCGCGCGATAACGTGCGCCGCGAGGTCATCGGCGCGCACCCGGGAGAGGGAGCCGGCAAAGCTTCCGATCGGGGT
>JADGQV010000079.1 GCA_017881465.1 Gemmatimonadaceae bacterium
CGGCGGAGCGACAGAGCGCTGCCGCGACCCTCGCCCGAAATACGCATCAGGATGCCGACGGCGAGCCAACTCGCGAGCATGAACGACCCGCCATAGCTGAAGAACGGCAGCGGTATGCCCGTGATTGGCATCAGGTTCAGCGTCATGCCGACGTTCACGAGCACGTGAACGAACCACCCCGACATCAGTCCGAACGCGACCAGGCTGCTGAAGGAATCGTTTGCACGCTCGGCGATCTTGGTGATGCGGAGGAAAAGCCAGAGGAAGAGCGCCAGCACGATAGTCACACCGAGAAAGCCGAGCTCTTCTCCGACGACCGAGAAGATGAAGTCCGTGTGCTGCTCGGGCAGAAACGCGAGACGCTTCTGCGTTCCGAGCGTGAATCCCTTGCCGAACCATCCACCGGATCCGATCGCGACCTTCGATTGAATGACGTGGTAACCCGACGCGCGGGGATCGGAAGACGGATCGATGAACACTTTTAACCGGTTCTGCTGGTACGGCGCGAGTTTCTCCCACATCATCGGCGCGACGACACCGGTGGCGACGTTCAGCACCATGAGTACGATTCCCTCGATCAGGTACGGCCGGTACCAGAGGACGAGGGCGAGCAGGACAAAGAACCACGCCCCCCACAATCCGACGCTGAAAGAGAGGACGAGGCTGATCGCCGGGCTGGCGAGCAGAATCAGAAGCGGCCACGACACGCCCGCCCAGTACAGCATCGCGAAGAAGATCCCGATGAACACGATGCCGGTGCCGAGGTCGGGCTGGAGCATGATGATCGCCCACGGAATGCCGACGACGAGCGCGGGCTTCCAGAGATCGAGCAGTGACTTCGGCGTTTCACGATGGTTGGACAACACCTTCGCGAGCATGAGCACCACGGTCACTTTCGCGATCTCCGACGGCTGACCGATGCGGTGGCTCCCGATCGCAAGCCAGCTCTTCGTGCTAGCGGCGGTTCCGGCTCCCTTCCCGATCACGAGAGTGAGCCCGAGCAGGAAGATCGAGAACAGAAATAGCGGCGTCGTCATCCACTCGATGAATCGAACCGACGAGTGTCCGACGGCGTAAGCGACGCCGAGTCCGATCAGAAGCCAGAGGATCTGCGACTTGTAGAGAATAGCGACGGCGGTCGGCGTGTCAGTCTGTCCCGCCGAATAGACCATGGCCACACCGAACAACGAGAGAATCCCGGCCGCGGCGAGGAGACGGAAGTCTGAAACGATCGGGCGGCTCATCAGCCCTCGTCCATCACTGCCTTTATCGGCCCGACCTTCAGATAATGCCCGATGATGGCGGACGCAATATGCGCTGCGCGCGATCCGTGGAGACCGAATTCCAGCAGCACTGCGACGACGATTTTTGGATGGTCGGCAGGAGCGAAGCCGACAAACCAGCCATGATCGGCACCGCCGGTGTTCTGCGCGGTGCCGGTCTTGCCAGCGAGCGTGAGACCCTGAATCGCGGAGGCTCCCGCGGTGCCGCCAGCTTCGAGGACCGCCTTGAGACCCTCGAGCACCACCGAGTCCTGTTGCGCGGTAAGGCGAAATATCTCCTTCCGCTGCGGTACCAGGTGAGCGATCTCAGGTCTCGGCGCCTGACCCTTGGCAGCGAATGCGCTATAGAGCTTCGCCATGTTGACGACCGTCTGCGAATTCGATCCCTGCCCGATCGCCAGGTTCAGCGTCTCGGCATTGCTCCAGCCGCGCGGGCCGTACTTCTTGTCGTAGTAATCTTTCGAGTAGGGCCAGCGGGCCTGGTTTTCTTCGGGCAGATCGATGCCGGACTTGTCCCGCATGGTGAGTTTTATCCCTCCCGCGATGAACCTCGCGAGTCCGATCTTCAGCCCCAGCTGATAGAAGTACACGTCGCACGAGTGCGTGATCGCGTGTTGGAGATCGAGCGAGCCGTGCCCCTTCTTCTCCCAGCAGCGGAAGTAGCGGTTGCCGAACTGGTAACCACCGGTGCACGGAACCGGCATGTGCTCTTTCAGCCCGACGACGCCCTCCTGCAGCCCGATCAGTGAAGTAGCGAGCTTCCAGGTCGAGCCGGGCGGATATGTGCCCTGAATCACCTTGTTGACGAGCGGCCGCCGCTTGTCCTCGAGTAGCTGCTTGTAGTACTCGACAGGTATCCCGCCGGTAAACTTGTTCGGATCCCAGCTCGGCGCGCTGTAAAGCGCGAGGACTTCGCCGGTAGTCGGGTCGATCGCAATCGCGCCACCCTGGAGCGAATCGGCGAAGATGCCGACGGTGAACTTCTGGAGATCGAGATCGATGTTCGTGTAAAGGGGCGGCGCGCCTTCCGGGTTCAGATCAGGCCTCGGCCCCTCGCCACGCACGGGGCGGCCCCGCGCATCGACCTCGTCGAAGCGGACGCCTTCCTTGCCGTGGAGTATCGGCTCGTACTGCTTCTCGAGGCCGGCCTTCCCGATCTGCTGTCCGGGTTTGTAGCTCGCATATTTCGGATCGTTGAGATCCGATTCGGTGATTTCACCCGTGTAGCCGACGAACGATGCGACGCTCGGTCCGTCGGGATAGTAGCGCTTCGGAACCGACTGGATAATCAGGCGCGGGAAATCGAGCCTGTGTTCCTCCAGAACCGACACGATGTCGATGGTCGCATCGGGGAGAATGACCGTCGGTCTCGTCGGCGCGCGTCGATAACGCCGTATGGCGTTGTTGATGTCGTTCTGTCCCAGCTGCAGCGTCGGCGCGAGCTGCGCGAGCGCGCTGCGCAGGCTGTCGACACTCGGCGCCGTGATCGAGACGGAGTACGCGGGAAGATTCTCGGCGATCACCTGACCGTGCCGGTCGTAGATGATTCCGCGCGGCGCAGGCAGAGGAATCGGGCGCAGGCGGTTTTCCTCCGACTGCATCACGTACTGCTTGTGCTGGATGACCTGCGTCTTGAAAAACGCTCCGATGAGCAGCACGAATCCGATCGCGAGGGCCATCGAGCTCATCCTCGCTCTTCTGGCCACGTCGTTCGGATGAAAGCTCATGTCGGTGTGGGCTCGAGTAGCGGGCGCATGATGAACAGTAACAGGACGCCCACAGCGGCGGTGACCGCGGCCGAGAGGGGCGACCAGAGCAGAAGCTGCTGCAGCAGCTCGAATCCGTGCACGCGCTGCTCACCGATGAAGTACAGGATGTCGAACACCCACTTCCCCAGGAAAAAGAAGAAAGCGTTGAGCACCAGATTGTCGGCGAAGAACACGGCCTTGAGGTATGAGGCGCCGAAGCCGACGACCGTCATCGCGATCGCGCCGGCGCCGAGCGCATCGGGCGCCAGCGAATCGGAAATCAGGCCAAGAACGAACCCAATCACCGCCGCCGTTGCCGGCCGGACCCGCACGGCCGCGAGAAGGAGGGCGAGGATCAGGAAGTCCATCGGCGCGCGCCATCCCAGTAGGGGACGGAGCGTGTAGTGAAGGACGACGAAGATGAGGAAGCTGATTATCGCGCGAACCGCTGCGCCCACGTTCATCGCGCCGCTCCCGGTCGATGCGGAATCGTGTCGGTTCTGACCGAGTCGCGCCTGATCGTGTCGCGGCCCGCGGAATCGCGGCGCGCGCGAGCGGCGGCGGTGTCGACTGGCGGTCGGCGGACGACGGGTCTGGGAGCGACGACCGCCGGCGCCTTGGCGCTGTCGGTAACGCCGAGCGGAACGCCACCGTTCGAGCGCGCTACGCTGTCGAGCACGGCTCTGCGCGCTGCGGCCTCCGCCAGTGCCGCGGCCCTGGCCGCCGAATCACCCGACACGATGATGCGCTGCGTCGCCTGATCAACCTGGGCCACGTTCTGCCACACTCCGTCGAACCCCTTGGCGAGCCGGTCGCGGCGCAGGATCATCACGGAATAGACATCGGCCGGATTCACCGCCGGACGCAGCAGATAGGTGCGCGCCCAGCTTTCGCTGGTCTTCATCTCTTCCAGTACCGTTCCAATGGGAATGCCGCGCGGCCACACCCCGCCCCAGCCGGAGCTGACGATGAGGGCGCCGGGTTTGAGCGTCGCTCTGAACGGAACTCCGCGCAGCTCGATCAAATACCCGCCCGTCGCCGATCCCGTGAGATGCGCCTGCGCGATCCCGAATGCGGTCCCGTCGGGCGACATCGCACTGACGCGGAAATCCGGATGCGTCCACAGCATGGCGTGGCTCATCGTGGGATCCACCTGATCGACCACGCCGACCAGGCCTTCAGGAGCGATCACGGGGCTCAGTCTGCTCACGCCAGCGCGCGAGCCGGCGCTGAGAATCACGGTGGTCTCGTCCCTCACGCCGCGGCCGTGCAGGGCTTCAGTCGGTATGAAACCCCAGCGAAGCCGGGAGCCGAGCCCGATGATTTTTCTCAGGCGGTCATTCTCGCTCTCGAGCGAGCCAGCTTTCATCGAGTTGAGCGAGAGGCTGTCGATGCTCGCCTGCTTGAAATCAGCCAGGAGCAGCGACTGGCGGCCCCGCTCGGATCTTTCCTGGAGCATCACGAGCGGAGCAAGGAAGGTACGCCGTATTCCAGTCGCGACGGGATCGCGCATCGTGTTCGGAAGAGCACGGGCCGCGAGCGCCAGGACAATGCAGATAGTCAGAACGATAAGGTCGAGCCGGGTGTTGCTTCTGATGGCGCGGGCCAACTTTTACCTCAAGTCGCTAGGACGGACCAGTATTTCGCCTCATCATCAAGTATTCGGCCACAACCCCGCACCACACAGGTCAGAGGATCCTCGTCGACGTGGATCGGCAGACCGGTTTCCTGGGACAACAGGACATCGAGGCCGCGAATGAGAGCGCCGCCGCCCGTCATCACGATGCCACGGTCCACAATGTCGGCCGCCAGTTCCGGCGGGGTGATCTCCAGCGCGCGGCGCACCGCATCGACGATCTGCTGAATCGGCTCCTGAACCGCGTCGCGGATTTCCGACGAATGCACGCGCACCGTCTTCGGAATCCCTGATACGAGATCCCTGCCTTTGACGTCCATTTCCCTCTCATCCCCGACTGGCGCCGCGGATCCGATCTGAATCTTCACCTGCTCGGCGGTCGATTCACCGATGAGAAGGTTGTAGTTCTTGCGCATGAATTGAACGATCGCCATGTCCAGCTCGTCGCCGCCGGTGCGGATCGAGGTGTCGCTCACGATGCCGGACAGAGCGATGACAGCGATCTCTGTCGTGCCTCCACCGATGTCGATCACCATGTTACCTGTGGGCGTCTCGACCGGTAGCCCGACGCCAATCGCGGCGGCCATGGGTTCGGCGACCATGAAGACTTCCTTGGCGCCGGCGCCAAGCGCCGAGTCACGGACCGCGCGCTTCTCCACTTCGGTGATGCCGGAGGGAACGCAGACGATCACACGCGGCTTCACCTTGAAGACGTGGTTCTCGATAATGAGCGCGAGAAAATAGCGCAGCATCTTCTCGGTGACGTCGAAGTCGGCGATGACGCCGTCCTTCATCGGTCTCACCGCGATGACGCCTTCAGGGGTGCGGCCAAGCATTCGCTTCGCCTCGAGTCCAACGCCCTTGATTTTTCTAGTCTCGCGATCGAGCGCGACGACAGAGGGCTCGTTCAGCACGATCCCTTCGCCCTTCACGTAGATCAATGTATTCGCGGTGCCGAGGTCCACGGCGATCGCATTCGCCGGGAACAGAGCACCCGGCTTAAAGAATGGCCAGCGCATTAGTTCAAATATGAATCGGGTGGAGTATACGGCAAGGCAAATGCCTCGGCGACAGCGGGATATGTCAGCTTTCCGTCTACGATATTGAGTCCCTTCCTGAGTGCTGCGTTATCCTTGAGAGCCTGTTTCCAACCCTTGTTCGCTAACTGCAAAGCATATGGGAACGTCGCGTTGGTCAAGGCGAGCGTTGATGTGCGTGGTAATCCGCCGGGCATGTTTGCGACTCCGTAGTGGATGATTCCATCCACGACGTAGGTTGGGTTCTCGTGCGTTGTTGCCTTGATCGTCTCGACGCAGCCGCCCTGATCGATGGCGACGTCGACGATGACTGCTCCCGGTTGCATCGCCTTCAGATCTTCACGGCGAATGAGTCGGGGCGCGACGGCTCCGTGAATGAGAACCGCTCCCACGACCAGATCCGCGGTGGAGATCTGCTCCAGAATGTTATGACGATTGGAATAGATGAGCGTGACGTTGGCCGGCATGACGTCTGAAAGGTAGCGCAAACGCTCCAAGCTCAGGTCGAGGACCGTGACTTTCGCACCCAACCCAGCGGCCATCTTCGCCGCATTGATTCCGACGATGCCACCCCCCAGGATCACGACCTTGCCCGGAGCGACGCCGGGTACCCCGCCGAGGAGGACTCCACGTCCACCGTAGAGCTTCTCGAGGTACTTGGCGCCTTCCTGGACCGCCATCCGCCCGGCCACTTCCGACATCGGCGTCAGCAGAGGCAGCTCTCTCGAAGGTAGTTCCACGGTCTCGTAGGCGATGCAGATCGCGCCGCTCTTGATGTGGGCGAGCGTCAGCTCCTTGTCGGCCGCAAAATGAAAGTAGGTAAAGACCACCTGGCCTTTCTTGATGCGGGGCCACTCGATCTTGATCGGCTCCTTGACCTTCATGATCAAGTCGGTCTCGCGCCAAACCGTGTCGGCATCGGCGCCGACTTTTGCGCCGACCGACGTGTAGGCCGAATCCGGAAAGCCGCTTCCCTCGCCGGCCCCCTTCTCGATCATGACGCTGTGACCCGATGCCACCAGCGCTTCAGCGCCTGCCGGCACCAGAGCGACCCGATTCTCGTTGGTCTTGATCTCCTTCGGAACGCCGATCTTCATAAGTAGTTCACAGTGCTCTAATTAAAGTTGAATGGCAGCGCGACGGATCGCCGTCACGCTCACGCTGCGACCTTGGGACCCAGGCTCACGAGCGTCTGCTTTCCCGGTGGATAGTAAGTCTTACAAACGGACGCGACTGTCTCGGTGTCGATCGCATCGACCAGCGCCAGGACCTCGTCGAGCGTCCTATACGGCTCTCCGTACAGCTCGACCCCAGCCGCCCGATACATCCTCGACGCCGGGCTTTCCAGAGACAGTGTAATCTGGCCTTTTAGCTGGCTTTTTCCAGCGGTCAGCTCTTCTTCGCTCAGGCCGTTGGCCGCAAGCTTTTCCATCTCCTCGTTGATCGCGTCAACGGCCGCGCGTGCGGTCTCGGGCGTCGTGCCGACGTAGACGCCGTGCACTCCGGCGTCCTCGTGAAAGGACTGAAAGGAGTAAACAGAGTACGCGAGGCCCAGCTCTTCGCGGACGCGCTGAAAGAGCCGCGAGCTCATGCCACCGCCGAACAGCATTCCGACCATGCTCATCGCGTAGCGCCGCGGGTCGCTGTGCTCGAACGCGGGGCTGCCGATCACGATGTGGGTCTGGGCGGTATCACGCTCGAAGTGCACAGCGCTGGGTACTTGCACGATTGGAGCCGGAGACCTGAGCGCGGGCAGCCCACCCTGCGGAATGTCGGCCCAGCCAGTCGCTTCCAGAGTCTCGATCAGCGCATCGTGCTCGACGTTTCCGGCGGCGGCCACAACGATCTGCTCGGGATGATACGCTCGCGAGTGAAGGGCCCGCAGGTCGCTCTGGTCGAGCGCGCCCACGGTCTCGCGGGTCCCGAGAATGGAGTATCCGTAGGGATGGTTCCCCCACAGCTGAGCGTTGTGCAGCTCGAAGACGAGATCGTCGGGCGTGTCGTCGACGGTGTTGATCTCCTCGAGCACGACCTTTCGCTCGAGCGCGAGGTCCGAAGGGCGGAGCACGGGACGAAAAATGAGATCCGCGAGAACGTCGGCGGCCTGCGGCAGATGCTCGTCGAGAACCCTGGCCTGATACGCCGTGTGCTCGCGGGAGGTGTAGGCGTCGAGCGAGCCGCCCAGCGTTTCGAGCGCGAGCGCGAGATCCCTGGCGCTCCGAGTGGGCGTGCCTTTGAACACCATGTGCTCCAGCATGTGCGAAACGCCCATTTTTTCGGGACTCTCGTGGAGCGATGCGGCGCGAACCCACGCCCCCAAAGCGACCGACCGTACTCCCGGCATGTGCTCCGAGAGTACGGTCAATCCGTTCGGAAGAACGGTACGTCGCAAGTCAGCTTCGGCGCACTGCGCGGCGAGGGTCACTCGCGCGAACGTCCCCCGCTGCCACCGCGAGACCCGCTGCGCGGACGGCGGGGCCTTTCGCCCCGATCCGATGAGCCGCCTTCGGACCTTTCGCTTCCTCCGCCGGTGGCGCCTTCATTCTCCGCGCCTACGCCAGCGAGCGCATGGCCTTCGCCGCCGCCTGAGGATTGGTCTCCCTCGGGCTTGGGTGTCAGTGCCTTCATCGAGAGGCGCAGACGTCCACGCTCGTCGCGCTCGAGAAGCTTGACCTTCACGCGGTCTCCCTTCTTCACGACGTCTTCGGTCTTCTCGGTGCGGCCGTGCTTGAGCTCGGAGATATGCACGAGACCCTCGGTACCCGGCATGATCTCGACGAACGCGCCGAACGCGGTCGTGCTCTTGACGTTCCCTTCGTAGGTCTCGCCGATCACGGGCTCGGCGGTGAGCGCCTGGATCATCTGGCGCGCCCTCTCCATCGCCTCGCCGCCAACAGCGGCGATCGTGACCAATCCAGTGTCGTCCACCGTGATCTCGGCGCCCGTCTCTTCCTGGATGCCGCGGATTGTCTTGCCCTTGGGTCCGATGAGATCGCCGATCTTCTCGGGGCTGATGTTCATCGTCACGATGCGCGGAGCGTACGGCGACAGATCCGCACGCGGCTCCGCCAGAGCCTTCGACATCTCTCCGAGAATGTGAAGTCTTCCCTCGCGCGCCTGCGCCATGGCTTCCTTCACGATCTGGAGATCGAGTCCTTCGACCTTGATGTCCATCTGGATCGAAGTGATTCCCTGCGCGGTTCCGGCGACCTTGAAGTCCATGTCGCCCAGATGATCCTCGGTGCCGAGAATGTCGGTGAGGACCGCGTACTTGCTCCCTTCCTTGATGAGGCCCATCGCCACGCCGGCGACGGCGGAGCGGAGCGGAACGCCGGCATCGAAGAGAGCCAGTGAGCCACCACAAACTGATGCCATCGACGACGATCCATTCGACTCGAGAATGTCGGACACGATGCGGATCGTGTACGGGAACTCCTCGAACGCCGGCAGCACGCCCTGGAGCGCGCGTTCGGCCAGGTTTCCGTGACCAATCTCGCGACGGCTGGTGCCGCGCATCGGTCTCACTTCACCCGTCGAGAACGGCGGGAAGTTGTAGTGGAACATGAACGACTTGGTCGTCTCGCCCGCATCGTCGATGCTGTCGAGGCGCTGCACATCGTTGGCGGTGCCGAGCGTGACGGCGACGAGCGCCTGCGTTTGTCCGCGGGTGAACAGAGCCGAACCGTGCGCACGCGGCAATACGGGGGCGTCAATCGTGATCGGCCGCACATCCTTCGTGCCGCGGCCGTCAACGCGCTTGCCGGTGTCAAGCACCTGCGACCGGAGCGCGTTGTACTCGACGTCTCCCACCAGGTTGGCGATGTCCTTCGAGTTATCCGGGAATTCGACGAGGAGCAGCGCGATCGCCTCCTTCTTCACCAGCTCGACTGCTTCGATGCGGGTGTGCTTCTCCTTCCGGTTGATCGCTTCGGCGATCCTTCCCTTCGCGAGCTCGTCGACCCGCGCTCTGAGCTGCGGAACGACCTCGACCTTTTTCCACGGCATCTTCGGAGCGCGGTTTTGAGCGAGCAGCTCTTCCTGCATGGCGATCAGCTCCTGCACGCCGCGCTGTCCGACGGTGAGCGCTTCCAGCATTTCGGCTTCGGTGACCTCGAGCGCTCCGCCTTCGACCATCATGATCGAGTCCTTCGAAGCGGCGAGGACGACGTCCATGTCGCTATATGGCAGCTGCTGGAAGGTCGGGTTGAGGATCCACTTCTCCTGGACTCTGCCGACGCGTACGCCGGCGATTGGGCCCATGAATGGAATCTTCGAGGAGTTGATCGCGTAGGACGCGGCGACGAGCGCCATGACGTCAGCGTCGTTCTCCTGGTCGGCCGAGATTACGTAGATGAATACCTGGACTTCGTTCTTGAACCCTTCCGGGAATAGCGGGCGGATCGATCTGTCGATGACTCGCGCCTTGAGGATTTCGGAATCGTGGGGCCTGCCTTCGCGCTTGATGAAGCCGCCGGGAATCTTCCCCGCGGCGTAGGCCTTGTCCTTGTACTCTACGAGGAGGGGGAAAAACGGAAGCGGGCTTTCGGTCTCACTGACCGTCGCTGCCGCGAGAACCATCGTCTCGCCGAACTGAACTAGTGCGGACCCTGCTGCCTGCTTCGCCATGCGGCCTGTCTCGATGACGAGGCGTCTGCCGGCGAACGTTCTTTCGATGCGTTGCATATGTTGTGTTGTTGTCGCTTGTGTAGCAGAAACCGCGCGGACGCCATTGTGCGCCGCGCGGTCAGATCAAAGAGCCAGGATTAGTATCGGAGTCCAAGGTCCGCGATGATCTTGCGGTAACCTTCGAGATCCGTACGCCTCAGGTAGTCGAGGTGACGGCGCCGTTTTCCGACCATCTTGAGCAGCCCGCGACGGCTGTGGTGATCCTTCGCGTGGGTGCGGAAGTGGTCGGTGAGATAATTGATTCTTGCGGTGAGAAGTGCGACCTGAACTACGCTCGAGCCGCTGTCGTCTTTGTGGGTGCGGTACTTCTCTACGGTAGGTGTTTTCTCGAATGCCATTATTTGGATTTGATCTCGCGCCCGCTCATTTGCGGACGCCCGTATCTGGTTCTTAAATCGCTGTAGCCTTGTAACTTAGCGGGCGAGGGGGAACAAGTAAAGGCACCGGACTCCCTCTGCA
>JADGQV010000080.1 GCA_017881465.1 Gemmatimonadaceae bacterium
GCGTACGGCGATGAGCAATCCATTCTGATCTTTCCGTCCCAATCCACGGTCATGAATCGAAAGGTCGGGTCAACGACGTCGCTCACTACCGTCAACGGAATCTTGTACCGATCGGCGATCATTCCCCAGTAGCGGACGCCCGCGCCGCCGAGTGGATCGACGCCGAGCGTGAGGTGGGCGGCGCGAATTGCGTCGAGGTCGATGACCGCCGCGAGGTCGCCGATGTATGCGTCCATGTAATCGTGACGGTGCGTCGTCGCGGCGCGCTTCGCTTTCTCGAACGGAATCTGGCGCACGTCTTTGAGACCATCCGCCAGAAACTCGTTCGCCCTGTCCTGAATCCAGCCGGTTACGCCCGAGTCCGCGGGCCCGCCGTTGGGCGGGTCGTACTTGAATCCGCCATCCTCGGGCGGATTGTGTGACGGCGTGACCACGATGCCGTCGGCGAGCCCTTGCGTTCTACCGCGGTTGTACGCGAGGATCGCGTGGGAGACGACGGGCGTCGGCGTGTAGCCGTCGCGATCGTCGATCATCACCTTCACGTCGTTGGCGGCGAGCACTTCGAGCGCGGAGGCGAACGCCGATTCCGAGAGGGCGTGAGTGTCTATGCCTAAGAACAGTGGACCATCAATCCCGTTCTGCTGGCGATAGAGACAGATCGCCTGGGTGATGGCGAGGATGTGTTCCTCGTTGAACGAGCTCTCGAGAGATGTTCCGCGGTGGCCTGAAGTCCCGAACGCCACCCGCTGCGCGGCCACCGCGGCGTCGGGCTCGAGCGCGTAGTACGACGTCATAAGTCGCGGAATGTTGGCGAGTATCGATTCGGGCGCGGGCTTGCCGGCCATCGGGCTGATTTTCACTCCACTTCCTTCTCCGAGGCGACGAGCTGGCGTGCGCTGCTCTTCGGTTGTGCCAAGCGCGGACATCAGATTCGCATTAGTCGTACCTCGCTCTGCCGTGAAGAAGTGTAAGTCTCGTGCAATTTTCGACGTTTGGGCACCGCGATTGCTCTTTACCTACCCGACAATCTCTCCGGGGGCACAGGATGGGAAGCTTTCAACGAACCTTACGAATCCTCACCGTGAGCGGCGCGCTTCTCACGGTCGGCGCCTGCAACGGCGGGCTCGGCAACATACTTGGTGGTGTACTCGGCGGTGGTACACAGCAACAGCCTCAGTCGGGACAAATCAACGGGATCGTGCGGAGTGTCGATCCGCAAAATCAGCGAATCAACGTCCAGGACAATTCGAGCGGCCAGAGCTACTGGGTGCAGTACGACAACAGGACGCAGGTGGTATATCGCAACCAGAGTTATCCCGCCAACGCGATTCGACAAAACGACAACGTTACGGTTCGGATCCAGAACAACGGCAACAACAACTACTACACGGACTACGTGCAGATCAACTAGCCGCCCGGTAGTCGAGATGCAAAAACACCCGACGATATCGGTCGCCGGGTTTTTTTGTCTGTCGCCATGGCTGTTACCGGGTCTCGTGTTTGTGTAATGTTTCCACAATGAGATTTCGAGTCTTCTTCCGCGAGCCGGTCAACGGTATGACCCATTTCGTCGGGGCGGTTCTGTCCGTCGTCGGGCTGGTGGTCCTCCTCGTGATCGCCGCCAAGAACGGGAGCACTCGGCAGATTGTCGCGTTCTCCATCTTTGGCGCGAGCCTCGTATCGATGTACTGCGCCAGCGCGTTCTACCACTCGCTCAAGGTCTCGCCGCGGGCCGTCGCTCACTTCCGGCGCGTAGATCACATGATGATCTACGTCCTCATCGCCGGAACGTACACGCCGGTCTGTCTGGTGCTGCTGCGGGGACGGCTCGGCCTCTGGCTCCTCGTTGCGGTCTGGTCGCTCGCCGCGATGGGGGTGTTTCAGACCGTCGTATGGATGCGAGCGCCGCAGTGGCTTGCGACCGCGTTGTACATCGGGATGGGATGGATCGCGGTGTTCCTCGTTCGGCCCCTGCTCGCGGCGGCCCCGCCGGGATTCCTGATCTGGCTGCTCGCGGGCGGAATCATTTACACTCTGGGCGCCGTTGTGCACGCCACCAGATGGCCGAGAGCGACCAGCGGCGTCACGCCGCGGCTCTTTGGATCCCACGAGATCTGGCATTTGTGCGTGATGGGTGGGAGCTTTGCTCACTACTGGGCAATGCTGGCGTACGTGGCCAGGGCCGCATAGCTACACTCATGGATTGGGCGTTCGCGGAACGTGTAGCCTCGAGATCTCCAACCCCATTCCTCAGGATCGCAGAAATGCCTCTTCGCAATCTTCTGACAATCGCTTTTCTTTCGTTCGCTGTCGCCTGCGGAAAGTCGAAGTCGTCGACCACTGATACCGCGGCAGTCATCACCAACGTCGGCCCCCCGCGAGGCAACCAACTCCCAATCACCACCCCGCCAATGACATTTAATCTCTCTTCATCCGCGTTCGCGCCGAATTCATCGATGCCGACCAAGTACACCTGCGAAGGCGCCGGCATCTCGCCCCCGCTCGCGTGGTCGGGCGCCCCGGCGAGCGCCAAGAGCTTCGCGCTCATCGTCGAAGATCCAGACGCACCCGATCCGGCCAAGCCGACGCGCGTGGTCTCGCACTGGGTCGCCTATAACATTCCAGCGAGCGCGACCAGCCTGTCCGAGAACGCGTCCAACAAGGGGATGCCCGCCGGAAGCGCGCAGGGAAGCAATGAGGGGAACAAACAGGTCTACATGGGGCCGTGCCCGCCCATCGGACGCCACCGCTATTTCTTCAAGTTGTTCGCGCTCGACACCGTGCTCTCAGGATTGAGCAATCCGAAGAAGGCGGATCTGGAGAAGGCGATTCAAGGTCACGTCGTCGGCAACGCCGAGTTGATCGGCACTTATCAGAAGACGAAGAAGTAGGCATTCGCGGATCGGACCGGCTAAGCACGGATTGGGGAACGCGACGCGGCCAATATTGATGCGCTCTGGACGCGTTGCGTTCTTGTTCTTGTCGGCCATCCTGGGAGCCTTTGCTTTTTCTTCCGCGCAGGGGCAGCAACCGGCGCCGAAGGACTCCGTTCCCGCGCCCATCAGGCCCAACGACTCCGTTCCGCCGCCGATCAGGCTCCGCGTCTTTCTCGATTGCAATGTCTGCGATTTCGATTTCATGCGGACCGAGATCGCGTTCGTGGACTACGTGCGTGACCGGCAGGATGCGCAGGTCCACATTCTCGTCACCGATCAGTCCACCGGCGGCGGTGGAACCGAGTACACGCTCCATTTCATCGGGCAGCGCGAGCTCGCGAACATCGCCGACACCATTGCGTATGTGTCGCCGCCGAGCGCGAGTCCGGATGATCTGCGACACGGGTTGGCGCGAACGATCAGGCTGGGTCTCGTCCGATACTATGCCCATCTCGGTCAGGCTGGTCGTTTCGATGTCACTTACACGGCACCTGCTGGGCCGAGCGGTGCCAACGCGGCGAGCAAGGATCGCTGGAATCTCTGGGTATTCAGAGTATCGGCGAACGGATTCGGTAACGGCGAACAGTCGGACAACTTCGTCTCGCTCAACAGTTCCGTCAGCGCCAACCGCACCACCGAGCTGTGGAAGGCCGTCCTCAGCGTGAACGGCAACTACGGCCAGAGCAGGTTCATCCTCAGCGACGGCAGCAAGTTCAACAGCTACTCGCACAGCTACGGCTTCAGCGACCTGCTCGTGAAGAGTCTCGGCAAACGCTGGTCAGCCGGCCAGCGCGCGTCGTGGACGTCGTCGACTTTCCTGAACCAGCAGCGCGCGATCCGATTCGCGCCTGCTGTCGAGTACAACTTCTTTCCCTATTCGCAGTCGACGCGTCGGGCGCTCACGCTTCAGTACTCGCCGGGCATCAACTTCTTCAGGTACCAGGACACCACCATCTTCGACAAGGTCAGCGAAGTGCGCGGCGATCAGACACTGACAGCGTCGATCGATCTGAGACAGCCGTGGGGATCGGTGAGCAGCTCGCTCGAAGGCGCGGCGTACATCGACGATTTCACCAAGAGGCATCTCGTTTTCTTCAACAGCCTGGATCTGCGGCTGTTCAAGGGATTCTCGTTCTTTTCGTTCGGACAGGTGTCGCTCCTCCGCGACCAGCTCTACCTCCCACGCGGCGATCTCAGCGATCAGGACCGATTGCTACGCCAGCGCCAGCTTGCGACGTCGTACACCTACTACTTCAACCTCGGTCTCAGCTACAGCTTCGGCTCGATCTTCAACAACATCGTGAACCCGAGATTCGGGGGTTCGAGCGGCGGAATCATCATCATGAACTAGTCTTCTGGGCCCGCTACACCATCGAGTCACATCAAGGTCCCATGGGTAAGCTACCCGACGGCGCGAAGCGATTTGTTGAGCCTAACCAACCAGCTCTTTACTTTTCCCGCGCACGAACCTATTCTTGGCGCCGTGACCAACTTCTCCTTTAGCGCGACCTATTATTTCTGCTTCTTCGGCTACAACCGATGGGGGCCCCGGTCGCGCGTGCAGTAGAGTAGACGCAGCTCACAAAAAGACTCCGGGCCTCCGCCAATCGCGGGGGCTTTCTCTTTTCAGAGATCCCCGCGCCGAGCGGCAGCCCTCTTCGTTGACATTCACGTCGGGGCAGTCATGCTGAAATCGGAAGGGTTGCACAGGAACTGTACGGGACCGCACGCGTCTGCTGAGGCTCACGCGCGAGATCTGACGATGCGCGTTGCGTTTCAGGGCGATCGGGGCGCCTACGCCGAGAGCGCCATCGCGCAGATATGGCGGCATTCGGTGGAGCAGATACCGGTTCCGACATTCGCCGGTGCCGTGCGCGCCGTTCACGAAGGCGACGCCGACGCGTGCGTGATTCCCGTCGAGAACTCTTCGATCGGGAGAGTGGAGGCGGGGTGGCATGCTCTCGCCGCGTATCCTGATCTGCGAACCGTCGGCGAGACGCTCGTTCCCGTGCGTCACTGTCTGCTCGCTCCCAGAGGCGCGACGCTCGATGGATTGCGCAGTGCCTCGAGTCATCCGGTTGCTCTCGCGCAGTGCAGTCGCTTTTTCGAGACGCACCCGTGGATCAAGCCTGGCAAGTCGTTCGACACGGGCGGCGCCGCGAGGGAGGTCGCGGAGCGCGGAGATCTTTCGCGCGCTGCCATCGCGAGTCGCGCCGCGGCCCAGCGCTACGGACTGTGTGTGCTGGAGGAAGGGATTCAGGATCAGCGCGACAATCATACGCGATTCGTCGCTGTCGTGTCGCAGCGCTCTCAACTTTGGCGGCGCACGCACGCGATTCGCGGAGCCACTTCGGTGGAAGAAGACGACCCACAGCAAATCGCGGAGGCGACGCGCGAGCTGCTTGGACAAATCGTGGAGCGGAACTCTCTCGAGCTCGACGAAATCGTCAGCGTGTTCTTCACGGTGACGCAGGACCTCAGGTCTGCATTCCCCGCGCTGACGGCACGCGAGATGGGGTGGGTTGGTGTGCCGCTCCTCTGCGCGAGTGAGATTCCTGTCGACGGATCGATGTCGCTCTGTCTCAGGACGCTCGTGCAGGTCGAGCTGCGCGCGCCTCGGCCGCTCGAGACGCACGTCTATCTGAGAAAGACGATTGCGCTGAGGCCGGATGTGGCGGCAAGAAGTTGATCCTGGGAGTGCCGTGCGCGACGTCAGATCTGTGGCTACCTACCAGGACTCAACTGGCAGGAACGGCGACGCCGGCGGTCCGGTCTCGGCGGGCTTTCCGCCGACATACGGTTTCGTGGATGGAATCGGCTTGAGCGGCCGGGCTTGAGTCCTCGACGAACCGGCGCGAGTGCAGCCGAGCGTCGCGAGAATCGCGACGAGTACGATGAGTGTGCGCGAGCGCGTGGCGATGCTGAATCTCTTCACATCTTCTCCGGAGACAGAGTCACCGGAAACTTCACCCTGCGACGTCAGAGAGCCGTCAGTCGAAGCCGAGGCCGCACCACCCAGTAGAGCTGTCAGCGTCAGAATCGTAGGCAGGAGCCCGTGGGATTGCCTTGCGTGGGAGATCAACATACGTTTAAAAAAAGCTCATATGCCCGCACGGGATTCAAGTCACCAGCCCGCGCTTTCGCTTCCGGTTCTCTCGGAAGGCTCAGGCGCTACTGGCGACGCCAGCGCGCGACGCGAGGATCGAGATGTCGCAAATGCGATCGACCGCGGCCACAAAGCCGTCCCCCATTCCGGATGAAACCGCGCGACTGTTCCAGGTCGCGCTTCACGACGTCGTCAGAAGCAGCACCCTGTCGATGGCGGAGCTACGCGAGTGTGTGAAAGCCTGCGTCGGCACCCTGAGAGATATGAACGTGGGCCCCGCACAAATGATCATCAGCATTAAGGCGTGCGCCAAGGAAGGAACTCGCCGCTACCCGCAGACCCTCAATGAGCACGAATTGTCAAACGCCGACTTTCTGATGGATCAGATCATCAAATGGGCGATCGTCGAGTACTATAGCGAAGCGTAGCACGAACCAAAGCGCGCGTATCGGGGCAGTGCGTTACACACCAGAACGCAGTCGCCCACGCGCCGATGACGAGGACGGGCGCTTCTGGTGACGCCTCTCACTTTTCAAGGCGCCGCGGATGTCACTACCCCAGGATCTAATGCCCAGCCCTTTGCCTGAAGAGCTAGGTCGAGCTCTTCGGGGCGCCACCGACCGGACCTTGGTCGCGCTCACCGCGCTCCGCAAGGCGGTGCGCCGCCACGTTCAGGACGAGCGGGACCGTGGCGCTACGCTTCCGGACATTGAGGTCGAGCTGCGCACGATCATTGCCCGCGTGCTGAAGGCCGCGGCGGGGCGTGATAGTATCGACGGGGAGCGCGACGCGCTCGCCAACCAGATGATGAAGTGGAGCGAAGGGTTCTACAAGCAGAACGACTAGTCAGGCTTGCGTCCTACCCTAATGAAAAACGGGGGCATCACGTTCGATGCCTGAGCCGACCGCCTTGCTGACGGCCCTACGTAGCACGCGGCGAGTGTCGCGAATGTGACACCTTGAACGCACGCCCGTTGGCACGTCATTCCGTGAAATCGGTTAGGGTTACGCGTCCCGAACTCCTTCCCAGCCTTCGGCCGCAATGATCGGCACCATGATGAGCGCTGCTACCGGGTCCGCCCACCACCAACCGAAGAGCGCGTTCAGTGCAACACCAGCCAGGCCGATAACAGACAAGTACGCGCAGAGAGATGTCTGCGCGGCCTCCGCCTCGAGTGCGCCGCTTCGCATTGCGCGCGCAACGCGCTTCTTACTGCGTGCGAGAACAGGCATGACGATCACCGAGAGTGCGAGGACGACGATTCCGAAAAGACTGCGGTCCGGTGCCTCGCGTTTCCAGAGAGTGCTGGCCGCATCCGCGAGGACGTAAACTGCGAGCGCCAGAAAGCAGACAGCCACAATGCGCCTGGTCCACAGCTCGACGCCCTCTCTCCGCACTGGGTCGAGGTCTGATCGCAAACGCCATTGGGCCGCGATGCTGGCCATCACTTCGATCACGCTGTCGACTCCGAATCCCACGAGTGCCACGCTTCCCGCCAGCAAGCCGGCGATGAGAGATCCGATCGCTTCGAGGCTGTTGTAACCGATCGTGGCGTAGCTCAACCAGATTCCGCGACGGACGAGGGCGGCACGATCAAGATCCGAGAGCTGAGGACGCGCCATATCTGTCATTGGATCACTTCGGTCGCGAGTCGCTACCCGATTCGTTCGCCGTTCGCTGCGTCGAAGAAGTGGGCTTTCTCGAGATTGAATGCGAGGACAATCTTGGAGCCGAGCGGGGGCAGAGATTGCGGGGAGACGCGGGCGGTGATGTCGTGCCGGCCCGCTCTCGCGTAGATGAAGGTCTCGTTGCCCAGCGACTCCACCAGATCGAGTCGCGCCGTCGCGGTCGCGGGAGCAGCGCGCGGCCCCGCAACTATCGAGACGTCCTCCGGACGAATGCCCATCGTGATGGCGCGCCCACGCGCGGAGCCGAGTGGAGCGGACACGCGCGACGGGAGATTGATCTCCCATTCGCCGCCCTCGGCAACGAAGCGCGAGGGACCGCCGCCTTCGATCGTGCCGTTCGCGAAATTCATCGCCGGGTTGCCGATGAATCCCGCCACGAATTTGTTCTTCGGCTTCTCGTAGAGGTTGATCGGCGTATCGATCTGCATCACGTGGCCCTTGTTCATCACCACGATTCTGTCGCCCAAGGTCATCGCCTCGACCTGATCGTGGGTGACGTAGATCATCGTCACCTTGAGCTCCTGGTGAAGCCTGGCGATCTCTCGGCGCATCGAGACGCGCATCTGCGCGTCGAGATTGGAGAGCGGCTCGTCGAACAGGAATACCTGAGGTTGCCGCACGATCGCCCTGCCCAGCGCGACGCGCTGTCGCTGGCCACCGGAGAGCTGGCGCGGCTTTCGATCGAGGTACTCGCCGAGGCCGAGCGTCGCGGCGGCGACCTTGACGCGCTTGTCGATCTCCTCCGCCGACATGTTCTTCAGCTTGAGCGCGAATCCCAGGTTCTCTCGCACCGACATGTGCGGATAGAGGGCGTAGTTCTGGAACACCATCGCGATGTCGCGCGCCTTGGGGGGCACATCGTTGACGATGCGATCGCCGATCTTCACGGTGCCGGCGCTGATCGACTCGAGACCGGCAATCATGCGAAGCGTGGTACTCTTGCCGCAGCCGGACGGGCCGACGAGAACGACGAATTCACCGTCCTTCACATCGAGGTCGACGCGATCCACCGCTACCTGTGCGGTCCCTTCATTGTAGATTTTACGGACACCGTTGAGCGTTACACGCGCCATTGTTTTGCCCCCGTCCTCGCCGCACGTATTGTCCTCGCCCCACGCACTGAATGAGCGATTCCTACCGTTTCCCCGATGATTTCGTGTGGGGAACAGCGACCTCCGCGCACCAAATCGAAGGATCTCCCACCGCCGACGGCGCCGGGCGCAGCATCTGGCACCGCTTCTCGCACACTCCGGGCAACACCTGGCTCGACCAGACGGGCGACATCGCCTGCGACCACTACCGGCGCTATAAGGACGATGTCGCGATCATGGCCGAGCTGGGGGCGAACGCCTATCGGTTCAGCATCGCGTGGGCGCGCATCTTTCCGAAGGGCACCGGCGCCATCAACAAAAAAGGTATCGATTTCTATTCGCGATTGGTCGACGAGCTGCTCAAGCGCGGGATCAAGCCGAACGTAACGCTCTTCCACTGGGATCTCCCCGAAGCGCTCGACGACCGCGGCGGCTGGCTCAATCGCGATGTGGCCGACTGGTTCGGCGACTATGCTACGACAATGTTCGAGGTATTGGGCGACCGAGTAGACATGTGGTCGACGCTCAACGAGCCGTGGGTTGTGACCGACGGCGGATATCTGTCGGGAGTGCTCGCGCCGGGCCACTCGAATTTGTTCGAGGCGCCGATCGCCGCGCACAATCTCCTCCGCTCGCACGGAGCGGCGGTGGAGAGATTCCGATCCACCAAGGCCGCGAAGAAGGGAAAGATCGGCATCACGGTGAATCTCGAGCCCAAGTATCCGGCATCGGATTCTCCGCAGGATCTCGCGGCGGTGCGGCGCGCCGACGCGTACATAAACCGGCAGTACCTGGACCCGGTCTTCATGGGAAAGTATCCTGCCGAGCTGCGGGAGATCTTTGGCGAGGCGTGGCCGGAGTGGTCCAACGAGGACATGCGACTGATCAAGCAGCCGATCGACTTTCTCGGAGTCAACTACTACACGCGCAAGGTCGAGCAGTATCATCCGGATTTCCGTCCACTCCAGACGAAACACGTGCCGCAGCCAGATCACATACAGACGGAGACGCACTGGGAGGTTTATCCGGAGGCGTTGACGCGCGTTCTTCTGTGGGTGACGGAGCGATACGGCAAGGTGCCGGTCTACATCACCGAGAACGGCGCGGCGTTCTACGATCCGCCGCAGGCGATCGACGGCCGCGTCGAGGATCCGCTGCGCGTGGAATATTTTCGTCAGCATCTGCGTGCGGCGCATGAGGCCATGACCAAGGGCGTAAACCTCCGCGGCTACTACGCCTGGTCGCTGCTCGATAACTACGAATGGGCGCACGGCTACTCCAAACGCTTCGGCATCGTGCACGTGGATTACTCGACTCAGCAGCGCACGGTCAAATCGTCGGGCCGATATTACGCTTCTGTGATCGCCTCCAAGGGTGCGATACTGGCGAAGTGATGTTTCGTTTCCTATGGATCCCTGCTTGGGTCGGCGTGTGGTCGGTCGCATCATTTCGCGTAGCGGATCGTGACGATTGACGGGAGCTTGCGGATTCGCACCTCTGCACCCTTGATCGCGGTTGGAACACCGTCGACCGCCGCAGACAGAATTGGTTGATCAAGCGGGCTGTAGATCACGATTCCGCCCGGCGGCATTCGGATTCCCGTGCGCAGGTTTATCGTGACCACCTTACCGATCGCGCGCATGTCATAGTTGAGCGGGCCGTACTCGGTGCTCAGGTTCGACACTCTGATTCCCGGGTC
The DNA here is from genome assembly GCA_017881465.1 of Gemmatimonadaceae bacterium. Classification (GTDB taxonomy): domain Bacteria; phylum Gemmatimonadota; class Gemmatimonadetes; order Gemmatimonadales; family Gemmatimonadaceae; genus UBA4720. The sequence goes on from JADGQV010000080.1 coordinate 10,522, forward strand.
TTCCTTGACCCACTCGTCTCTGACACCGGCGCCGATGACCAGCGAGCTGTCGCTTTCGCGCTCATACGCGAGCATGTCGAGGAAGCTCCGGATGTAGTCGCTGCCCACCCACGTGTGCGGCATATCGCCGATGAACTTGGGCGTCTTGGGATCGCGATATACAACCTCTGCCCATTGGTGCCACGCTGCCGGGCGCTGATCCTTGAAGAAGAAATCGAGCAGCTCGTGGGCGCGCGCGCGTTGGCCTAATTGCACGTGCACGCCGACCGTGCGGAGCTCGTATGGCGTGTAAGCATCCCA
>JADGQV010000026.1 GCA_017881465.1 Gemmatimonadaceae bacterium
GGGCTCATGGCCCACGAGCTCGGACACCAGTGGTACGGCGATCTGCTGACCACGCGCGACTGGGGAGATGTCTGGCTCAACGAGGGATTCGCCACGTTCATGGAGCAGGTCTTCCGCGAGGAGGACCTCGGCGTCGACGAAGGCGCCATCGACCGGCTCGGCGCCCAGGAGCAGACGATCGATGCGGACCGCCGCACCAGGCGGCCCATTGTGTGGAGCAAATGGGTCAACGATCCCATCGAGGTGTTCTTCAGCGGTCACATCTATCCGAAGGGCGCGACCATTCTTCAGATGCTTCGCCACCAGCTCGGCGACAATCTCTTCTGGAAAGCGATGAACCACTACACTACCGCGCACGCCTACGGCAACGTCGTCACCGACGATCTGCGCAAGGCGTTCGAGGAGACGACCGGCAAGGATTACAAGGCGTTCTTCGACCAGTGGGTGTATGGCGCCGGCTTTCCGGTCTTTCAGGTCTCGTCATTGTATGATCGCGCTGCCCGCCGGCTCGTGATCAGCGCGAGAGAAGTCCAGCCTCGCGACAGTCTCACCGGCTTCTTCGATGTCGACGTCGATATCGAAGCCCGCACCGACAGTGGCATCGTCCGCTTCGTGGTGCCGGTTCGAAATGGAACCGGAGAAGCCGGGACGAATCTCAAGGCTCCGCCACGCTCGATTCGCTGGGACAAGGGAAACTGGATCCTCGATCTCACGGATTTCCCGCGTTCCACGGCGATGCTGCGCTATCAACTGGTGTACGACGACGACGTTCTCGGACGGATCGAGGCGGTCGATTTGCTGGCGCAGCGGCCCGCCGACCAGGCTGCCCTCATCGCCCTCACCGGCTCGACGCGCAACGATAAATTCTGGGCGGTGCGTGCTCGTGCCGTAGATGCGATCGGTATCTGGGGAAGCGACCCAGGCAGGGCTACGATCGCGCCGATGCGGAACGTCACCACCGCTCTCATGGCCGCGACTCGCGATCCAGATACTCGCGTCCGCCAGGAAGGCGTGACCGCGCTCGGTCGGCTGACGCTGAGCGGAACTACCGCCAGAGACGTGATCATCCGCGTCCGCGAAATCGCGCGCATGGATCCGAGTCTCATTGTCCGCGGTGCTGCCCTCGCGTCGGACATCCTCCTCGAGAAGAATGCGGCGCTTCCGCTCGCCAAGCAGATGATGGCGTCGGAAGTCTGGCAGAACGTGATCCGTACGCCGGCAATCAATGCGCTGAAAGCCGTCGGGACTCTGGAAGCGCTTCAGCTCGTGCAGCAGTACGCGCCGACGGCTCATCAATAGCGCTCAACGTCCACGAAGGGACCAATGAAGATCAGCATCGAGTACTGTGTCGTTTGAAACTACCAGCCAAGAGCCGCCAGTCTGGCGGCTGAGATTCGTCAGCGCTTTCCCGACGCGGAGCTCCAGATGATTCCGTCGAGAGGCGGCAGGTTCGAGATCATTGCCGATGGAATACCGGTTTACGAGAAGTCAAAAACAGCGCGGCACGCAAAGCCGGGTGAAATCCTATCACTCCTAGAAGCGAAATCGTGAAATCATGAGAATCGCGTTGTCCACCGGAGGAGGTGATGCGCCGGGGCTCAACGCGGTGATACGCGCCGCGGTGCTCTCGGCGGTGAACCGCGGATGGGAAGTGCTCGGCGTCAAGAAGGGTTACGCCGGCCTGCTTGGCGAAGATGAAGTCATCCCGATGACGGCCGCCACGGTGCGCGGTATCGCTCACCTCGGCGGCACCATCCTCCGCACCACCAACCGCGGAAATCCGTTCAGCTATCCGATTCCCATGCCCGACGGGACCTTCGTCGAGAAAGACCGGTCCGGTGAGCTGATAACAAACGCGCGTAAGCTCGGCATCGACGCTGTGATCTCCATCGGCGGCGACGGATCGATGAACATCGCCCACGAGCTCTGCGAGCGTGGGATGAAGATCGTCTGCGTTCCGAAGACCATCGACAACGATGTGAACGGAACGATCACGACATTCGGCTTTGACACCGCCGTGAACACGGCGCTCGAAGCGATCGACAAGCTGCACACCACGGCCGAAAGCCACGACCGCGTCCTCGTTCTCGAGGTGATGGGCCGCAACGCTGGATTCATCGCGCTGCATGCCGGGCTCGCCGGCACGGCCGACGTGATCCTCATCCCCGAAATTCCTTACGACATCGAAAAGGTGTGCGAGAAGATCACCGCGCGCGACCGCTCGGGCAGGCACTTCTCCATCGTCGTGATCGCGGAAGGCGCGTTTCCACGCGGTGAATCTCCGGCGATCCTCGGAAAGTCCATGCCTGGTCAGGCGGTCAGAATCGGCGGCGTCGCCGAGCGGCTCGCCGACGAGATCGAGAGGCGCACCAAGAAAGAGACGCGCTCACTGATTCTTGGACATCTTCAGCGCGGTGGCCAGCCGACGGGTTACGACAGACTACTCGCGGTGAGATTTGGCGGCGCCGCGGTGCGCGCGGTCGCCGATGAGAAATGGGACCACATGATCGCCCTTCAGTCACCGCACATCGTGACCATTCCGCTCACCGACGTGCTCAAAACGCCTAAGCGCGTCGAGATCAACCACGACACGGTATTGACGGCGCGGGCAACCGGTATTTCCTTCGGGGACTAGGCACGCCGGGAGGGCGGATTTTTCTCCCTCACGACGATGCCTGAAGGGCTGCGCCAAATGTGTATCAATCTCCCGTTCTCTCGTCCCTTCGAGAGGACACCGCGGGCTTCCCTCGAGTTGGCTGCATGGAGGTAACTCCTTGTGCCATAGTGACTTAACCCAGTCGGCATGGTATGGCACCGCACGTGCACCCCAATACAACATGATTCACCGTTTCAGCACCAACTCCCTTCGGTCCTTTTTGAGGTTCGCAATGCCTGCTGTGTTGGGACTCATCGTCTCGGCGAGCGTTGCGGAAGCGCAGCGGCTCGTTCCGGCAAAACCCCAGGCGCCCGCGACGCAGCAATCACGTCGCGAGGAGATCGTGCCGCCCGGGTTCTTTCCGCCGGTTGGGATGTGCCGCATCTGGATCAACGATGTACCGGCGGGGCAGCAGCCGGCGCCAACGGATTGTGCGTCGGCCGTGAGAAATCGTCCCGCGAATGGAAGGGTTCTCTTCGGAGATGAACCGCCGAAGACAAAAAAGGGGAAAAACGACAGGAGCAAGTCTAGTCCCGCCGACGAGCTCGTCGATCTAATTACTCGGAGGATAGCAAAATGAAGGTATTCGTCATCACACTAGCACTCGCGGGCCTCGCTTCTGCAGCGACGCTCGATGCTCAGATCCTGGGCAGCCGCCCCGTACCGACCAGCAACGGCTCCATAAACGTTGATGGATCGTGGCGCGTGGTCGGTCGCGATGGGAACGGCAACACAATTTATGAGCGCCGTACGCAAGACCGTAACGGCAACATCGTAGTTCAGCGTGCGCGACGCGATGCCCGTGGCAACATGTCGATCATCAGCACGAACACCGTGGCCAACAACAGCAATCGCAACTCCAATTGCAGTTACAACCAGAGCACCAACACCGTCGGCGACATCATTTTCGGTCGCACCGGCAGCAACGTAAACTGCAACGACAACGGTAATCGCGTCGACGGCGGCTGGTATCAGGTGGGCCAGGGTCGCGACAACAACTCGATCTACGAGCGCCGCGTTCGCGATGCGAATGGCAACTTGGTGATCCAGCGCGCCCGTCGTAACTCGAACGGCACCTTCACGATCCTCGGCGCCCGCAACGCCAACGCCAACGACAAGCAGTGGCAGAAGGCGCAGCAGAGGCAGCAGAAGCAACAGAATAAGCAGGGGAGGGGATCGGAGCGCGGTAATGACAACGACAATCGCTCGAACCTAACGCGTGGCGAGGATCGCTCCAATGTCACGAGCAACGTGGTAGCGAACGGCAACGGACACGGAAAAGACAACGGACAGGGAAAGGACAACGGCAAAGGCAAGCACAAGGACAAGGACTAACAGGTTCTCCTGACATAGAAACGGCCCCGGGCGAGTAAAATCCCCCGGGGCCGTTTCGCATCCGGTGCGATGTATGCACTTTCCACGGTGAATGCAGCGCACCGTCACCGACAGATATCTCCCTCCGGACCGCGAGGCGTACGTCGCGGCTGAGCCGCCCTCCGGACGCCTCATCGTCATCGCCCCCACGCGCGCCGCCTGCGAGACAATCGAGCTCGCGCTCGGCCTGCGGATCCCGACGATTCTCGAGAAGCAGCACGGCCAGGAAATTCGCCAGCTAGCGGCAGCGGGGAGGGGATTCGGGATCGTCGCCGGCACGGGCACCGGTAAAACACTCTCCATTCGCCCGATCGCCGAGACGATCCTTGGCACCGATGTTCTGAAAATCGGGGTCGTGAATCGCGAGCGGGAGGCGACACCGGAGACGCCGAGCTGGAACGTAATCGTGGTCACGACGGGGATCGCGCGCCGCTGGTTCCAGGACGGAGACATACTTCCCACCGACACCATGGTCGTGGACGAGATCCATCAGACATCAGCGGAGCTGGAACTGTGTCTCGCTCTCGGAAAGAGAGTCGGGTGTCGGTTCATCTGGCTCTCCGCGACCGTGGATCCAACGTTCTACGCGCGTTATCTCAACGCCGCGGCGGTGTTGGAGACGTCGGCGTTCGATCCATCGAAAGCGGCGGACGTGAAGATCGTGCGGAAGGATCCGCGGACATTTCTCGACGACCGGTTTCTCCAGCAGGTGGTGAAGGAGCGGCGCGGGGTCGGGATGTTCCTCCCGACTCGAGCGGGAGTTGAAGAGGCGGCGGAAACGGTGGGAAACCGCTTTCCCCGAATCAACAGCGCATTCTATCACGGTGGCGAGCCGATCAGAGTAATTCGCCCATTTCTCGAGGGCGAAGAGAAGAAACCGTACTTCCTGGCCATGACGGCGGCGGGGCAGAGCGCTCTCAACGTTCAGGGTCTCGACACGGTGGTCATCGACGACACTCGCTTCAGCAACGTCATCGAGCGCGGCAAGAACGTCCTCACCAGGCTCCACCTCGGCGCCAACGAGATCCTGCAGATGGCCGGACGAGTACACGGCCGCGTCGCCGGCGGCAGGGTGTTCATACTTTCCGATCGCGACATTCATTTCTCGTCGCTGAGACCGACGGCGCCAGAATTCCAGCTGGCGGGAGATTCGGAGCGCGTCGCGATGACCTGCGCGGATCTCGGCGTCGCCGCGGACCAGCTGGACCTCCCTGTTCCACTCGATCGCGTCGCCTATCGCAAGGCCGTATCGCTACTCGAGCAGCGGGGCATCATTGAGAACGGACGGCTCTCGCGCTACGGAAAATCCGTCGAGGCGATGCCGGTGGACCGCCCGTGGGCGGAGCTGCTGGTGAACGCCGATGACGAGCTCGTTCCCTACCTGGCGGTGATGAGCTCGATCGAGTCCTTGCACCGAATGACGCGCGAGGAACGCGATCTCTCCGGCGTCATTGTGTCGGGCAGCGATCATCTCACGGCGTACAATCTCTACGCCGAGGCATTTGCGCATTGCGGGCATATCGGCGAAGTGTACGGGTTGCCGCGGCATCTCTTCGACGAGAGCATCGAGAACTGGGCGGAGCAGCGCGGCGTGCTGGTGAAAGCGATCGAGGACGCGGCGCTCGCGACCGCGAGCATCTATCGCGCCCTCGGCATGGAGCTGCCGACGAAAATGGTGAATGCGCGCGATCACGGCTATCGAAAATTCACGGAGCTGCTCGCGCAGTACATGCCCTTCGACCTCGTCATCAACGAGCACACGCCGGACGGGACCGAGGCGCGAGTCTCCAAGACGAGCGTGGCCGGCAGTTGGGGCGCGATTGCGGGGAACCTCCGATACTTCGCCGACCGTTCCGGCATTCCCCGCGCGGCAATCGAAGGGACGCAGATCCCGATGGAGCTGATCCATCGTTACGCGACGCGCGGCAAAGTTGAAGTGGTCTACGATCCGCGGCGAAAGCACGGTCCGCTCATGCTGAAGCGATCGCTCGAGTATTTCGGCTTCGAGCTCGAGAGCGAGCTGGAGACGGTGGAAGAGTTTCCAGGCGAGCTGGCGAAGGGGGCGCGACACGCGCTCGCGGAAGCGTTGGCGCGGGGCGAAGCCAGGCATTTCGCGGTCAAGAAAAACCGTGAAGCGATCGAGGAGATCCGCGAGGCGTACAAGCGCTCCGGCGGCGAGACGAAGCGTCTTGGCTTGCCCGAGCTCATTGCGCTGTACGAAGAGCAGCTGGCTCAAGTCAGCTCAATGGATGACTTCCGATCAGCCAGGCTCGGAGTGGACAGGGACAGGTTCGTTCCTCTCGACGCCCGGGAGCGACTTGAGCGCTTGCCCAACCAGGTCACGATTCGTGACCGCGATGTCGAGATCGACTACGACGTGGAGGAGCGCGATGGTGCGCGTCGCGGCGTGGCCAGGCTTCGTCTCCCGGAGAAGGTCGCTCGCACGCTCACGGCGGCGGAAATTCCCGCGCTCGATCGTCCCGTGCGATTTGTGGTGCTTCGAGGTCAGCGAGGCGCGGTGCGCGCCGACACGCTGGACGAGCTGCAAGAGCGTCTCGCACAACCGTGGTCCCCGGACGAAGTGGAGGAAACGCCGGACGATCGCAGCATGTTATCACACGCCGAGAGCGAGGTGCGGCGGCTAGCGGGCGAGTTTCGGCAGCATCAGAGAAGTGGCGATCACCGGCATGGCGCGCGACACGGGTCCCGCGAGGGACCACGCTCTCGCGGACGGGGAAGCGACCCCAGACGCCGCCGTGGGCGCTAGCAGGGAGGCGCACTGGCGCCGACTGCTCTCACTCGTATAATCCGCGCATGCCAGCACAACACTTCGCCACGCATTTCAGCGAACATCGAAAAGTCGTCGATGCTTGCATCGCTTCGCTTCAGCCCGCGTCGGATGCCGCTGTGCAAGCCATCATCTCCTGCCTCGGACGCGGCGGAAAAGTTCTCGCCTTCGGGAACGGAGGCAGCGCGACTCAGGCCAGCCATCTCGTCGAAGAGCTGATTGGCCGCTTCAAGGAGACACGGAGGCCGCTGCCCGCCATCTCGCTGGTTGGCGACTCGGGCGTCGTCACCTGCATCGCCAACGACTTTGGATATGGCGCCCTGTTCGAGCGTCAGGTCGAGGCGCTCGCGGTAATGGGTGATGCCGTCGTCGGAATCACGACGAGCGGCCGCTCCGAGAACGTGCTGCGCGGTCTCAAAGCCGCGAAGGACAAGGGCGCGGTTACAATCGCGCTATGCGGGAAGCATGGCCTGAAGGACGGCGACGCCGACCATGTCGTCGCCGTGCCGAGCGAGGAAGGAGCCTACATCCAGGAAGTTCACCTGATGCTTCTCCATGTGTGGTGCATCGCGGTCGATGCGATGATCGAGGCGGGCGGACTCTAGCCTCGGCTACACCAGGCTGAGTCTGGGTCTCTCCTCGGGGAACGCGAGCGCGTCCTCCCGATAGGAAAGCCAGCCAGTCGTTTCGTCGGCGACCAGCTCCACCTCGGTTCCGAGGGGAAGTGTGAGATTCGGGACCTCGTGGCCGGCGGGAAAGTCCATGAGAATCGGCACCTCGAGATCGGAAACCAGGTCAAGGAGGAAATCCCCGAACTCATCCTCTTCCGATCGATCGAGCGAGAGCTGGCCGAAGACGATGCCCCGCACATGCCGGAGCAGACCAGCCGCGCGCAGGTGGAGGAGCCGCTCGTCGGCGACTGACATCGGATCGCGGGTTTCTTCGAGAAAGAGAATCGCGTCCTGGGTATCGATCTCGTACGGAGTGCCGATGCTCTGTTGTACCAGAGAAAGATTTCCGCCGGTGAGTCGGCCCACGGCTGTACCCGGCCGCACCGCACGCGCGGTTCCGCGTCCGATCTTTGTCTCCGGGCGCGGTGTGGAGAGAGCGGTCAGAAGGGACAGGACTGTCGGATCGCTGCCGCCCGGGAAAAGATCGTCGAGGGTCGGGCCATGGAAGACACGCAACTGAGCTCGACGCATCAGCCAGAGATGCAGCGCCGTGATGTCTGAGTATCCCACGAACGCTTTGGGATTCCGGCGGAACACATCGGGGTCCAGAAAGGGAAGGAGTCTCACGGCTCCGTAGCCACCGGTTGCGGCGATGACCGCTTTCACATCGGGGTTGAGCCAGATACCCATCAGATTTTCAGCGCAGCGCTCGTCCTCACGTTGCTGGAAGCGGCGGAACCGGTCGATCTCGTGGCAGAGGATGACTTTGTAGCCGGCATCCTCCATCGCTTTGGCTCCGCGAAGGAGCCAGCCGTGCTGCGGGGCGTAAGATGGAGCTACCACACCTATCGTATCGCCTTTGACGAGGGGCGCGGGTCGACTCAGGCCTGGCGGCCGCGTGATGGCGGGAGTGAATGGCGCGCTCTCGATGGGCGCCACTGTCTGTTGTTCGGGGTACGCTCCGAATGACTCGGTCATCGTCGTGTATCGAAGCGCATTAACGGTTGGTCACTGCTAGATTCAAGGTATGTCTGATACGTCGGTGAAGGGGCCGGGTCCGGGCGGGACCGCCGTTCCCACCACTGGGAATATGCAGTCCAATACCCCAAACGGAACGGGGGGAGCCACATACTTTCGGAAAGGATTCGGGTTGAAATCCGAGATCCAGTCCGAACTGGCTTCGGACTATACCGGCCACCTGGTAGACCTGCTCAAGGACCGGGAATATACCCTGACCGCGGGGGATGTAACCATCCGTTTAGCGAAGGAATTCGGCTTCTGTTATGGGGTAGAACGCGCGGTCGACTACGCATACCAGGCCAGAAAGAAGTTCCCGGATCGTACCATCTATCTGGCCGGCGAGATCATTCATAACCCGCACGTGAACTCGAAACTCCAGGGGATGGGGATCACCTTCCTCATGCCCGACAATGGGCACATCGATTTCACCGGGGTGCAGACCGAAGATGTGGTCATCCTCCCGGCTTTCGGAGTGACGATCAGGGATTTCGAGACCCTTCGGCAGATCGGGTGCGTGATGGTCGACACGACGTGCGGCTCCGTACTCAACGTCTGGAAGCGGGTGGAGAGTTACGCGCGCGATGGATTCACTTCGCTGATTCACGGCAAGTACTACCATGAAGAGACGCGCGCCACGGCGTCGCAGGCGGAGAAGTACGAGGGCGGCCAGTATCTCATCGTTCGCAATATTGACGAGGCCGGCCTGGTGTGTGATTTCATTGAAGGCCGTCTGAGCGCACCGGCGCTGGTCGAGCGCTTTGCGCACGCGGTTTCTCCCAACTTCCATCCCGAGCGCGATCTCCGGCGCATCGGCGTTGCCAATCAGACCACTATGCTCGCCCGTGAGTCCCTCGCCATCGGCGAGCTGGTGGGACGCTCCATGGCGAGCGCCCGGGGAAGCGAATACGCGAAGGAGAATTTCCGGACCTTCGACACGATCTGCAGCGCGACTCAGGAGCGTCAGGATGCCGTGGTGGAGTTGTTGCGCGAGCCCCTCGACGTGATGGTCGTGATCGGCGGATACAACTCCAGCAACACGATGTCACTGGCGGCTCTCTGCTCTGAAACTGTCCGCACCTACCACGTCGAGGATGCCGACGACATAGATCCCGACTCCGGCACGATCAGCCACCGCCCCCTCGGCGCCAAAGAAGATGTCGAATCTTCGGACTGGCTTTCGCGTACGGCTCAGGTACTGGTGGGTGTGACCGCTGGCGCCAGCACCCCCAATAACAAGATTGGCGAGGCTGTTGGCCGGATTTTCGCTACTAGAGGGATCGACCCGAAAACAATCCGATAGCAGCACTGACGGGTTGTACCAGTTTGGCCTCGAACATCGTCAAACTATTGTGGATTTCGGTACGGATTGTAGCTTCTTTCCGTGGGTCGAAACTACTGTTTTGGGGTATCGATCGTATGGCAGCAAGGAACAACAAACCGATGGAGGTCGAATGGACGTGTATGGTTCGGATACCGCCCCTGACGAAGAGGCGGCTGGTACAAGCGGTACAGAGACGGCTCCCGGAGTGGGGAGCTGGTTCCAGCGCGGATCCAGCAACGAATCCGCGCTGAACGACCGGGGCATCGCAGTTCCGGTCAACGCCATGCTCGACCGCGTTCGTGAGGCGGATGCTCTCACCTTCGAAAACGAGGAAGAGGACTAAGCCTGACTTCGTCAGAGAAAAAGGCCACCAAAACTGGTGGCCTTTTTTATTTCATCTCATCGATCGCGCGTCGAAGAGTAGCTGCGAGTTTGCCGGCGTCGTTGTCCGCCCAGAAGTGCATGAAATACAGTCGCGGCTCTTCTCCAAGCATGTGAGAGTGAAGCGCGGTGACATCAATCTGGCCGGCGCGAAGGATCGGAATGATGCGGTTCACTTCACCCGACAGCATCACGAAGTCGCCGGTGATCGCCGCCCAGCCACGACCCGTCGGCTGAAAATTGATCGCGGTCGAGACACCCATCGATGGAGGGACGACCTCGCCATCCATTGTAATTTTCTCGCTGCGCGGGACGCTGACCTGATAGACGCCTCCATTCACTTTTCCGCCGTAGCCGAGCGTCCGATGGATAAGTGCAGTGTCGAGCTCGAGCGGCGAGGCACCATCCGGCGTCATAGGCGGAGGAGTTTTCGTGAGGTCTGAACGATGCTCTCCTCGTGGACCAGAAGCGGACTCCGCGGAGCTTTCTGCCGTAGGGTTCGTGGTGCGCGCTTTCTGATAGTCCATCGCCCGACTGACCGGCGACAATCCAGAAACGCGCGACAAACAAAAAGGCCGCCTCTCAGCAGCGAGGCGGCCTTTTCGTCGGGTGGGCCTATTCGCCCGCCGCGCGCCGGCGCTTGGTTCGCCTTGGCGCCGCGGTTTTCTTCCTGCTGATCGGCACAATACCGACTTCGGCCGCCGGCTCGAGCTCGGCCGGAACTGCGGGCACCGTGCGCGGCTGCTTGTAGACGAAGCGCTTGCCCTCGTAGTTCCGGAAGATCACTTCGTCGTCATTCATCTGCTCCAGGTATTCGGGCAGGAGTGGCACCTTGCCGCCGCCGCCCGGGGAGTCGATAACAAACTGCGGAACCGCGAGGCCGGATGTCCAGCCGCGCAGCGCCTGCATGATCTCGAGACCCTTCTGCACCGTGGTGCGGAAGTGCTCGCCGCCCGCCACCTGGTCCGCCATATATAGGTAGTAGGGCCGCACGCGCGCCTTGAGCAGCTCGTGCATCAGCTTCATCATCACCTTGGGGTCGTCGTTCACGCCTTTGAGCAGCACCGTCTGGCAGCCAAGAGATACGCCGGCTCTCGACAGGCGGTCCAGCGCGGCGACGGCGGCCGGTGTCAGCTCGCTCGGGTGATTGAAATGCGTGTTCATGAAGATCGGGTGGTACTTCTGCACCATCTCGCAGAATTCCGGCGTGATCCGTTCCGGCAGGTGCGAGGTGATGCGGCTCCCAAGCCGGATGATCTCGATGTGCGGAATCGCCCGCAGCTGCTGGAAGAGGTACTCCAGCCTCCGGTCGCTCAGCATCATCGGGTCACCGCCGCTCATGATGACGTCGCGGATCTCCGTGTGCTCGCGGAGATATTTGAACGCGGAATCGTACTGATTGAGCGGAATCTTCTCAGGATCGCCGACCTTGCGACGCCGCGTGCAGAAACGGCAGTAGGTCGCGCAAATCGGGCTCACGAGAAACAGCGCACGGTCCGGGTAGCGGTGCGTGATGTTCGGCACGGGCGAGTCGCCGTCTTCATCCAGCGAATCGATCACGCCGTCGACCACGTCGAGCTCCTCGACTGTCGGCACGTATTGATTCCACATCGGATCGCCCACTTCCTTGATCTGATCGAGCGCAGCCGGAGTGATTCGCATCTGGAAGTTGTCGAACGCCGGCTTCAGCGCTTCGACGTCGATGACGTCGTGCCCGAACTTGTCCGCCAGTTTCTCGAGACTTGCGATGCTCTGATCCTTGATGATCTGTTGCCAATCGCTCATGCGTGCACCACTCCGGCCCCGTGAAGGGCGTTGTAGATGATCGGAACTTCCTTTCAACCCAGGCCGGACAGCCTGAGCGTGTTCGCCCACCGCTCCGTGTAATTCTCTCCGCGCTTGGCGAGCGCGTGATCGCAGATCCGTCGGATCAAGTCGGAGTAGCCGACGGTCGCGACGCCAGCCATGCGCACGAATCCGGCGGTCGGCGAAATGTCCGGGTTCGCGTTCACCTCGAGCAGCCAGGGGCGCCCCGACTGGTCAATGCGGAAATCGCAGCGGCCGTATCCCTCTCCGCCGACCACGCTCCAGGCGGTGCGGGCGATGGCGATGAGCTCATTGCCAAGATCTTCGGAAAGATCGGCGGGGCAATTCGGCTTCGCGCCGAGATCTTCATCGCTCCCGGTCTCCCACTTGGATCGATAGGAGACGATGTGCCACATCCCGCGCGGCATCTGGGCGAAATCGATCTCGGCGATAGGCATGACCTCGTCACCGAGGATGGCGACGTTCACCTCGCGGCCCGGAATGAAGCGCTGAACCAGCACCTCGTCCCAGCCCTCGAACATCGCCTCGATTCTCGCCGAGAGGGCGCGCATGCTCCTGACGACCGACCGCTGCTCGATTCCGACGGAAGCGTCTTCGGCGACCGGCTTGCAGATCGCCGGGAATCCGACGCTCGTGATTTCGTCGCCGCGGCGCACGTGGCTCCAGCGCGGGACCGGCAGTCCGGCGCGGTCGAGCACTCCGTTGACGACGTTCTTTCTGAGCGTAAGCGCGGTCGTCCAGCTGGAGCTTCCGGTGAAAGGAATTCCAAGGAGTTCGAGCACCGAGATGACCATCGGCTCGTATATGGCCTCTCCATCAATGCCTTCGACGAGATTGAAGATCAGATCGAACTTTCCCCTGCGGACGCGCTCGACCCAGCGGCCGTCGTTGCTCACAGGCACGCGTACAACCTCGGTCGCCCAATCCAGCAGCGCGCTCTCCACCGCTTCGATGGAGTCGAGCAGCTGAACCTCGGGAGCTTTCCCGAGGGCGGAGAGGCCGTCGAACAACAAGGCAATTCTCATCGTGTGTTCCTCCGTCTGGTATCGGTCACGCCGATCCGCTGGCGGCGAGCGCTGGAGCGCCCTGAGCTCCGCTGGTCCGCGAGAGGGAGTGTTCGAGATCGACTCCCTGTCGCGCCGCAGCGTACTTCAGACAATTCTGAATGAGCTCTTCATAGCCGATCCCCGCCGCTCGCGCGGCCTTCGGCAAACACGAATTGTCCGCTGGATCGGGAAGAATTCCCGGCAACGGATTCACTTCGAGCACGTTCGGAACTCCGGAAGCATCGAGACGAACATCGATCCTCGCCCAGTCTCTGCAGCCGAGCACGCGGAAGGCGTCGAGCGTTACTCGCTCAATAGACGCCTGAAGCTCGCGCGTGATACGCGCCGGACACTGGAAAATGTCGAGCGGATTCTCGGGACGATCCCAGACGAATTTCGCATCGAAGCTGTAGATCGGGAGAGCGCCCTTGGGCAGCGTGTCGAAATTCATTCCGACGATGGGCAGCACCGTCGCTTCGGCTCCGTTGCCGAGAACCGCGCAGGTGAATTCCTTCCCCGGCAGATACTCCTCGATGAGAACGGGCTGCTTGTAGTTCTCGAGGAGGAACTCGGTCTGCCTGAAGAAGTGGCTGCGATCAAAGCAGAGACTGCTGTCGGTGATTCCCTTGGACGACCCTTCGTGGAGCGGCTTGACGAAGAGAGGGAACGGAAACTTTCCCGCCACCGCCTTGAGATCTTCGATTTTCTCGACGACAGCGAACCTGGGAGTCGGGATGCCGTGGAAGGTCAGCGTCTCCTTCGTTCTCGCCTTATCGAGGCAGAGCGAGAGAGTGAAGGGATCGCTTCCGGAGTAGGGGATTCCGTAAAACTCGCAGATCGCCGGAACGTGGGCTTCGCGGTTCACCCCGTGAAATCCTTCGGCAATGTTGAAGACGATGTCGGGCTTGGCCTGGCGGAGTCTCTCCGGAAAATCCTCTTTCGCCTCGAGGCGGACGACTTTTCCAAGGCGGGAGAGAGCGGATTCTACGGCGGCGATCGTGGTGGGGCTGTCCCACTCGGCGAACTCGTCGCGGGCGATTAGCTCCGCTATCGAGAGGTCGAGGATTTTACTGGGAGGCTCTTCATCGGGGCGCGGAAGCTCCCCGTCTTCCTGACGGCCGCCCTCTGATGCTGGGCTGGTGAGCTCTGTGGGCTCGGGCTTTTGATTGTAGGCGAGTCCGATAAGAGTCATCGACACCCTACGAAAATTCACGCGATCGAATCATTGATGACGAGTATATAAACGCAAACGATAAGGCGCAATAATTATTCCGCGTTTTAGAAAAGAAAAATTTCTGGCAAAAACTTTTTTCGGAGGCTTTCCGACTTTTTTGCCGTCCGCAGTTTTTTGAGCGACCTCACCCGGAAGTTTTTCCGAGCCCGGGAGAATTTTCCCGAGGCGGGCGATCTATCAGACCTTGTGGTAGATGATCCGCGCCGCCTCTCTCCGATCCTCGGCCTGATAGATCTCGAAGTCCGAGAAAAAGGCGGGAGTCTCCCTATGGAGAAGCTTGAGCATGGCGATGGCGCAGCGGCGGATCTCGAGCTCGGCTCCCTCGCTCGAGCGAAGCTCCAGCATCGTTCTCCAGGCTCTCGCGTTGGCGGTCACGACGATTTTCGTCTCGGTGGAGTTGGGAAGGACTCCTCTCGCGGCCTCTCTAGCCATCTTCCGGCGGTGGACCTTGTCCGCGACCCAGCCATAACGCTCCATCAGGTGCTCGACGAGTCGAACGTAGCTTTTCTGCGCCTGGTCGATCTGGGTCCGCCACTCATTTTCGAGCGCCTCGTCTCCAACGATCGCTGGCGGGACGACGAAGTTGGCCTCCGACTCGTCGACGTACCGCTGACTGAGCTGACTATAGGCGAAGCCGGCTCGATGGCGGACCAGCTCGTGGGTCAGAGAGCGACTCACGCCCTCCAGCAAAAGAGAGTAGTTCGCGTGCTCGAGAACGCTTCCATGTCCCTGCTTCTTGATGTTCTCGAGGTATTCGCGCGTCGCGCGGTTGGCCGGATTCTTCTGGCTCATGTAGCAGAGACGCCCGGCAAACTCCGCGAGCCTCTCCCCATCGGTGCTCTCTCCGAGCCAACGGACATTCAGGTGATCGGGCTCGAGAAAGACCGGACGGGCAAGGAGGGTGACGACAGGCTCTGTATAGTACAAAGGGCTTCTTGGTAGGCGTTGGACTCTTCGCTACGTCGCAAAGTCGCTGCTCGCAGGCGGCAGAAAGCTAAGACGATCCGCCAATCAGCGACAGCCGGAACCGATCGTACGCTCGCGCTTTCACCAAGTCGTCGAGCGCTTTTCTCGCCCGCTCGGGCAGTGGAGGAAGCAGCGGGTCATACTTGATGTCGGTGATCGCTTTCTGCTCCGGAAGCGGAACCTTCACTCCCGGGTTGAAGATGTTCGTCGGGTCGAAGGCCTTCTTGACGAGGGCAAAGGCGCAGATCGCGTCCTTGTGCCAGACGCGGTCGAGCAGCGGCGTCCTGATCCTTCCGTCACCGTGCTCTCCGGTGAGCGTGCCCCCCAGGCGCGAGGTGAGCTTGACCACATCCTCGAGAAGGCCCGAGACCTTGTCGTGCCAGTCCGGCTGCCTGACGTCGATCAGCGGGTTCACGTGCATGTGAGCATCGCCAGCATGACCGAAGATCACTCCACTCACCTCGCGCTCGGCCAGCGCCTTCCTCACTCCCTGGACGTAATCCGGAAGGTTCGGCAGCGGGACCGCGCCATCCTCGATGAATTGCATCGACGTCGAATGCTCGAGCGCTGAGAGGATCGGGCTCGCCGCGTGCCGCAACTCCCAGAGATCGTGCTCCGCCTCCGATGTCAGCGCGACATCAACGTCCCTTGCCCCGGAATCACTGAACGCCTTCGCGAGTCGCTGCGCTCCCGCCGCGGCCGCGTCCGCGTCGTCGGCCTCGACTTCCGCCAGCAGAATCGCCGCCGTTCCCTCCATCCTCTGGCGGAACTTCTCATCGGCGCTCCTGCCGGTAGCGGCATATGCGAGAAAGGTTCTGTCGAGCAGCTCGCAAGCGCTGGCGCCTGCCTCGACGGCTTTGGTCGCCGCCGCTGTCGCTTCCTCGAGCGATGGAAAGGATCCGAGCACGCTGCTGGTCGCCACCGGAAGCGGAGAGAGCGTGAGCTGAATCCCGATCATGATCGCGAGCGTCCCTTCGCTCCCGACGAGAAGGTCGACCAGGTCCGCTTTCGTGGAGTAGTCGTGAATCGCGTATCCCGAGGACTCCTTGCGAACTCCGAGATGATGTATCGGCCGCCGCTTGTCGCTCGCGACGATCTCCCCGTGAACATCTCGCAGAAACCGGTTGATGGCTTCGATTCTCTTCGGCGCCGGCTCGCCGCGCGTGATCACGGCGCGATCCCCATCGCTGAAGACGCAGTCGATCGCATTCACCCAGGCGCGGGTCGCGCCATAGCGAAGAGTGTGAGCACCAGAGGCGTTGGTCGCCACCATTCCGCCCAGCGTGCAGAAATCCCCGCTCGACGGATCTACGGGAAATCGCAAACCCTTTCTCCTCGCGGCCACATCGAGCGTCGACCATAGAACTCCGGGCTCCGCCCAAACCGTCCGGTCCCTCTCATCGATTCTGGCAAGATGATTGATGCGCGAGAGGTCGACGACGACTCCCGCTCCAATGGCGCCGCCTGACATGCTGCTTCCCGATCCACGCGGGATGAGGCTCGTCCCTGTCTCCGCCGCCCACTTCACGAGGACGACGACATCCTCCGCATCAACGGGAACCGCGACGGCAGCCGGAATCGCGCGCCCAATCCCCGCCGCCTCGGAATAGACGGCGCGAGCAAGCTCGTCCTCGCGGAAATATCCGCGGAATCCTGGAAGGCTCACGAGTCAGGACTGCGGCTCACAATCCGAGACTGCTCACGCGCGGGGGAGTGGATGAGTAATCGTAGAATCCCTTCCCCGATTTCCTGCCGAGCATCCCGGCTAGCACCATTCGCTTGAGCAAGGGCGGGGGAGCGTACCGGCTCTCTCGATATTCCGTGAACATGATCTCCGCGATCTTGTAAACGGTATCGAGGCCCACGAAATCGAGGAGGGTGAACGGTCCCATCGGGTGTCCGGCACCCAACTGCATCCCCTTGTCGATGTCCTCGACCGAAGCGACGTTCGATTCCAGCGCCTTGATTGCGTCGATCATGTACGGAATCAGCAGCAGATTCACGACGAATCCGGAGCTGTCTTTCGCCCGTATCGGCTCTTTCCCCAGAGCCCGCACGAAATCCAGAGCGCGCTGTTCAGTCTCCTCGCTCGTCGTAATCGTGCGAACGACCTCCACCAGCTTCATCAGCGGCACTGGGTTGAAGAAGTGGATGCCGAGCAACCGATCGGGGCGTCCGCTCGCGGTCGCCATCGCGATGATCGTCAGGCTCGAGGTGTTCGAGGCGAAGATCGCATCGGGCCGCGCGATCTGGTCGAGCTGGGACCAGAGGCTGTTCTTGACTTCGAGATCTTCGACGACTGCCTCGATGAATAGGTCGGAGTCCGCCAGCTCCTTCAGCTCGGTGACGAACCGCAGATTCCCCAGCGTCGTATCGCGCTCGGCCGCCGTTACCTTGCCGCGCTCGATGCCCTTGGCGAGAGATTTCTCGATCGCCTGTCGCGATTTCTCACAAAGGGCTTCCGAGACTTCGCGCACGGTTGTCGGGAATCCAGCCGCGGCCGACACTTGGGCGATCCCACTTCCCATCAGGCCTCCGCCAAGGACGCCGACCTTCCTGATTTTTTTCATCGAGCGGCTCAACCTCCCGAGCGATTACGTTCTAATCTATCGTCTGGGCAACCGCGCTCGCGAAGAAATCACTCCGAACAGTCCGCCGGTGGTTTCGAACTCGCCGTGCTCGAGCCGGTCGAGAATCTGCTCCAACGCGAGCTGGACGCTGGAGAGCACGCCGCGATGCGTCCGCGCCACCTTGTACGCCGCGAGGGTGCCACCGGCAAAGGGAAGCACGGCGGAGCCGGCTGCGATGAAAAGTGGAACGTGGGCGACGATGAGCCCGAGGCCGAGGATTCCGCTCGCCGCTGCTCCCATCGCCGCGAGAAACCCTCCGATTCCAACCCGACGCGCTCTGCTGGCGTGTATATCGGCGTCGAGTCTGACGACGACGCGCGTGGCATCGACTGGCAGCACAGTCGCGGACACCTGCCGCGCATCCATTAAATAGTAGCCGCGGCCCCTGACGTTGACCGTGCGTCTCAGCTTGCCGAAGAGTCCTCGCTGGGGCTCCCACGTGATCCGATCGGCGAAGCGACGCTGCACCTGAAGACACTCGTCGCGGAGCATCCAGGCGTCGATCGTGGCGAGAACGTCGCGGGGAGTCCCGGGCACTGTCCTCGTAGCCGTGGCGAAGCTGGCGCCCGCGATCTGCGCCACGAGACCGCGCTCCTCGGGGACGTTGACGCGCGTTCTCTCTTCCGCCAGCGCCTGGTTGATGGTTGCCGGATTCAGCCCAACTTCGTTTCCTATGTCGAGAAGCTGACTCTCGCTGATCAGATCGCTGGATTCTGGAAGGGCGCTCGCGCCCTGAAGCTCCGCCGCTCGCGCGAGCACGCGCTCGAGCGCCTGACGGTCCAGCAGCGTCTGCCGCGCCGGAATGGGGGCGGGCAGTGGAGACTTCTCATCGGCCATGCAGAATTATATCTGCTTAAATCCCCCCGAGTACGACATCGAGCTGGCGGACAAGGGCATCGCGAATGGTGTCGGTGAGCGCGAACGTCGCCGTAAATGCCGCCTGAACGTTCGAGCCCGCTGGCCGGTTCACCGACTTCAGATAGTAGCGCATGTAGCCGTCGAGAATCTCAGGCGACGTGCGCTGAATGAGCAGAGCGCCGCCGCGCACCGCCGCCGCGCTCTGGTAGCGCTCGCCGAGCCCAGTGCGGCGCTGCTCGGGGGTGATGTTGTCGTTGACAGCGGTGCTCGCGATTCCTCCGACCGCCTCGTGCGCGATCACGTAGATCGCTTCCACCGCATCACTCGGCCGCTCAGGAAAGGTGACCGTAATCGTGTTCGACTGCTTGCCGTTGGTCAGCGATCGGCCTTCACCGTCGAGCGGCAGTGAGAGCAGAATGCTTCCCTGCGCCTGCTGCGTGTTATTGAGGAATCTCTGCATCCGCGGCCTATAGGTCCGCTGCCAGAGCGTATCGACGAGGTCGAGCACGTTGCTGCGCTCGCGCTGCTGCTGGAGCCAGTAGGAGTGGTAGAAGCGGCTGCTCTCATCGTCGAGCGACTGCACGAAGAGGCGCAACCAGTCCCGATCTGCTCCGGTCTGGAAGTAGGCGGCGAGAAAGGCGATCGCGCTCGCCTGTCCCTGCGATGACGCGGCGCGCGGATCGCCGCCAGCGCGAACGAACAGGTCGACGGTCTGGGTGAGCTCGCTCCACGTCGCGAACGAGAGCGGTACGAACTGGGCGTTGACGAGCTGCGGATTGAGCGTGAGCCTCGCGCGGAGCTTGTCGCGGTTGGCATCCAGCTGCGAGACCACGTTCGCTCTGTTCTTGAGAACGATCATGTCCATGCTGTATCCGCGCCTGAAGAAAGGCACGAAGGTGGTGTCTTCCTGGAGCATCGCGAATCCATGGAGCCAGAGATCGACGTGCTCACGAGTCTTGATGGGCCAGATTATGGCCGGCGATGTGGTTTGTGTTGTCGGACCAGCGCCGCCGTTCGTCACGGTGCCGCCCGTGCCGCCGCCAACCGAAGCACAAGCCGCGGCGAAACCGACGGCCGATGCCAATCCGAATATTCTGACCAATGACTTCATGATTTCCCCGTTCGCTGCGACGAGCGCAGTTTATTGAATGGATTCAACTATGACCGCGATTCCCTGGCCGCCGCCGATGCACGCGGTGCCAAGTCCATATCGCTTACCCTGAGCACGCAACGCGTGCAGCAGATGGGCCGTGATTCTCGCTCCCGACGCGGCGAGTGGATGGCTCAACGCAATGGCGCCGCCATGTACGTTGAGTCGGTCGCGGGGGAGCGACAGCTCGCGCTCGACCGCGCAGGTCTGCGCCGCGAACGCCTCGTTGACCTCGATCAGATCCATGTCCTTCATGGACAATCCGGCCTTTGCCAATGCGGCCTTCGATGCCGGAACCGGTCCGATTCCCATCACCGCCGGATCCACGCCCGCGACTCCCCACGACACCAGCCGTCCGAGCGGCTCGAGCTTGCGCTCGCGCGCAAACTTCTCGCTGGCGATTACCATCGCGCCGGCTCCATCGCCGATGCCGGATGCATTTCCAGCGGTCACGACACCGCCTTTTCTGAATGCCGGTTTGAGCGCGCTCAGCTTCTCCGCCGTCGTGTCTGGCCGCATGTGTTCGTCGGTCGTCATCTGCTCGATCTTTCCGGTCTTGGGATTCGGAATGGGAACCGGAACGACTTCATCCTTGAATACTCCTTTGTCCCACGCCGCCTTCGAGAGCTGCTGCGATCTCAGCGCGAACTCATCCACGCATCCGCGATCCAGCTTGTACCTCTCGGCCAGGTTCTCCGCGGTCTCCGCCATTCCGAGCCCGACGTAGGAATCGGTGAGTCCCTCCCACAGCACGTCCTCAATCGGCGGCGCCTTGCCGAGCGGGGTGCCCCATCTAATCCCGCGGACGACGTGTGGCGCCTGCGACATCGACTCGGCACCGCCAACCAGACAGACCTGGGCATCGCCGAGGATGATTTCCTGAGCTCCACTGACTACCGCCTGAAATCCGGAGCCGCACAGTCGGTTAAGCGTGAGCGCCGAGGTTTCCTGGCGGCATCCTGACTTGAGCGAGACGTGACGGGCGAAGTAAATGGAATCGCTCGTCGTGTAGAGAACGTTTCCGAAAATCGTCTGGTCGACGTCGATCGCGCTGATTCCCGCGCGCTCGATCGCGCTCTTCGAGGCGTGAACGGCAAGATCGACGGGCGAGAATCCCTTGAGCTTTCCACCGAAAGTGCCGAAGGGTGTTCGAACGGCGGAGAGGAAGACTACTCCCTCCGACCGCGCGTGAGCGCTCATCGGTCGAGCGTACGGTGCGTCACGCCTTCTTCCCGCAGTTCACGCAAAACTTCCAAACGGGATCGAGCTCCGCGCCGCAACCAGCACAGTGTTTCGCGGCGAGGTTCTGTCCGCAGTGCGGGCAGTAAATCGCGGTACGGCCTTCCGGCAAAGTGCCTCCGCAGAATTTGCATCCTACCGTCGGCTCCATTGTCGATATTGCCGGCGCGACGAACGATGTAGTCGCTTCTCCGGGAGCGCCGCCGTTGCCGCTCCCTGCCTGGCCGGTGCTGCCGACCGAGTAGCCGCCGGCATTCTGCGCCGGGATCGCGACTCCGAGTTTCTGAAGGGCGTCGGGCGCCAGCGAGATTCTCGCTTCGGCGTAGTCGCGAAAGGCTCCCACGTCCGCGTTTGGCGACGCCATCTCCTTTTTCAGCCGGTCCTGCATCGCCTGGTCGGCACGGACGTAGCCCTTTTCGCCAGAGAGTAGCCGAGTTAGTGCGGCTTCGTAGTCCTGATTAGTTTCGATGCCGAGGTCGCGACGGTAGTGGCGATAGGGGACGAGGGTGTCGTACAGCTCCTGCACTGTGAACGGCACGCTCAGATATTCGGCGTGTCCGTTTCTGATGTTGTGAACCAGTCGCTGAAAGAGGCGGTCTAGGTCGTCCATGCTCGCTTGCTCGGCTGGAATGATTGAAGATCGGGGAAGGGAGCCATGTTCTTCAAGTCGACGGTTCCTTCCTTCTGCTCCGGCACCCAGCTGTCGAACTCGGATTCCCGTAACCCGCCTGAGTTTGATTGTTCCGCTGCCGCGCGGGTCGCGAGGAAGTTTGCGTATTCATTCTGGGGCTGCCCGTTATGTCCGCGCACCCATCTCCACTGGACCTCGTGCTGCGAAACTGCCGTAACCGCCTGCTTCCACAGCTCCAGGTTCTCAATGGCTCCACCTTTTCGCTTCCAGCCGCGCGCGATCCATGACGCGACCCAGGAATTCATTCCTTCGACGATGTACTTCGAGTCGCTGGTGAACAATACCCGGTACGCGTTGCCGCGGCGGGAAATCTCGCGGAACGCCTCGATGACGGACCGAAGCGCCATGCGGTTGTTGGTCGTCGCGGGCTCGGAGATCCAGTAATCACAGCGGGTGACTTCGCTGGATTTGGGATGAAGCCACTCGATCAGGCCGCCGGCGCCACCGGGATTATCGCCTTCGCGTCCGTTCCCGATGCACGATTCGTCGGCGTAGATCGCGACCAGGTCACCGGATTGGGCGCGCGTCACTTCACGACCTCGAAGCTGTCCATCTCGTCGAGGAAGATGGTGATCGCGTCACCGGTGGTTGGATGCGTGGCTTCGACTGCTTCGCGGCCCTTGATCATGCGCAATCTGGTAGGCACGACGACGTACTCGGTTCCGCGCCGGTAGGCCGAGATTCGCGTTCCACCGGTGATCGCGCTCTCGAGAAGGTCGTACTGCTTGTGAGTCCACTGCGCCACTCGACAGCTCCTCTTATGAAGGGGAGACAGTCTCGTTACACCATTCGCGAACGACACGCGTCAGCACCCGGGTGGCGAGATCTATTTCCTCGATCGGCACGAACTCCTCGGCGGAATGGGCCAGCGCGATGTCGCCCGGACCGAAGCAGATCGTTGGAATTCCCACTGCGTTGAGAAGCGCCGCGTCGGTCCACGCCGAGAGGCCTTCGATTTTCACGGGCAGCTGCTCGCGCTCGAGCGCGCCGCGCAGCCTCTTCACGATCGGCGAATCCACCGGAACATCACTCGGGAGCTGTGCCGTACTCAATGTAACTCGGGCGGCGAACTGAGGGTGCTTCGAGCGCACGGTGGCGCACGCGTCCGTGATCTCCTTGAGCGCCTTCTTGGCTGATTCGCCGGGAAGGGTGCGTCTCTCGATCGCCAGATTGCACGCTTCAGGATAGGTGGACATTCCGACTCCGCCCTGGATTTTAGAGGCGTGGAGCGAGCCGCGACCGAGCAATCGATGGCGCGGGCCCGACTCGCGCGTCCGCTCGAGCTTTTCCAGCTGGGCCAGAAGCAGACCTGCGTGGGTGATCGCGTCGACTCCAATGTCGTAGCGACTTCCGTGCGCCGCCTTTCCCGTCAGGGCGACGTCGATCCATACGAAGCCGCGATGAGCTGGGCAGATCGCCAGCCGCGTGGGCTCCGTGATGATTGCAGCG
Source organism: Gemmatimonadaceae bacterium (assembly GCA_017881465.1). Lineage (GTDB taxonomy): Bacteria > Gemmatimonadota > Gemmatimonadetes > Gemmatimonadales > Gemmatimonadaceae > UBA4720. The sequence continues at coordinate 23,302 of JADGQV010000026.1, forward strand.
TCGGCGCGGATCCCGTCGGCGAGCAGCGCGCGCATGCCGAGGCTCTCGTACTCCTCGTCGACGACGGCGGTAACGAGAATCTGTCGGGTGCAGTCAGCGTCCGTGCCTTTCACGGCTGCGGCGCACATCGCGGCGACGCCGCCTTTCATGTCGGCGGATCCGCGGCCGTAGATGCGATTGCGGCGGACCTGGGCGCTGAAAGGCTCGTGGACCATTCCCGCGATCCCCACGACATCGAGGTGTCCGTTCAGCATGAGAGCGGGCGCGTCGCGCGGCCCCAGGCGAGCGACGACGTTGGGCCGTCCGGGAACGCTTTCCACCAATTGGACGGAGAACCCCCAGTCATCGAGAACCAATGCGAGGGTGCGAGCGCAATCACCCTCGCCCGGTGAGTCCGGAGCGAGGGTGGGATTTCTGGAATCGATTTGTATCAGTGCGCGGGCGAGCGCGACTGCATCGCCGCGCGGGATGGGCACTGTCTACCTTTTTTTCGCGGTCTTGCCTGAAGCTTTGGGCTTGGACTTGGTCGCGGATTTGACGGGGTGTTTTTTGGCGGCCGGCTTCATCGTCGGCTTTTTCGCGGCCGGCTTCTTGGCGGCGGAGTGCTTGGCGACGTGCTTGACCGGAGCCGACACATGCCTGACTGGCGCGGCATGCGAGGTGTGCCCGGCATGCGAGGTATGCCCGGCATGAGACGCATGCGCGCTGTGCGTGGTATGCGCTGCATGCGAAGGCTCCACTTTCGGAGCCGCCGCCTTTGTGGGGGCGTGCGGTGGCGGTGTGACCGGCTTTCTCTTCGCGTGGGAAGCTTCGACTTCGCGCATCAGCTTGTCGGCTTCCTCCTGCGTCATCTGGCCGCGCCGCACCATGTACTGGAGCAGATCGCGCGCGCTCTCGAGGACGAGTCCGGTGAGTCCGGCGGCCGCGCCGACCACGTCCTTCATGGCTGCGGCCATCTTGCTGCCCGCCTCCAGGCTGATCTCGTGCGCCTTCGCCGCCATCTCGGCGACGGTATCTTTTACGTCAGCTCCGCGATGGCCTGGGCTCCGCCTTGGCGGGATCGGTGGTGCGCCGGGTGCGCCGGGTGTGCCGGGTGTGCCGAGTGTGCCGAGTGTGCCGAGTGTGCCGAGTGTGCCGAGTGTGCCGAGTGTGCCGACGGCTGGGGCAGGTGCTGTTGGAGTAGCAACTGCGGCTGTTTTTTCTCTATCGGACATTTATGGGCTCCGGTCAGCGCAAAGGTGGTGCTGACGGGGTGTGAAATCACAGAAGTGGGGCTTTAATCCCAACTGGCGCGAACGGCGCTAAGTATATGATTTTTCGTCACTAAAACAAGGTGGCGTGACCTATGTTCGATAAGGTCGCAATTGCTGGTTCTGGCCTCTTTTATGGCCAGTAAGATAACATACATGCAACAGTAAGGAAACATAGTGGGCGGAATAAAGCTAAAAGTACTCGATTTGAGCAGGGTGCTCGCCGGGCCAGTTTGTTCAATGATGCTCGGAGATATGGGAGCAGACGTCATTAAAGTCGAGCGACCGGGCGAAGGCGACGAGACTCGGGGGTGGGGGCCACCCTTCGATCCGGAGGGCCAAAGCGCCTATTTCCTGGCCATCAACAGGAACAAGAAAAGCATCGCTGCTGACCTCTCGAATGCTCAGGATCGCGCGGTGGTGCTGGATCTCATCAGTGGCGCCGACGTAGTGCTCGACAACTTTCTGTCCGGCTCCCTCGAGCGGCTCGGGTTGGATCCTGGGGACCTGCTCGACAGGAATCCCGATCTCCTCTGGTGCACGATCTCGGGGTTCGGACCGGAGAGCACGCGCCCCGGCTACGACTTCGTGGTCCAGGCCGAGTGTGGCTGGATGGCAATAACCGGGGAGCCCGATCAAGCTCCGATGAAGGTGGGGATCGCTCTCGCCGACGTCATCGCGGGGAAGGATGCGGCGATTGCGATACTCGGCGTCGCCCTGGAGCGCGCCGGCGGTCCCGTCCCGAGCGAAAGGCGCCGGATCAACATCTCGCTGGCCGAGAGCGCGCGCGCGGCGCTCGTGAACGTGGCGCAGAACGTCCTCGTCTCCGGCAGCGATGCAAAGCGGTGGGGAAATGCGCATCCGAACCTCGTTCCCTATCAGCTGTTCGAGGCGGCGGACAGGCCGTTCGTGATCGCAGTCGGAAGCGACGGACAGTGGCGCGCGTGCGCGAACGCGCTCGGTCTTCACGATCTGGCCGAAGACGATGCACTGCGGACTAATGCGGGGCGGGTGAAAGAGCGGGACCGCCTCGTGTCGGGCATGGCCAAGCGTGTGAAGGAGATAGCCGCGCAGGATTGGATCGATCGGCTTCAGGCAGCGAGCGTACCGTGCGGGCTCGTGCGCACCGTGGCAGAAGTTCTCGGGGGCGTGGACGCGGATCCTCGAACCGGCGTTCGTCCGAGCGTGCCCGGCAGCGTGAGATTTCCGCCACCGAAGCTCGATGAACACGGCCAATCGATTCGAACTCTGGGGTGGCGCACCTTTCGGTGATTACAGATATTATCAGCCGCTTGTTTGTGGCCCCGCCTCCGCTGTTCGTTCACCCCTGAGGAGAAGTTACGAAGCGTAACTGGTCGCTCTTTGCTGGTGCTGTCGC
>JADGQV010000081.1 GCA_017881465.1 Gemmatimonadaceae bacterium
GCGGTGGGGCTGAGGAAGCGCACTCTCGCGCGTGCGCTCGATCGCATGGAGCGCTCTGCTGCGGTCGATGTGTTGATGCGCAGGCGCGTCAGATTGAGCGCCGAACGTAAGGAGATTCTAATCGCGCTGCGTGGCAGGGACCTGTTCGGGGATCGTCATGCTCCGGATGCGGACATCCGACTCCGTCTCGCTGGCATTAGGTCCCGTCTCAGAGAGAATGCCCAGCGAGCAAAGGCCTTACGCATGGGTGCCGCGCTTCCCTTCTCTTTTGCCGCGCACTTCTCCGATGTGGCCGCCGCCGGAGGGTTCGATGTGATTATCGGCAATCCGCCGTGGGTGCGCGTGCATCATATCGCCGAGACATCACGGGAGCGGCTGAGGCGGGATTTCGCGGTATATCGAAACGCTGCCTGGGAAAGCGGCGCGAGCTTCGCCGGTGCGGGGCGCGGATTCGCGGCCCAGATTGACCTCGCAGCCCTCTTCGTCGAGCGATCGTGCGATCTGCTCCGGCTCGGCGGCACAATCGCGCTACTTCTTCCAACCAAGTTGTGGCGTTCGCTCGCCGGCGGTGGAGTCCGTCAACTCCTAATCGACCGAACCGACATCGTCGCGCTCGAGGATCTGGCCGAATCACATTCGCAGTTCGACGCCGCGGTTTATCCATCGCTTCTGGTTGCTCGCCGGCGGATGGACCGCTCCGATGACTTGCGGCCGGCGGTGAGTGCAGCCGTTCGCACGACACAGCGCACTATCCGGTGGAACTGTCCGCGCGAGCTGCTGCCCGTCGATAACACACCTGGCAGTCCATGGGTGCTGATCCCGCCGCATGCGCGCAGGGCGTTCGATCGAGTCGCGCGCGCAGGCGTTCCCTTCTATCGAAGCGAGTTCGGGCGCCCGCTTCTCGGCGTCAAGACGGGATGCAACAGCGCCTACATCGTGCGCGTCCAGTCGATCGACGGAGACGTTGCCTGCATATCCGCCGGCGGCCTAACGGGCCTGATCGAGCGCAGCATGCTTCGTCCACTCATTCGCGGAGAGACGCTGGATAAATGGACTCTGACGGGTCCGCGCGAGTATCTGGTGTGGCCTCACGACGAGCACGATCGACCTCAACGAGCACTGCCTCCCCTCGCGCACCGATGGCTGCTCCGCTTTCATGACGTGTTGAGCGCGCGAAGCGATCTCCACAGCCGATTCCCCTGGTGGTCGGTGTTCCGCACTGAGAGCGCGAGTCACGAGAGGCCGCGGGTTGTCTGGGCCGACTTCGGATTGACTCCGCGCGCGACCGTCCTCGAAGCGCGTGAGCCGTTTGTCGCCCTCAACAGCTGCTATGTCGCGAGCTGCGCCACAAGCAGCGATGCCTACGCACTCGCAACGCTCCTCAACAGCTCGCTGGCGGCGGCGTGGCTCAATTCAATCGCCGAGCCCGCTCGCGGCGGCTACCGGAGGTACCTCGGCTGGACTCTGTCGCTTCTTCCGATTCCTGAGGACTGGAATCGTGCTCGCACGCTGCTGGCCCCAATGGGTGACCGGGCGATGCACGGCGATATCCCCGCCGACGATGAGATTCTGATCGCCGTGTTGGATGCTTATCAACTGAATCTCACCGACGTGCAGCCCCTGCTCTCCTGGACAGTCGACTGCGATTAGAGTCTGCCGCTGCGGTGCGGTCGCGGATTGCGCGATTGATCCTCGCCGAATCTCCATCTCAGGCAAGGGTGGGATCCATCTCCCTTCAGCCGCACCAGATCTCGGCGGCGGCACGCTTGCGGGCCGCTCTGAATCAATTCGGTGGCGCACTCCTCTGCGACGATGTGGGCATGGGTAAGACTTATGTTGCAACAGCGATAGCACAGCAGCACGCACGCTGCCTGGTCGTCGCCCCCGCGGCTCTCACCCCAATGTGGCGCGATGCGCTCGCGGCGACAGGGACGGTCGCGGAGATTGTCACCTTCGAGGCGTTGAGCCGCGCAGATGCGGATGACTTGCGCCGCCACCGTGGCACGGCGCCGGAGCGAGAGCGCTATGACCTGATCGTCGTTGACGAAGCCCACCACGCGAGAAATCCCGCGACCAACAGGTACTTCGCGCTCGCATCGCTCGCTCGAGGAGCGCGTGTGCTGCTTCTCAGCGCGACGCCGATTCACAATCGACGCGCGGATCTCGTCGCGCTGCTCTCCTTGTTTCTGGGTTCGAGGGCACGCTCGATGACGTCCGCCGAGCTCGCGCTCTGTGTCGTGCGTCGCGAGCATGCTCAACTCGAGGGGACGCTTGCCATTCCCGCGGTGTCGCCCCCGACGCATCACCAGCTTTCCGACAACCAGAGAGTGGTTGAGGACTTGATGAATCTTCCGCCGCCCCTTCCCGCTCGCGACGGCGGACTCGGTGGTGTCCTCATCGGTCGAGGCCTGGTGCATCAGTGGGCATCGAGCGAAGCCGCCCTCCATGAGGCGGTTCGAAGGCGCATCGCTCGGGCGACGGCGCTGTGCGCGTCGCTGGAAGCTGGCACGTATCCGACCGAGCGGGAGCTGGAGACCTGGACCTACGGCGAAGGTGCGTTGCAGCTGGGATTTCCCGAGCTGCTTTCCGCGCCCACTGCCAACCATACTGAGCTGCTCGATGCGGTTCGTGTGCACCTGAACGCGTTGCATGAGTTTCGTGCGCGATTCTTCCCCGTGATTGTTTTGGACGAGGAGCGAGCGAGAATCGTGGCGGAAATCCGGAAATCGCACGCCGGTGCAAAGATCGTCGCCTTTGCTCAGTACTCCGAGACGGTGTCCATGCTATTCCGCCGATTGGCCGCAGTGGGGCGCGTCGCGATGCTCACGTCCCACGGCGCGAGAGTGGCAGGGGGCGCCCTCACACGTGCGGAGGCAATCGGGCGTTTCGCTCCACACGCGAGCCACTTCCCGCCGCCGGGTCCCGCCGAGGCGATCGATCTGCTCCTTACGACAGACTTGCTGAGTGAGGGAGTGAATCTGCAGGACGCGCAATTAATCGTTCATCTGGATATCCCCTGGACAGTCGCGCGAATGGAGCAGCGAGTCGGGCGCGTCGCGCGAATGGGGTCGCGGCACGCACGAGTCGATGTACATGTCGTCCGCCCGCCCCGAAGTGCTGCGGCGGTACTCGACATGGAGATGATCGTGCAGCGCAAATGGACCATCTCCAGAAGCTCGGTCGGAACGAGCCAACCATATCCCTTGTCGGAGCACGCTCGTGTCGAGAACGGTGCGTCCACCACCGACTTGTTGGCCGAGAGCATGCCTGCGAAGACCGAGCGCCTCCGCTCGATTCTTCAGAGCTGGGCTACCTGTGCCGACGTGGATAGCGATGACACAATCGTCGCTACTGTCAGTGCGCCGCATTCGGGCCTCGTTGCGGCGATTTCCGTGGACGACGGTGAGCGCAGGTCCAGGTCCTCATTCGGAAGACCGCAGCTTCTGGTTGGTATCGCAAGCCGGATGTCGACTGACATTGACGCGCAAATCGAAGCGTGCCTATGCGCCGGCAGGGACGACATTCCAACAGATTCCGCTGATTCCGAGCGCGCGGTTCGTGCGATAGAGAGCTGGTGCGCGCGAGAGAGAGCATCCGCGGCAGCAGGTGTTGGAGCATCGAGCCCAGTGCGGCGGCACCAGATCACCCGCCGCATTGATTCGGCGATTCAAGGCGCACCGCCTCATCTGCGATCGTCCCGCTCGATCGTCGCCGCTCGCGCCCGACGCGTCGCGACCACGCAACAATGCGCCGCCATCGAGCTCGAGCTGGAGTCGCTATCGCATTCCGATCTGCCCGCCGACGAATGGCTAAACGCAGTCGCCGCCCTCGAGTCGAGCCGTTCTGACCCGCCGCTAATGAACCCTGCGGCCGCGTCCGTGAGAATTCAGGCGCTGTTACTCATGCGCGCGCCTCGGCACAGCAAAATCCACGAACCTTTACACCGCTTCGATTTCGCTCGCTGCGCGGTCGAGGATCTCCTTGATCTTCCTGATTTGCTCCGGTGACCTCGACGCGCTCTTCGATGCATAGGGCGCCCGCCCTTCTTCGGTGATCTCGTAAATCTTCTTGCCGCTTTCCTCCGGCCTCGCCCTCGCGTAGCCCAGGTCCTCGAGCATCGTCAGCGCACGAACTTCAGGTGCCCCTGGTCGAACATTCTGCCGCCACCGAACAGACCGCCGCGCGATTTGCCGCGACCCCCCCCCCCAAAAAGCCCCAGCATCAAACCCAAAGTTTTTCGATGTGCCGCCGAAGCGGGGTGGGCCAATGCTCCGGGACCCCTTACCCCAACCCGATCAAGATTCCGATCCCTACGGCGACGAGACCAGTCAAGAAGAGGCCAGCATAAACAGGCGCCAGGAACCGGATCCACTTCCCATAAGGAACACCGCTCGCCGCCAGAATCGCCATCAGCGCGCCATTGGTTGGGACGAGAATGTCGCTCAGCCCACCGCCATACTGGTACGCGAGCACCGTCACCTGTCTGGACAATCCGAGCAGATCTGACAGCGGCACCAGCACCGGCAGCGTCAGCACCGCCTGCCCACTCACACTCGGCACCGGAAAGTGCACCAGCAGCTGCACCACCATCATCCCCGCCGCCGCGACACCAACTGGAAAATGGGACAACGGCGCGAACAACCCGTTCACGATCGTGTCGATGATCTGCCCCTGCTCCGCTACCACGTAGATCGCGCGCGCGAAACCGATCAGCACACCCGCGAACGCCATCGAGCGGAATCCCTCGACGAACGCTTCCGCCGTTCCGTTGACGCCGAGTCCTCCCACGACTCCCGCAATCACACCCATGATGAAGAAGAGCGCGGACATCTGGTCGAAGTCCCAGCCGTACTTCATCACCCCGACGATGAAGATCGCAAAAGTCACGATCACGAGGCCGAGCACAATGCCGTCGCGCCCGTTTATTTCCTCGACCACCTCGACGCGCGGACCCTCGCTCAGCGTCCGCGTCCTTCGCGCGTACCTGATCGTTGCCGCAATCCAGAGCGCCAACGCCAGGGCCAGAAAAACGAGCCGGTATCCCGACGCCGACAATAGAGGCAACCCCGCCAGCTTCTGCGCGATTCCAACCTGAAACGGATTGATCGGACTGAACGCGGAGCCTACTCCCGCCGCGCCGACGCTCACCGCGGCCGCAATGAGCGGATCGAATCCGAGCCGCGTCGTCAGAAGCAGCAGCACCGGCACCAGCGGGATGATCTCCTCCTGCATGTTCTCGAGCGCGCCGCCGGCCGCGAACGCGATACAGCAGATCGGAATCACCAGCAGCTCCCGCCGCTTGAGCCGCTGGACCATCCACCCCACACCCCTCCGCAACGCGCCGGTCTGATCGACCACGCCGAACGCGCCACCGACCAGAAAGACGAGCGCGATCACCGATACCGCGTCCGCTATTCCCTTGGGAATTGCCACCACCGCCTGGAACGGCGTCACGGGTTGCTGCGGCACCGTGTGGTACGTCCCCGCCACCACTACCTTGCGCCCGGTCACCGGATCGTCGCGGCGGTCGAACTGGCCTGCGGGCAACACCCAGCTCAGGAGCGCCACCAACGCAATGAAGCCGACCAGCAATGTTAGAGGGTGCGGAAAGCGGAGTCTCATTTCGGTTGGCCTCCCCTGCAAATGGTCTCGTCCAACGCGGGCCGCCAATGGCCGCCGCGCGCAATAATACGCTCTTAAGCGCAATACATTCAACCACTTAACGCTCCCCACAAAAACCGGACTGCCGGGCTTGCATCTTGCCGCTGTGGCAGAGGTCGGAGCGCGCCAAACCACGACAAAAAACACGGGGAATGTGATGGCAAGCGCTTCCCTCCAGCCATCGGATCGGGCATGATCGAAAAGTCCTACAGCTTAGGTCTCGTCATTCTCTCAGTCGTAGTTGCCACGATCGGCGCCTACGTCGCCGTCGAGATCGCGCAACGCGTCCGCACCGCTGAACGTCGCCGCCGCATTCTCTGGACTTGTGGCGGAGCCCTGGCAATGGCACTGGGCATCTGGAGCATGCACTTCGTCGGGATGCTCGCTCTCCAACTGCCCGTTCTCGTTTGGTACGATGCCCTTCTCACGTTCGCCTCCGTCGTCGCGGCAGTGGTCGGGTGCGTGATCGCTTTCATCATCTTCAATCGCGCCACGGCCAGCGGCTGGCGTCTGGCTTTCGCCAGTGTCTTCATGGGTGCCGCGATCGCCGGCATGCACTATACAGGCATGGCGGGAATGCGAATGAGCGGCCATGTCATCTACGATCCGCTCATCGTCGCCGCCTCCGTCGGCGTCGCGATCGCAGTCTCGTTCGCGGCCCTCGCTCTGACTCGGAATCTGCTCAAGCCTGGCTCGGAACCAGGAGCGCCGCTCAAGAAGACGGGAGCGTCGCTGCTCATGTGCTCGGCGGTCGCCGGGATGCACTACACCGGCATGGCCGCTGCCCAGTTCACCGGCGGGCCCGCGGGCTGGAGACCGACTGGTTACCTCGTTCTCGGGACGTACCAGCTTGGACTAATAGTCGCCATCTCGAGCGTCGCTCTCCTCGCGATCGCCCTCGCGACTACGCGGTTCGCGCGTTGGACCATCACAACCAGGAGCAGGTTCGAGAATCTGCTCGATCTCGCTCCTCAGGTTGTGTGGTTCGGCCGACCGGACGGACACATCACCTACTGCAATCCGTACTGGTACGAGTACACGGGCCTCTCCGAGAGAGCGACACTCGGCTACGGGTGGACCGCCGCAATTCATCCCGAAGACCGCGACAGGGTCGTCGGCAGCTTGCAAGCGGCGGCGCAAGACGCGAAGGACTACGAAGTCGAGTTCCGGTTGCGTCGAAAGGACAAAAGCTACTGCTGGTTTCTGGCGAGGGGCCGACCCGTCCGCGATGACTCGGGAATGGTCGACGCCTGGCTCGGCATCGCGGTCGACATTGAAAAACGGAAGAAGGCAGAGCAGGACGCCTGGGCCGCGAGCCAGGCGAAATCGGAGTTTCTCGCCAGCATGAGCCATGAGCTCCGGACACCGCTCAACGCGATCGGAGGATATGCCGAGCTGCTCGCGATGGGTATCCGCGGTCCTCTCAACGCCGAACAGGCTCAGGATATTGCGCGTATCAGACGCAGCCAGCAGCATCTCCTCACGCTGATCAACGATGTCCTGAACTTCGCCAAGGTCGATGCGGGTCAGACGGAATACCGCATGACCGCCGTCCCGGTCGATGAAACGCTGCGTGATACGGAATCGATGATTGCTCCGCAGATTCTGGCGAAGGGTCTCCACTATTCGTACAAGGGCGGCGACAAATCGCACTCGGTCCTGGCCGATCCCGAGAAGCTGCAGCAGATCGTGCTCAACCTGCTGGGCAACGCCGTGAAGTTCACCGAGCCCGGCGGCACCATCACCCTCTCGAGCGAGGCGGTTGGTAACTGCATCGAGATTCGAGTCGCGGATACGGGACTGGGCATTTCACCCGAAAAACTCGAGAGGATCTTCGACCCGTTCGTTCAGGCCGAACGTCGCCTCAATCAGCCGGTTCAGGGAGTGGGGCTTGGATTGGCGATCAGCCAGGATCTCGCTCAAGCGATGGATGGAAAGGTCACTGTCGAGAGCGTGCTCGGCGAAGGCTCGACGTTTACGCTCTCGCTGCCACGCGCACCCCGCATGGACCCAGCCGACCGACCGTCACCTATGGAACTAGCCGACGGCCCTCTTCATGAACGACCTCATCCCCAGGGTTTAAATGAGTCCCGTGATGAGAATGAGCGCGAGTATCAAGATGCCTAGTCATCTGCAGCGCGTTTATGCTGTCGGCTTCTCTTCCAGTGGATTAGGAAGCCGGTTATCGCGTTGAGCGGACCCGGTGTCCCATCAAATTGGAACGCCGAGCGAGATGAGTAGCGTCAGGCGCGAGCAGACGCTCATCGGATTCCTTGGAAGGGAATTCACCCCACCGCCCGCTTCATGAAGCTTCGCATGCCTAGGGTCCAGAAGATTGCCGTGACCACGATCAGCGCCACGATCACGATCGGCTGCGGCATGTGCGGCGCCGTCGGCGTCAGCGCCGCCCTCATTCCCTCCGCCACGTACACGAGCGGATTGATCAGCACCGCATATTTCATGATCGGCACCGTGCTCAGCCCCTGCCACGGATAATACGCGCAGCCGAAAAAAATCATCGGCGCCAGGATCACGCCGAACAGGAGTCCGATCTGCTGCGGCTGGATCGCGGTGCCAAGAAACAATCCGAGCGAGGAGAACGCGGCCGCGCCAAGGATCGTGATGAGCAGCACGTCACCGAAGTGCCCGAAACTGAGATTCGGAATCGGCCCCATGATCAACCGCGCCACCGGCAACACGAACAGAGCCGAGACGATTCCCTGCAGCACGCCGGAGAAGACCTTCTCCGCCGCCACCATCCAGATCGGAATCGGTGCGAGCAGGCGGTCCTCGATCTCCTTCGTCCACCCGAATTCCTGCACCATCGGCAGCGCCACCGACTGAATGCTGGAGAATGTGAGGCTGATCGCCAGCACACCCGGCAGGAGCGCCGTCGTATAGCCGCGCCCCATGAATCCCATCTTGGGCAGCAGGTATCCGAACACGATCACGAACATCAGCGGCTGCATCGTCGTGCGCAGCAAAAAGTACGGGAGCTCGCGACGGGCAACACGCATGTCGCGTCGCAGGAGGGCCATGAAGATGGACGACGCGCGCACGTCCGCCCGGGGATCTGCCATCACAGCGGCGGCGGTCATACGAGTTTCCTCCCCGTCAGCGACACGAACAGTGTCTCCAGACTCGGCTGTAGCAGATGAATGTCCGTCACCGTGCGCCCCGCCGTCTCTGCCGCTTCGATCAGTGCCGGCAGAATCTGTCCGCCGCGACTGCTGTGGGCGCGGAGTATCCCATCTTGTGCTTCTACCCTGCTTACTCCGTCTATGGTTTCGGCGATCTCCGCTGCCGGATGCGCGTCGCCGTCCAGCACCAGCTCGATCAGCGTGCCGCCCGGCGCCTTCGCCTTGAGCGCTCGGGGAGTGTCGAGCGCGAGCAGCTTGCCGCGATCGATGATCGCGAGCCTGTCGCAGAGCCGATCCGCTTCGTCCATGTAGTGCGTCGTCATCACGATCGTGCGCCCGCGCCGCTGCAGATCGCGCAGAATCTCCCACAGATCGAGCCGGGCCTGCGGATCGAGCCCCACCGTCGGCTCGTCGAGAAAGATGATGTCCGGCTCGTGCATCAGAGCGCGCACGATCATGAGCCGCTGCTGCTGCCCGCCCGACAGCTCCGCCATCTTCGCGCCCGCCTTCTCGGAGAGGCCCAGGCGCTCGAGCAACTCGTACGCGCGCTTGGTCGAGACATCGAACGGAATGCCGAAGTACGCGGCGTGAAACTGGAGATTCTCCAGCACGTTGAGGCTCAGGTCGGCATTCGGCCGCTGGGGAACGACGCCGATCGTTTGGCGAACGCGCACCGAATCTTCCACCACGTCCGCCCCGGCGACGATCGCCTTCCCCGACGTGGGACGCACGCGCGTGGTGAGAATCCCGATCGCTGTCGTCTTTCCGGCGCCGTTCGGACCGAGCAGCCCGAAGAATTCACCCGCGCCGATGTCTAGATCGAGCGACTCGAGCGCAATCACGTCGCCCGACGGAGGCGCGCTCGTGCCTGGCGGTCCCCATCGGGCGCTGTACGAAGAGCCGCCGGGCTTCGACTTTCCGCTACCCTTGTACACCTTGCGCAGCGCGCGCATCTCGATCGCGTTCACTTGGAGATCACGACCCTTCTTGGCTCAGGCTCCAATCGGATGCCACGTCGTCTTGAACTCGATGAAGTCCCGGATTTCGTAAACACTCTGCGTCTTCTCACCGATCCAGTCGATCTCGTCGTCACGCTTCCGCGCGTGCACCCTCTTGATGCTCTCGGCCGCGCCGAGCTGGAGCTGCTTCTTCTCCTCCTGACTCACGACCGCGCTCACGCCGCGAATGTGCATGTGCGTCGCAAAGGTCGGCACCAGCTCCTTCCTGAACCCGGTCAGGAGGTTCACCACGCCACCGGGAAGATCCGACACCGCGAGCAATTCGCCCAGCACGATCGCCGGATACGGAAATTCCTGCGACGCCAGGGCGACGCAGACGTTCCCCGACACGATCACCGGCGCGATCTGGCTTAGAAGGCCCAACAGTGGAAACGCGTCGTCCGCGATGATGCCGATGATCCCCATCGGCTCCGCGACGGTGAAGTTGAAGAACGGGCCGGCGACAGGATTGGTGTTGCCGAGCACCTGCTCGTACTTGTCGGACCAGCCGGCGTAGTAAATGAGACGATCGACGCTGGCGACCACTTCCTTCGCCGCCTCCGCTTTGGTCGACGCCCCGGAGATCACGAGCGCGTCAGCCATCTCGGCGCTCCTCGACTCCAGCATCTCGCCGAGGCGGTAAAGAATCTGGCCGCGATTGTAGGGTGTACGCTGCGACCAGCCAGGCCCGGCCTTCGCCGCTGCTTCCACGGCGTTGCGCAAATCCTTGCGCGTGCACTGCGGAATATTTCCCAGCAGGGCGGCTTCACCCTTGAGCTTCGTTTTAAGAATTGGAAAAACACGCCCACTCTCGGAGCGAATGAACTGCCCGCCGACGTAAACCTTGGACGTCTTGGTGACAGGAATGCGCGCCATGTTAAACGACCTTCCCGTAATCCATGAGACCCTGGCGTCCGCCTTCACGTCCAAAGCCGGATTCCTTGTAGC
>JADGQV010000082.1 GCA_017881465.1 Gemmatimonadaceae bacterium
ATGTCCGCCTCGTTCCCCTTCGGGATGATGATGGTCTTGATCCCCGCGCGATGCGCTCCGAGGACCTTCTCCTTCAGACCACCAATCGGCAGCACCCGGCCACGGAGCGTGATCTCGCCCGTCATCGCCACGTCCTGCCTCACCGGACGATCCGCCATCTCCGACACGAGCGCCGTCGCGATCGCGATTCCGGCTGACGGTCCATCCTTTGGAATCGCGCCCGCGGGCACGTGGATGTGCGCCTCGATGGCCCCCAGCCTGTCGCGTGGAATCCCGAGGCTGGAGGCGTTGTTCGTCGCGTACGTGAACGCCGCGCGCGCCGACTCCTTCATGACGTCGCCGAGCTGGCCGGTGAGAATCAGCGACACGGGGCCAGCGGGACCGACCTGATTTGGTGCGTCTGCCTCGCGGCTACCGTAATACCGTCGAATCGATGCCTCGACGAACATGATGTCCCCGCCCATCGGCGTGTAGTACATGCCGGTCGCGATTCCGACCTCGCTCTCCGGCAACGCATGCTCCGGATGGACGCGCGGCCTGCCGAGCAGCTCCCTCACCGTCTCGGCGTCGACTCTGTGCTCGACCTCTTCGCTCGACGCAATCTTGCGCGCGAGCTTCCGCGCCACCGCGCCGATCTGACGCTCGAGCTGTCTCACTCCACTCTCGCGAGTGTAGTTCGACACCACGGACATGATGGCGTCTTCGGTGAACGTGATTTCTTTCCCGCTCAGTCCTGATTCCTCGAGCTGCCGGGGCAACAGGTACTTCTTCGCAATCTCGGCCTTTTCCTTCTCGGTGTAGCCCGCGAAGTCCACAACTTCCATGCGGTCGAGCAGCGGACCAGGGATGTTCTGGACGAAGTTCCCGGTCGCGATGAACAGCACCTCGCTCAGATCGAACGGGACGCCAAGGTAGTGGTCCGTGAAGGTGTCGTTCTGGGCGGGATCCAGGACTTCGAGCAGAGCGCTCGACGGATCACCCTGATACGACGTTCCGAGCTTATCGACTTCGTCGAGCAGGAAGACGGGGTTCTTCGTCCCGGCATGCTTGAGTCCCTGGATGATCCTGCCCGGCATCGCGCCGACATACGTGCGACGATGTCCGCGGATGTCCGCTTCGTCGCGGGCGCCGCCAAGTGAAACTCGGACGTACTCGCGGCCAAGCGATCGCGCGATCGACTTGGCGATCGATGTCTTGCCGACCCCTGGCGGTCCGATGAAGAGAAGGATCGGTCCCTTCGCCATAGCGCGCGACTTCGCCTCCACCTTGTCGGTGATGGGCCGGTCGCCGTGGTCGCCGACGGCGAGCGACGGCGTCGCGTCTTCCTTGCTGGGGAAAAGGCGCGCGACCGGCCCATCACCGGTCTTCTCGACTTCGTCGGCGAGCTGACTCGCGCGCAGCTGTCTCACGGCCAGAAATTCGAGGACGCGATCCTTCACATCCTTGAGTCCGTAGTGATCTTCCTCGAGCACAGTCTCCGCGTGCCTGAGATCGAGCTGGTCATCAGATCGCTTGTTCCACGGCAGCTCGGCGATCCACTCGAGATATGTGCGAATCACCTGCGCTTCCATCGACTCACGGCCGGCTCTCTCGAGCCTTCCGAGCTCGCGCTCTACTTCGGCGCGCGCCTCTTTCGGGAGCTCCAGCTTCGCGAGCTTGTCGCGAAGCTCCGTGATCTCCTTGCTCGAGTCGTCGTCGCCGAGCTCCTTCTGGATCGCCTTGAGCTGCTCGCGCAGGTACATCTCGCGCTGCCGCTCGCCCAGCTCCTCCTGGACCTGCGACTTGATGTCTTCCTGCGCCTCGAGGAGGCCAACCTGCCGCTGCACGTGGACGAGAACACGGCGAAGCCGCTCTTCCACGCTCAGTGTTTCCAGCAATCCCTGCTTTTCGGGGACGGGAAGCTCGATATAGCCGGCGACCAGGTCGGCAAAGCGGCCCGGCTCGGTGACAGAATCGAGAACCTGGTGAACGACTTCCTCTGGAAGTCCTCTGCGCTCACCGAGCTCAGCCGCCCGCTCGCGCGTCTCTTTCTGTAACGCCGTGAATGCAGGATCGTTTTCGGTTTGAGGAGTCATCTCCTCAGCCGGAACGGTTACCGCGCTCAGGTAGCCGTCCGCAGTCGAATATTGAAGGGCGGTCGCGCGCTGTTCGCCTTGCAACAGAAGCTGTACGCCGCCAAGCCCACGCTGAATCTGACCGATGCGCGCAATGACGCCCATCGAATACAGGATGTCCGCCGTTGGCTCCTCGGTGTTGTCGCGCTGCGCGACCGCGAACACGAGGCGGTCGCCCTTGAGGGCAGCCTCGATCGCACGGAGGGTTGAAGGCCGGCCCGCCGCTATCGGCTGGGTGAGGCCCGGGAAAATCACAGTCCCCCTCAAAGGGAGAACAGGTAATGTTTGTCGCTGTGGCATTGTCATTCCGAAGACAAGATTCTTATTTAGATACTACTCTACAGCCTTCCCTTACTGCATCTTTTGCTCTCGTGGATTTACGCCAGCACGGCACGAATCGCAACGCAGGACCTGCTGAATTGACGCGGCCAAATGCCAATTAGTCCAACCGACGAGCTCGGCACACATGTGGCTCAGGTCCTCTCTGCAAACTATGAGCTAGAGAGCGAGGTCGGTCGCGGCGGTATGGGCATCGTGTACTGCGCCCGAGACAGGCGTCTCAAGCGCGAGATCGCGATCAAGGTGCTGCCGCCGGAGCTGAGCTTCCGCGCCGATATCCGCCAGCGATTCCTGCGGGAAGCGGAGACCGCCGCGCAGCTCAATCACCCGAACATCGTTCCGATCTACACCGTCGAAGAGAAAGACAATCTCGTCTACTTCGTCATGGCGTACATCAAGGGCGACAACCTCGGCCAGCGGCTGCAGGAGCACGGTCCGATAGCTCCGGTCGAAGTGCGGCGCATTCTGCACGAAGTCGCCGATGCGCTGGCGTACGCGCACAACCGCAACGTCATCCACCGCGATATCAAGCCGGACAACATCATCATCGATGAAGAGACGGGTCGCGCTATGGTGACGGACTTCGGCATCGCGCGCGCCCTCACCGACAGCGGCGACTCGCGGCTCACCGCGACAGGAATGGCGATCGGAACTCCGGCATACATGTCGCCCGAGCAGTCCGCCGGTGATAGCGCCATCGATGGACGCAGCGATCTCTACTCACTCGGAGTGGTCGGCTATCAGATGCTGTGCGGTCAGCCGCCATTCGTCGCCAACAACACACCTTCCATGCTGGTGAAGCATCTCTCCGAGAAGCCGATCCCCGTGGACGAGCGGTGGCCGGACCTGCCGCAGGATCTCTCGCGCGCCGTGATGATGTGTCTCGAAAAGGATCCGGCCGATCGCTTCCCGAGCGCGGCCGCCTTCGCGGTTGCTCTCGACGGCGGCTCGATGCCCACGCTCGCGACGCGCGCTTCGGCCGCCGCGGGAACGCGCTCCGCTGCCGCCCGCGAGCGGGAAATCACCGAGCCTCTGCGCGATCGCTACACGCCGGCGACGCAGTCGCCGTACATGCCCTCTCAGCCGAGCGCGGAAGAGATGAGCAGGTGGCAAGCGCCGATGGTGGTCTCGTTCCGGCGCAAGCTCGCACCCTATCTCGCGGTGAACGCGATCCTGGTTCCGATCTCGCTCTTCTCGAATCACGACTTCATCGCACTCACGGTCATCTGGACCGTGGCCCTCGCGTTCAAGTACTCGAAGCTCTGGGCCGCGGGCTACGATTGGCGCGACGTGTTTCGTCAGCCACGCAACCGGCTGATCTTCGATGTCGCCGCCGAGACGATCGACGATGCGCGTGCGCTCTTCGACGATAAGAAGCGCGCCGAAGTTCGCGCGCGGGCGCGGGCGCGAGGGCAGGGAATGTTCTCGCCGATTTCTCCTTTTCCCACGATGCAGCCGTTCCAGCCCTACCCGAGGGTGGGTGGCCCGGCGACGAGCCTAAACCCGATTCCCGCTGGATCGCCCGCGCCTTTCGCGGACTCGCGGTATGGATCAGCGATTCGTGAAGCGGAAAGTGATCATCGCGAGATCCATCGGCAGCTCCTCAACATGCCGCCTGATGAGAGAGAGCAGATTCCCGAAGTCGCCGCATCAGCCGACGCGGTGTTCAGAAGGGTGCAGCAGCTCGCGCTTACGCTCTCTGACATGGATCGCAGCGCCGGCCGTGAGACGCCCGAAGGTGTCGAGAGGGAGATAACGACGCTCGAATCGCAGGCGAATCCCCTCGACTACAGCGCCAGCGAGGGGCGAGTACGCCGTCTCGCGATGCTGCGGCGGCAGCGCCGCGCCATCGCGGAGATCGCCCGCAAGAAAAAAGAGGCCCAGGAGAAGCTGGACAACTGCCGTCAGCTTCTCAGATCGATGCGCCTGGAGCTGGTGCGGTTCCGCACCGGTGGTCTCAACGCCCAGCCGACCGGCCTCACCATGGTTACTCAGCAGGCACAGAGCGTGGTAAGGGAGATGGGTTACCTCTCCGACGCCAACGCCGAGCTGAACGCGCTCTGACTCCGGGCGCATCGCGCCTCCACGACACCAAAAGACGATGAATACGGCACGGATAGGAACGATCGCGTTCTTTTCCCTTTCCCTCGCCTGCCAGCAGCGCGGGGACGCGATCGCCCGGAGTGATTCCGTCCCCAACGCCGCGCTCATCATTCCCTGGTACCAGGACTTCACGCTCGGTCCGCCGCGCTATGAAGCGGCGCAGATTCGAGCCCAGAAGAAGGCCGGATACGACAACGGGTTCCAGAGCTGGATCCTCTGGAACCCGAAGAGCAACTACACGCTCGCGGCCTTGGAGCCGCAGTCATAGCGGGAGCTTAGCTGCTGCCGTTGCGGCGACTGTCCATGCGCGACTTCATCTCGGCGAGATTCTTGTCGAACGTCGCCTGCTGATCGGCGGTGAGGATCGCGCGAATCTCGGCGGCCTGCTTGTTCTGGAGATCCATCATTTTGGCGCGCGTCGCCTCGTCCGGCGGACCACCAGTGGCCTGAGCCGCTTTGCGAAGCTCCATCTGCTGCGGCATGTACTTCTCGCGGATCGTCTTGATCTGGTTTTTCTGCGCATCCGTCAAGGTGATGTCCTTGAGGAGCATTCCGCCCATTCCGCCGCCACGGCGCATTTCGCCCTGGCCCTGAGGTGGGACGCCCTGGGCAGCGGCGACCGATGTCATGCCAACGCAGAGGGCAGCAGCCAGCGTGGCGATGCGAATAGCCTTCATCCTACTCTCCTGGAGATGTGTGTTGGACGCCGAACTGGCGTCACGAATGTTATACGCCAAAGGACGAGAAAAGGTTGGGGGGCGGTGAAGAATGCAACTGAACGAGTTGTGAGCCGCAAGCTGGGCAGCTATCAACCGTTAGCTGCAAACGTCGGGACGCCACTAAGTGGCGTGATGACAACCAGTGCTTGTGCCCTGACCCGCGCGAGTAACGTCCCGACGTAGTAAGGCTGAACACTATCATCTCTGAAGCTGGCAGCTCATTACTCCTCCGGTTGCAGTTCCCAAGCCTCCAAGCGTCTAACCCATTCTCTTTCAGTGACTTAGCCTCTCGCCCCTATGCGCCGGGGCGAAATCGTGCTATTCTTCCCGCTGCCGGCGGCTCATCCAGCTTGCCGGTTTTGAGTATTGCTCCTTTCAGCGTGCCGAGCGCCGCCTGTGACTGCACCCAGTACCATCTTCGAACCAGCCCCAACGATATCAGCGCCCGCCTCGGAGCCAATCTCCTTTCCGTTGAGCTGGCTGCTCGAGCACGCGTCGGCGCCGATCAAGTACCGGGCGATGACCGAGGTCGCGCGCGCCGCGGACCCGGCTTCGCCCGACTTCGACTGGCTTCCGTATTCGCACCGGCCCGCTATCAGGCTCGCGGTCACGCAGTCCCGCGACGGAATGTGGAATCAATCAGTTCTTTCACTTCCGGGGCGACACGCCACCGACTTCGCCCACATCGGAACGATTCCGGCGGTTCGACGCCTTTCCGAGTACGGCTGGAGCCGTGAGTCGCCGCCCCTCGTCCTCGCTCGCCGGATTCTTTTCCGACTGCTCGCCGAGGACAACGATCCTGCGTTCACCTTCGAGCTCGGCACGAAGGCGAGGGATAATGATATCGTTCGGCGCACGCGCAGCATCTTTCGCGAAGCCGCGGCGGCGACGCTCGCGCAGATGGGATACGAGAACGATCCGCGGCTGCGTGGTGCGGCGCGCCGCATTCTCGAGCGCACCGTCTCGTATCTCAACTCGCCGCTTGGCGAGAAGCCGTGGATGCGGGTTGGCAACACCCACGTGCTTGCGCCAGAATCCGCGCCGCCATCCATCTATACCCTGACGATGCTCGCGCACATGCCGATCTTCCGGCACGAGCACTTCAGCAGCGTCGAGCGCATCTACGACTGGATCACGCAGCCGCTCCCGCGCCAGGAGACAATCCAGCTCTTCGGAAAGAAAATGGTGCCGCAGCCTCACCTACTCATGGGTGACCTCCTGCCGCACCGGAACGCTGTCGAGGCGGATGTCCCGTTCGCGCTGCTGTGGCTCGAGACAATGGCGCGTCTCAACTTTCTCCGCCGCAACGAGGGTTGGATGAAGCTCTACGAGAGATTCGTCGACGATCGCGACCGCAACGGCGTGTGGCATCCTCACAAGGGAACGGAGCGGCCGACGACGACCCATCAATGGGCGTGGTCCACCTTCCCTCTCGACGACGGCACCACCCCGGAATCGAAATGGGCGGACGTCACCTTCCGAATCGGGCTCATCGGAAAACTTCTCGGCCGAGAAATCGAATTAATCTGATCTAATGATCGGATCCGGTCACCGGAACAATCTCAGTCCCGGCGAGATGTTCCCTGCCGGTGAACCGGCATATCGCGTGAGTTTTCCGCGCCTTCGCTCGGGAATAAAGATTCGCGTGGTCGAACGAGGCGATCCGGCTTCGCCGCCAGTGGTGCTCGTTCACGGCTGGGGTTGCAGCGCCTACACGTTTCATCGCAACATGCCGGCGCTGGTCGAAGCCGGATTTCGCGCGATTGCCGTGGACCTCAAGGGACACGGATTGTCCGACAAGCCGCTCGCGAGCGAAGAGTACACGATCGAGTCGCTGGCGGAGCACCTGCGCGATATCCTCGACGCGCTCGAGCTCGAATGCCCGGCACTCGCCGGGCATTCGCTTGGCGGATCCCTCATCTACCATTTCGCATCGCGATATCCCGAGCGCGCCCGGTGTCTCGGCCTGCTTTCCCCCGTCGGACTCAAAGGCGTGCCGCTGATGGGGCTGTACCGCTTTCTCACCCCCGCCGTCCTTACGCCGATACTTCGCCAGGTAAAGCCGCGCGTGGTCGTGAAGCTTGCGCTGATGCGGGTTTACGGGAAACGCGGGCGTTTTACGGAGCGCGATGTGGAGGAGTACCTTGCGCCGTCGCAGTTCCCGGAATTCGCGCTCGCGATGCGCGCGCTGCTACACAACTACGACTGGAAGGCGGCGGTTCACCGGCAGCTCTTCCCTGTCAATCTTCCGGCCGTCGCCCTCTGGGGCAGCCGGGATCACATGATGCCCGCCGATGGGATGGGGATCTTCGTTCGGCTCATTCCACAAATCGTGCTGCGCGCGATTCCCGAAGCGGGGCACATCATCACGGAGGAGACACCAGACGAGGTGAACGAGGCATTGATCGCTCTTCTTCGCCGCGCGGGCGTCTAACTTCAACTTCAAGCTGACATCTTGTTCAGTTGCAGTTGTTGTTGCGGTTGAAGTCAGACGCCCTGCGTATATTAGGATAGATGATTGAACAGAACCCCGAGGCGGGGCTCTCTTTTGAGGAGCTCGACCTCGCCCCCGAAGTGCTCCACGCGGTTCGCGACGCCGGATACACGCATCCCACGCCGATCCAGCAACAGGCGATTCCCCTGGCTCTGGCGGGCCGGGACCTGATTGGTCTCGCCCAGACCGGAACCGGAAAGACCGCCGGGTTCACCCTACCCATCGTTCACAATCTGATCAGCACTCCGCTCACCGCGGAGAACGGCGAGCCCGTTCACCGCGTTCGCGTTCTGATCCTGACTCCGACGCGAGAGCTCGCCGCGCAGGTGGAGGAGAGCTTCCGGAAGTACGGCAAGTACACCGACCTGCGCGTCGTCCCAATCTTCGGCGGAGTTGGCATCGAGCCTCAGTCCAGGGCGCTGCTGAATGGGGTGGATGTCGTAGTCGCGACACCGGGTCGCCTGCTCGATCACATGGAGCGCCAGAACGTCTCTTTTGACGATCTAGAGGTCCTGGTTCTCGACGAGGCGGATCGCATGCTCGACATGGGATTCGCACCGCAACTCAATCGGATTGTGGCCGAGATCCCGCCCTACCGGCAGACGCTTCTCTTCAGCGCGACGATGCCGCCTGAGGTCGAAGCCCTGGCGCGGAAGTATCTGCGGAAACCGGTGGTCGTGCAGGTCGGACGCCGCTCCGAAGCGGCCAGCACGGTGACGCACGCCGTTTACCCGGTGCCGCGCGACCGAAAGAGCACGCTGCTGGTCGAGCTGCTGAAGGAAGCGAATATGGACTCGGTTCTCATCTTCACCCGCACCAAGCACGGCGCCGATCGAGTCGTCAGGCACCTCGAGGATCAGGGAATCGCGGCGACGGCGATGCACGCCGATAAATCGCAGGGTGAGCGCACCCGCGCGCTCGAGGATTTCAAGTCAGGCAAGATCCGGGTGCTCGTGGCCACGGACATCGCGCAGCGCGGGCTGGATGTCTCCGGCATCAGCCACGTCATCAACTACGATGTGCCCCAGCAGCCGGAAGATTACGTGCACCGCATCGGCCGCACAGGCCGCGCCGCCGCGACCGGCGATGCCTATACCTTCATGTCGCCCGACGAGATCGCGATGGTGCGCACGATCGAGCGCATGATCGGGCAGCAGATTCCGCGGATCTCGGTTCCGGGCTACGATTTCGGGACGACGTCGGACGTGGCGGTTCCTGCTGCATCCGAGCCGGATCCTGTGGACATCGCGCTGCCGGCGTCGATCAATGTCGCAGGCGACCAAGTCGCGACACAAAAACGGTATCGACGGACGCGTTCCGTCGCACGAAGACGCTGAGGTTCGCGGCGCCGTAGCCCATGCCAGTCGCCGAGTAGGACATCCGCACACGACTCGCCGAGAGCTGAACTCCGTGATCCGCTCCAATCTCCCGCTTTCGAAGCGTGTCGGCTCCAACGCTGACGTAGATGGTCTGAGTCACGGTGTCGATATCGACCGTCGTCTGCGCTGAACGCGCGATCGCGATGTGTCGAGCGCCGCTGAAAGTCGATTCGAGCTCCACGACCGCGCCGCGAACGCGGACCCTGTCGAGCAATTCGCCGGCCCATGGCATGGCGATGGCGGAGAGTACGCCCAGAATGCAGATCGTGACCGTGAGCTCGACGATGGTGAACGCGTGTCGCATCGGTGTCTATCCTTCCGCCGGGTTAGCTGGTTAGATAGCATATGACAGAAGAACGCTATGCAGCTGTCCCGAATCATCCGAACGTATTCATTCCGTTCCAACGTAAAATGAAAGGACTATTCCTCATGGGCGCCGCTGCCAGCGCGCTCATCGTCGCTTGCACGCCGCCGTCAACGACCCCGTCGAGAATTCCTGCGACCGAGATCCCGCGACCGACTCCGCCACTCGTTCTTCCTCCATTTCAGATGGACTCGAGCCTGGCAATCGATCGCGTTCCCCCTTTTCAGCAGACGCCGCTGATCGTCTGGGGCCCGCCGCCCGACGGAGTCACCCACCCCGAGCGAGTGCGGAGGTACGACCTTCAGCATCAGGTGACGATCGTCCGCTTCGACTGGCCGCGTCAGGCGGTCGTTGGAACGACGACCCTGACCGTCGCGGGACTTCCGGGCGCCACGCCACTCTCGAATCTTGTGATCGATGCCGGCGACATGACGTTCAAGAGCGTCGCCACCGGCACCACAGCTCTGAAATACGATTACGACGGACGCGCGCTCACGGTGCACCTCGCGACGCCATTGCGCTCCGCGCAAACGACATCGATCACCATCGAATTCGATGGCGCCAATCGCACCAAGGGCGCCTACTTCAGGCCCGCCAAGCACATCGTCTGGACGCAGGGTGAGACCGAGGACAATCACTACTGGGTTCCGACCTACGACTTCCCGAACGACAAGACGACCTGGGAGTTCTACATCTGGACCGCCAGGGGCGAGCGCTCTCTCTCCAACGGCCGCCTCGCCGGATCGCGTGCAGTGGGCGACAGCATCGAATGGCACTGGGTTCTCGACAAGCCCGCATCGACGTATCTGATGACGGCGGTCGTCGGCAACTACACCGTGCTCCAGGACAAGCCGTGGCGCAACGTGCCGATCGGCTACTGGACGTACCCCGATTCGGTCGACGCCGCCTGGCGCGGATTCGCCAAGACTCCGCAGGCCGTCGATGTGTTCTCGCGCAAAACCGGCGTTCCGTATCCGTGGTCCAAGTACGACCAGATCGTCATTCCTGAATTCCAGTACGGCGGAATGGAGAACGTCACCGCGACATCGCAGAACGATGCCGAGATTCTCCACCCCGCATGGTCGGAGCCGCAGGCCAGCTCCGTCGGGCTCATGGCCCACGAGCTCGGACACCAGTGGTACGGCGATCTGCTGACCACGCGCGACTGGGGAGATGTCTGGCTCAACGAGGGATTCGCCACGTTC
>JADGQV010000083.1 GCA_017881465.1 Gemmatimonadaceae bacterium
GGTCGCGCGGGGATCGAGCGCGCAAACGCCCGCCAGAGATCCTTCGGCTCGCCTGAGAGAGGTACTTCCATCCAACGTCGCGCAGCGGGTGCTAGCGCGCATTGCTGATGCCCGCGCCCACCAGCTCCCGGCGACCGCGCTGGAGAATCGCGCGCTCAAGTTTGCCGCGAAAGGCGTTGCTCCGACGGACATCGAACGCTCGGTGAACGAGCAGGCGGACCGCATGGAGATGGCGCGTGCCGCGCTCGCCAGCGGCCGTGGCTCGACCCCAAGCGGTGACGAGATCGAGGCGGGCGCGGAAGCGATACGCAAAGGTGTCGATGGCGCAGCAGAGAGCTTGCTCGCGAAGAGCTCACCCTCCGGGCGGTCGCTGGCGATTCCGTTGTTCGTCATCGGCAGCCTCACGGATCGCGGACTTTCGTCCAATGAAGCGCTCCAGCGCGTGCTCGCACGACTCAAGGCGAGAGCGTCGGATTCCGATCTGGAGAGCATGCCGGGTGAACTGCCTTCGCAGGCTGACGCCGGACAGGCTCGCGCCGCCAATAACAGCGGCCGGAATGGCGCGCACGGACGTCCGGCCGGTGCCGGGCCACCAGTGTCGGCCGGACCACCGGCTGGAGTGCCGGCGAATGGGGGTAGCAAGTCGAATCCCGGGCAGAGCCACCGTCCGCCGCCGCACAAATAGCCAGCTACCAATCGACTGAACGAAATGGGGAAGAGCCGGAATGGCGCTTCCCCATTTTCGTTTTCGTGACCCACGTAAGGTTCATGACAGCTCAGTCGGAAATCGATGTGACGCAGGGAAGTGACACGCGAGTCAAGCAAATGTGTGGCTGGAACAGCGCGTTAGGCGCCTCCCATCGCCAGCCAGTTCAAAAAGACATTGATTCCGGAGATCAAAGATGTACAGAACCATTCGACTTTTTGCGGCACTCGCGCTAGGCACGCTCGGCGTCGTCGCGTGCAGCGATTCCTCGGGCACTGGCACGGGACTTCTCACCGTGCGCATGACAGATGCACCTTTCCCCTTCTCCGATGTCGCCCGGGTCGACGTTTTTGTCGTCCGTGTTGACGCCAGAACGGCCGAACCGACTGATGCGCAAGCGACGGACGCAACAGACCAATCCGGATGGACGACGGTTGCCACTCCGAACGCCTCGATCAACCTGCTCGATCTCGGCGGCGGCAAAACGACAAACCTTGGCGCAGCGACACTCGCGACGGGCACCTACAATGGCTTTCGCCTGATCATCGATCCGATCCAATCTTCTATCACGCTCACGGGCGGAACGAAGGCAGCGATTATGTTTCCGAGCGCGGGTCAGTCCGGTATCAAGATCAACCTCGACAAGCCCATTGAGCTGACGGCAAACGGCTCGGTGATGACGCTCGACTTCAATATTGGCAGCAGCTTCGTGATGCGCGGCAACAACGCCAGCAACGGCTTCATTTTCAAGCCCGTCATCCGTGCGGTTGCGGAGGACATCACCGGCAGTGTGACCGGCTCCGTTCACGCCAACAGCGCGGCCGGCGCAGCCGTTTCGGGCGCAACCGTCGAGGTTCTAACGGCGGGCTCGCTGGTAACCGACTCGGATCTGACGCACGTCGTTGCCAGCACAAGCACCGACACGAACGGGAACTTCCGGATCGCGTTTCTACTTCCGGGAAGCTACGTCTTGCGCGCGACTCCGCCGACAGCCAGCGGGTTCACGCCTGCGCTGCTGCCTGCTGTATTAACCATCACCACGGGAACGGAAACTCAGGACCAGATCATCATCGTCGTAGCGCCGTAACGGCTGCGACGCATTCGCTACTCGCAGTATCAGAGCCCGGGGGATCTTCCCCGGGCTCTTTGCGTCGCGCCTGGTCCGATGTGGTCTTCCTCGTGGTCCGGATCGCTGAGGCCAGAGCGTCGGTGGCGTTCTCGTCGACGCGACGGTTATGAGGCTTGCGGTAGGGCCAGCGCTGCTCAGGCACTGCGGGAGGTAGAATTGGCCGCCTGGCAAGACCTGTCGCCTGGTACGCTCCGTGCCTAACATCAGTTGCATATACAACCGACGGACGGATAAATGCCCCTTCGCAATCTGTTTCCTGAATCGATCTTCGGCCGCAAGCTGAATCCGAACGCCGAGCGGCGGCTGCGCCTGTCTCAGGCGCGTGCCGAAGAGACGATCATTCGTGGTCACGTCGATAACGCGCTGATGTTCGTCGACACCCTGGCGGAAGATCTCTCGTTCGACCGGGCGATCGACACCTACATTCGCGTGATGGGGATCCCTGAGCCGCTGGCAAGCACGGTGGCGACCCGGGCGCTGGTGCATCTGGGGCGGGATCTGGTGCCCTTCCGGCGGCGCATGCAGCGCGAAGGCGAGGATGTCGCCGCCGAGAAGCCGCGGTTACGGCTCGATGAGGCGTCGCGCTCTCAGGACATTAAGAGAGGGGCTTAGCGGGCATCCCTGGCATCGACTCCGCAGGTCCCCACGCCGACGGAAAAGCTCCACGCGATTAGGCGGGAAAGCTAAGAGCTCCCTGCCTCGGTATTCTCGACCCCTGTCGCAGCGCGCACCTCCCTGAAATCCGCGATGCTAGCGACAAGTATCAGCGTCACGATAGCTGCTGACGTGACGCACCAGATGCAGATGGCTTGGATAACCCCCAGCTCCAGGTACGTCAGCCACGCTGAGAACAGCACGCCGACGGCGGCTTCGCCTACGAGCACGAGCGAGATGGCTGGCTCGTCTTCAAAGCGCGCGAGCGTCCCAGCCAGCGCGATCAGGAAGACATCGAGGTAGAAGAGCAGTCCCCAGGCGGCGACCGGCACGCCCAGGAACCGCGACCACTTGCTCGTGTTGACGGTCTCACACGAGCCGATGGTGCAGCTCAGCTCGCCGATGACGCCGAGCTTGTAGAGCGTGAGGTAGAGGCTGATGAAGATCCCGGCCAGCGCGAGCGCGGCCACGATCATCCGCTTCGTCACTTCTTCGGCGCTGGTACCGCGGAGCCGCCCGTCGTGACCGGAGGGGTCGTGGTTTTCCCGATCGAATCGACGAGCTTTTTCATCTCATCGTACGAGCGCATCCCGGGATACATCTTGTTCCCAATGATGAATGTCGGCGTGGAATACACTCCCCGCCTCAGACCGTCGGCGAGGTTGGCGCTGATGCGCTTCTGGTATTTGCGCGCGTCGTAGCAGGTCTCCCACTTCGCGACGTCCAGACCGACCTCGCCCGCGTAGCGCTTGAGGAACGCCTTTGGAGCGTCGGTCGCCTCGCCATTCCACTCGTCCTGCCCCTGAAAGATGCGGTCGTGCATTGGCCAGAACTTTCCCTGCTCATCGGCGCACGCCGCGGCGTTTGAGGCCGGGAGCGTGTTGCGGTGCTGGGTTATCGGGAAATCGTAATAGGTGAGGTTCGCGAGCCCTGGTTCGATGATCCTGGTTCGCACGTCGGGCTCGGTCACCGTGGCGAAGCCGGCGCACGAGGGACACTCGAAATCGGCGTACTCGATAATCTTCACCGGGGCATCGACTTTGCCTATCAGGTAGCCCTGAGCCGGCCCCGCGTTGGTCGTGTCGGCTACATCATTGACGTCAACCGAGCGGGACTTCGGCTTGCTCGCGAGGTATCCGAGCGCCGCAACGGCGACGAGAGCGATGAGGCCGAGTACCCAGAGGAAGGCTTTTGGCCGACTTGATGCACGGACCTCCCTGACAATCTTTTTCGGAGGTACGTTCTTGTCTCTGGGTGGTTCGTTGTTTGGAGGCATCTTCCGTGGTCGATTTCGTGCGTTGACGTCTGAGTGCGTTGTGACACGAAAGCTAAGAGAGAGGTATAGAGATGCAAGCTGATGTCCTGAGAGCTCCGGTCGGTCCGGGAGCGATGCACGTCGAGCGGTACGGGCATGGTGGAACCGCCGTCATTCTCCTGCACGGATTCGGGACGTGCAACTTTCTGTGGCGCGCGATCGCTCCCGCGATCACCGCTGCGGGGCACACGGCGTACTCGGTGGATCTGCTCGGGCACGGACAGTCCGACCGGCCGCTGGACGCCGACTTCGGAATCGCGGCGCAGGCGGAGTATCTCGATGCCGCGATGACGGTGCTTCGCGTCTCGCGCGCGGTCATCGTCGGCGTGGATCTGGGCGGCGATGTGGCGATGAAGCTCGCCGCGAACCGTCCCGATCGCGTCGAGAAGCTGGTGCTGATCAACACCCCCGCATTCGACGAGCTGCCCGCAAAGGAGATCACCCAAATGCAGCGGCGGACGGCGCGCTTCGCGTTCAGTCTCACTCGCGGTGTGATGGGCGCTGCCCCGCTCCTCGAGGGAGTGCTCAAGGGCAGTGTCGCCGATCAGGAGCACATGCCGATGAAGCTCATCGCCCGCTACCTCGCTCCTTTCGTCGGAAAGGATGGCGCGAAGCACCTTCTGACGCTGGCGAGCGCGGTGAACAAAGCTGATCTGGACGAAGACGAGTACGGAGAGATCAAGGCGCCGACGCTCATCATCTGGGGAGACGAGGACAAGTGGGTCGAGCCCAACCTCGCCGACAGGCTGGTCAATGCCATACCGGAGGCCAGGCTGGTGAGGCTCGCGGGAGTCGCGCGGCTCGTTCCTGAGGAAAACCCCGAGCATCTCTCGGAATTGTTGCTCGATTTCATCAAGAGAAGGGCTGCGGCATGAACCTTTCTTCTATGAAATGGTGTCTAAGACATGTAGATTAAAGATTACGATTTCATAGACGTTTTTACTCCAACCGAATTGATGAACACTCAGAAAAACAGATTCCGTAAGGAGCCAGTCCGAGCGGCAACTCCGTTTGCGGAGGCCCGGGACGAGCTGTTCCAGCAGATCATGCGCTGCGGCGTAGTCGGCTCGGCGCCCGAGGATCAGAAGGATTGGTTCGACAACACGATGGATTACCTGGCGGAGCGCTACCATGAGCTGGCGCCGTCGGAAGTAGGGGAGCTGAGGGTGCTTGGCGAGAGGTTCGCTCAGCCGCCCAAGGTCAGAAAAGCGGTTTGATCGAGAGGGGCGCCTTGGGCGCCCCTCTTTCTTATTGTGCTGCTGTGTCGGGATTGAGGCGCGATCTGGCATCCACAGAACCGAAGCTGCTGGTTATCGCCGGGCGTTAACTCCACGCCGCAGCACAACTCCAACCCGAGCGCCACCCCCGAGGCCGAGCTCGAACGCCGGCACGATCCCCGATGTCCGGCCCAAGGCGAGCGGTCCCTCGACGCCGAGGAAGACCAGCAGGTAGGCGCGCGAGCCGCCGTCGAGCTTCGAGCGGTAACGGCCCGATATCCCCGCTCCCCCGTAGGGGGCCCAGCGACTCTGACGGAACGGGTCGAGGCTGAATCTCGAGAACAGGTCGGTTCGGCCTTCGAGGCCGTGACGCCCCGCGCCGATTCCGGCGACGAGGCCGGATCGTACGTAGATCCCGGAGGGGACGCTCACTCCGAGGCCGGCCTCAACACCCGTGCTGCGGGCGATGATGGCGTCCAGCCTTCCTTCCATCTGGAGCCGTTGCTGGGGTTGCTGCGCGACGCCGGCCACGGGCACGGCCAGCGTCAGGCCAAACGCTATATGAAGGAGCGACCGCGGGGTTCGCATCGATCTCCCGGTCAGGCGGTGCTCGAACGGGTGCGTCCCCGCCAGAGCGCGATCGTGTAGTCGACAATTGATGCGGCAGACACGACCCCGATCGCCAGGATCAGAATCTCGGTCAGCTCCGGCAGCAGGATGATCGCCAGCAGCGTGATCATTTGCAGGACGGTGACAATCTTGCCTAGCATTCTCGCCCTGAACACGGCGGGCCGCAGCGCTGGAATGCCTTTGGCGACCAGGAACCCCACCGCCGTGGCCAGGTCGCGCGTGAGGAAGACGAAATACTGCGCGGTGGATAGCTGGCCCTCAACGAGGTAGGTCGATATCGCGACGAGTACGAAGATGCGGTCGGCGATTGGATCGAAGAGCGCACCCGCGGTGCTCTCCGATTTTTTGTGGCGGGCGAGCCAGCCGTCCATAAAATCCGTCAATCCGGCGACCGCGATGAGGGCGATGCGATCCCACGGTTCCGACATGAGCACGAATGCGAGCGCCAACACCACGCGCGACAGCGACATAGTATTGGGAAGATTGAACAGAGCGCGACGACCCATGCGAGCGAAAAGTACGACCGCGTCCGAGTGCTTGCCAGCGCGCGCGAGCGTGTCTAGCTTCGCTCGATGACCTCGCACAGGCTGCTCGGGGCGATCTACCTCGCCCTCTCGGTCGCGATGATCGCGTGGGACATCCTGATGGCGGGCAGAATCGCGAAGCTGCGGCGCATCCCACGCGGCTTTCAGACGATTACGGGCATTGCCGGCCTGCTGCTCGTTCCCGCGCTCGTAGTCGCTTACAGCTCGGAATCGCTTCTGTACGGCCGCGCGATCATTCTCGTGGCGTGGCTGTGGCCGTTCACCGCGCTGCTGTTCGTGGTGCAGGCGATATACGCACTGGGCCGGCGGCTGGTGACTCCGCTGCTCGGATTCCCGCTTCTCGTTTACAACATCATCATCGCCACCGTAGCGGTGACGAAGTTCGTCATCTCGCGCGGTCATTCGCCCACGGAATTCGGTCTCGCTCTCAACGCGGCGCAAGCGAGCATGCTCGGAACGTTCTTCGGGACGCCCGCGCTTTGGAATCCGATCTACATCCAGGTCCCGATATTCGCGCCCTCGCTTCCCGCGCGGTGGGGGTTCACGCGTTTCGCGCGCGTCGCGCTGGCGGGGGCCGCGATGGCGATGACGGCGCTCGTAGTCATCGAGCTGCCTGGCGCGTACGCCGGCATCAGAAGCTACGCGTCACACGCGAACGACCAGCTGCAGGAGCATCCCGACGGAGATTTTCGGATCGGGCTCAAGATCTTTCCCGATCTCAGGAGCGGGCCGCCGCCGCTTGCGATCAAGTACGATCTCGCCCTCGCCGACACGCTGGGCGTCGATGCGATCAGCGTCGTCGTAGATCCGGAAGCAGCGCGCGGCGTCGCGCTGGATTCCCTTGCGCGCTCAATCGAGCAGGCGCGGTCCGACAGCACACTCCTCATCGTCGCACTTGGCTACCCCAAGAAAGGAGAGGAGGAATTCAAGCAATCGCGCGAGGCCTACACGGTTGCGCGCCTCAAGGACATCGATCGAATCGCGAGACGGCTCAAGCCGGACTATTTGATTCCCGCCGTCGATCCGCTGGAGGAAGGCACGCGCATTCTCGGCGAAGAGTCTCCACAGTATTGGATCGACTACTTCACGCGCGCGTCGCGCATCGCGCACTACATATATCCGCGCATCAAGGTCAGCGTCCCGATGAGCAGTTACGGGACCCGCGACAGCACGCTCTACGCGTGGGCGGCGCGGCCGGGCTCGCCGATCGATGTGGTTGGCTTCTCGCTGTTCGCCGGATTCGACGGCGCCAGATCTCTCGACACGCATCTGCGGGTCGCGCAGCGCTGGATGCAGCAGTTTCCAAAGCCGAAGGAACATTGGGTCTTTGCCGCTGGCGGATATCCGCTCGTGCACGGTGAGGAGAATCAGCTTCGCACGATCTGGGGAGTGCTGGCGTGGGCGACCGCCGAGGTGCCGATCAAGGGGCTCGTCGTGTACGAGGGCGGGGATTACAACTCGGTTCGTGGGCTGCGCGCGGCGGGCGGCCGACTTCGGCCCGCGACCGATGCGATTCTCCGTGCCGAAAAGGGGCTGAGGTCGGGCGCACAATAGACAGAGTTCACCGGCGGTGAACAGAACCGAACGGGATGCGAGGTGTCAGAAGCGTAGGCGCGAGTTGTCAGTCACTACGCTCGGACTTCCCTCAGTCGAGCAAGACCACAACCAGTGATTTTTCCTCGACGTGTGCTTGTGAAGTCAAGGCGTATTGACTGTCAACTCAAAACTCTGCTTCTAAGCACTCGCATCCTGTTTAGTTTTCCGTTTCTTGAGCACTACACTGTCCGCCCCACCCCGCGGACTATCCCTTCCACCCTTCTTTCCGGATCGAAGTACTTGCGCGCGACATCGCGCATCTGGTCCGCTGTGACTGCGCGTATTCGCGCGTCGTACTCCAGTAGCTCGTGCAATCCTTCGCCGAACATCCAGGCATCGAGCATCTCGCCCAACAGAGCGCCGCCGGTTTCCCGGCTGATCGCGTGCGAGCCGACCACGTACTCCTTGGCGCGGGCCATCTCGTCGTCCGATACCAGTTCGTCGCGCAGCTTCGCGAATTCGGCGAGGAGACCGGCGCGCGCGACGCCTTCCTTTTCGGGCGACGTCGCGATGTAGGAGAGAAACATCCCGGCCAGTCTTTTCTCGCTCACCGCCGCCTGCACGGTGTAGGCGAGCGACTGCTTGTCGCGCAGCTCGTCGAAAAAACGGCCGCCGAGCCCGCTCGCGACGGTCGCGATGAGATTCGCGCCGAAGCGGGAATCGTCATTACGCGCCGGCGCTGGAAAAGCCAGCGCAATCGCCGTCTGCGCCTTGTCGCGCGACTCGGCGGCAATCTTCACGCTCTTGGGCCAACGCGGCTTTCCAACCTTTGGAGGCTTTTTTAGCTGGAGCCCCCCGAGCTCGCGCGCCACGATGTCGGCGACTTCCTTTGCATCCACGTCTGCGACGATTCCGATTACTGCCGCGGATTCGAGGACCCGCGACTTGTGCCACTCTCTCGCCTGCTCTGCCGAAATCGCGCGCAGCGACTCCTCCGTTCCCATTGCGGGCATTCCGTAGGGATGCTTGGCAAACGCAACCGAGCTCGCGAGTCGCATCGGGTAGCGATACATGTCGTCGCGCAGCATCGCGACATTTGAGAGCGCGACCGTTCGTTCAGTCTCGAATGCATCGTCGGGAATCGTCGGACGCAGTATCACGTCCCCGAGCAGCTCCAGTGCTTCGGCCAGGCGAATCGCGGGCACGGACAACGACCAGCCAAAGCTGTCACTCCCCGCGCTCGCCGAAATCGTTCCGCCGAGCATCTCGGCGTCTTCCGCGATCTGTGCAGAGCTGCGCGTGGTGGTTCCCTTGAGCATCGTGCGGGCGGTGAGGAGAGTGAGTCCAGCCTGCTCGGGCTCTTCCTCCACCGCCCCGCCGACGATGTAAACACCGATGTTGGCCATCGGCGTGCCGGGCTTTCTCCGCACGAGCACCGGAACTTCTTCCGCCGTCCGAAAGACGGAAACGCCGGCTTCCTCCTTCTCCAGCTCCGCGCTCTTCGTCTCCCGTGCCGTGGTCGCGGCGCGACGCGGAATCGCCGGAAGGCGCTCCGACCCGCCTTCACCGAGAATCCGCTTCATGTCGGCCGCGTCCTGCGCGACGACGGGCGCGTTCTCCGGGCGATAGACGAGAGCCGCCGCTCGCTCCTCTGACAGATACTTACGCACGACGCGCTGAATGTCGTCGGCCGAAGCGGACATGTAGCGCTTGAAGTATTCGTCGCCCAGGCGCCAGGCGCCCAACGCTTCCCATTCGGCGAGATAATTGGCGCGCCCTTCGGCTGTCTCAAGCCGTCGAACCCAGCGCGCCTCGAAGATGCGGCGCACACGAGTGAGCTCGTCATCCTCGATCGACCCGACGCGCAGCTGGTGCAGCTGATCCCAGATCACACGCGCTGCTTCGGCGGTGTTCTCGGGCTCCGTCTCGGCGTGAACCACGAACACGCCCAGCTCCGTCGGCGTGTAGTTATAGGCTGTGATGGACGACGCGAGCTTCTTCTCGCGAACGGCACGGTACAGCCGAGATGCGCGTCCCGTTGCCAGGACGGACGCAGCGAGGTCGAGCACCGCGGTATCCGGGTCCAGAGTGCCGGGAGTTCGCCATCCAATTACGAGCTGGCTCTGCGCGATGTCGCCTGCGAGCTCGCGATAGCGGAAGTCATCGTGCTTCGGCTCCGACGGCCCCGGATGACGCACCGGATCGCCGGACTTCAGGTCTCCGTACAGCTCCTTTGCGTGGCCCAGTGCGTCCGCGTGATCGACGTCGCCCGAGATGCTGAGGATCGTGTTGCCAGGCCGATAGAAGTTGCGATAAAAGCCGTTCATCAGGTCACGCGTGAAGCCGCGAAGGCCCGGCTCTCGCCCGATCCGCCAGCGTCTCATCCGGTGCGCATCATGAAGCAGCTCGAATAGCGTCTCGCTGGCCACGGCGGATGGATTGTCGGACTTCCGCTTCGCCTCCTGGATAATGACTTCCATCTCTTTTGCGAGCTCGCCCGCGTCGATCACCGAATTCGTGTATGCGTCCGCCTGAATCTCGAGCCCCTTCGCGAACCCCGACGACGGCAGGACCGTGTAGTAGGCCGTGGTGTCATAGATCGTCTGAGCGTTCAGATATCCACCGCTCGCCTTGGTCTCCTTGGCGATGTCGCCGACGCCGCGCTTCGCGGTGCCCTTGAAGTACATGTGCTCGAGGGCGTGGGAGAGCCCGTTCTCCTCGTCGGTCTCGTCGAAGTATCCGGCCTTGACGTGGGTCACGATCGCGACGACGGGCGCCGACCTGTCCTCCTGCACGAGGACGGTGAGCCCGTTGGGGAGGACCGTGCGATGAATGCTGTTTGAATCCATTACGACCGAACGAGGATGAGGGCGGGTTCTCCGCTAGTCAGCGAGGGATCTCCAGCGCAGAGCGACGAGGCCCAACACGAAGAAGAGAGCGCCGTAACCGAGCAGCCACAATACATC
>JADGQV010000180.1 GCA_017881465.1 Gemmatimonadaceae bacterium
ATGAGCAGCGCGAGAGTCTTCGCCGTGAGAGTGAACGCCGGCGCGAGTGTAGGATTCGACGCCACCCATCTCCCCGCGAACAGCGCGACGAGCAGGAGAACGAGGCCGATCGCGCTCGCTTCCAGCACGCGGTGCGGCCGAATCCAGCGCATGTAGACACCCATGATCAATGCGGTCGGAATCGTGAGTCCGATCGTCACGACGCCCCATGGACTCGCCTTCAGAGCGTTCACGACGACGAGCGCGAGCACGGCGATCAGAATGATCATGATGCCGAGCACCGCGACGAGCGCAGTGAAGCCGGCGATGGGCCCAATCTCTTCCTTGGCCATCTGGCCCAACGATTTCCCGTCGCGGCGCACGGACGCGCAGAGGATCACGAAGTCCTGGACCGCGCCGCCTATGGCGACGCCGACGATTATCCAGATGGCGCCGGGAAGGAATCCGAACTGGGCCGCGAGCGTCGGCCCGACGAGCGGACCGGGTCCGGCGATCGCCGCGAAATGGTGGCCAAAAACGATCCAGCGATTGGTCGGCGTGAAATCGCGTCCATCGTTCAGACGCATCGCCGGCGTGGGACGCGCGGGATCGAGCGCGAAGATCCGGCTCGCGATGAACTTGCTGTAGAACCGGTACGACACGGCGTACGTGCACAGCGCCGCCACCAGCAGCCACGCGGCATTCACCGGCTCTCCGCGCGACAACGCCAGCCAGGCAAAGCTGGTGGCGCCTGCCGCCGAGACGAAGGACCAGATGAAGATCGTGCGGAGTCGTCGCATCAGAGCATTGCCCACGTGTGCGATGAAATTGAGTATGCGTTAACTTTCCCCGCAATCCAAACCCCACCCGTTGCGACCAATTTTTCTCATTGTTGCCGCCACGCTCTCCCTGGCGTGCGCTTCCAAACCGCCCGAGACCGATGCCTCTCCCGTCCCGCTGCGTCCCCTCGAGCGGATGGCGGGGCAGGAGATCCTCGTGCTTCCCGTCCAGTATCTCTCCGGCACCGACACCCTCGGCTGGCAACAGCAGATTCCGAATCGCGCCGCGTTTCTCGCGACTCTCGACGACCAGATCGAGGCCGCGATGGCCGCCCGAGGGCTTGGCCGGGCGTGGACGTTCGGGCGTGAGGTCGAGCGCGCCTCGAAAATGAACAGCATCCTGATTACTGATGCGCGGTCACTCTCCGCCGAGTGGCTGCGCGGACGCGTCCTCCCCGAGGCGTCGGTGCGCGATCCGCTGGCGTCGCAGGTGCGTGGACTCGTCGGTCTGAAGGGCTCGCGCTACGCTCTGCTGCCCGTCGAGCTCAGGCTGGAGAACCGTGGTCGTGGTACGGGCGTTGCGATTTTGCGCGTCGTGATGATCGATTCGCGCATGGCTCTGATCCGGTGGGTGGGCGAGGTGGCGAGCGATCCGATGAGGACACTTTCGCCCGCGCTCACCGCGAGTGTCGCTGCGCATTTCGCCGATCTCGTTCTCGCGCCCTGACCTGACCGCGATCTCGAGGCGGGTGCCGTGACGACCGTCTTCCACGTCTCCGATCTGCACTTTGGCTGGCCTGCCGTTCCTGAGCAGATCGAAGCCATTGAGCAGATCATCCAAATGAAGAAGTACGACGTGGTGGCTATGTCGGGCGATCTCACTCAGCGGGCGAGAGCGGGCGAGTTTCAGAGAGCCGCGGCGTTCATTCGCGACGCCAGGAAGGTGAGCGAGGTCATCACCGTCCAGGGGAACCACGATGTCGCGTGGTGGAAGGCGCCGCTCGGCTTCGGCGACAAGCCGAAGATCTACGAGAACTATCGCAAGTTCATCGATAGAGATCTGGAGCCCATGCTCCACGTGCCGGGCGCGACCTTCGTCGGGATCAATACCGCGCACGGCGTCACGCGCCGCACTCTGACATGGAACCTGCGCGACATCTCGATCATCGGCGACATCCACAAGCACCAGCTCGACAAGGCGAAGGATCTCTTCGAGAAGTCACCGCCGACGGACGCTCGCGTGATCGTGATGCACCACAACCCGGTGAGGGGCGAGCTCTCGCAGCGTCACGGGCTAAAGAACACGCAGAAGATTCTCGGGGCTTTCGCCGAGATGGGCGTCGATTTAGTGTGTTGTGGTCACGATCACCAGGAATCGGTGCACTACATCGAGCACACGAGGAAGGGCACTGTGATCTCGACGGCTGGTACGGTCTCGAACAGATCGCGAGGAGGACGGCCTTCTTCAGTCAACGTCATTGATGTCGGACTGGAGACGATCGATGTCACGACGCACGTGTGGTCGAAGGAGCATCGCACTTTTGTGAAGGGTCCGCACAAACGCTTCAAGCGGTCGGATTATGTGGCGACTGTTTAATCGCGATCAGCTCGCGCTGGATCTGGATGAAGCGCCTCCGAAAAACGCCGAGGAGCTGAGAGCTCGCCTTCAGCGACTGGGACTCGGCTCGCGGTATCGTGTACGGCTCACGACCAATCGTACCGTGGTCGTCAGCTACAGCGGCGGCGAGCTTCGGATTCACGACAGCTTTCTCGGCGCCAACGAGGAAGTGTGGAGGGCGATCATCACCTTCGTGCACGGCCGGACGCGTGTCGTGCGAAACGAGGCAAGGAGAACGATCCTCGAGTTCCCCGTGGCGAGATCGAGCGACGCGCCGCGCCGGAGGCGGTCGCCGGAGCGCACGAATCCCGCGGACCTGCCGCTCATTCGCGAGCTATCACGCTGGCATGCCGCGTACAACGGCGAGCGATTTGGCGGCGCGCTGCGGGCGATTCTCCTCCGCATCTCGCGCCGGATGAAGAGCAGGCTGGGCCACTACAGCCCGGCCGCTCACGGGTGCGAGCCGGAGATAGTCATCAGCAGGCGGCATATCCGGCGCGACGGATGGGAG
The DNA here is from genome assembly GCA_017881465.1 of Gemmatimonadaceae bacterium. Taxonomy (GTDB): domain Bacteria; phylum Gemmatimonadota; class Gemmatimonadetes; order Gemmatimonadales; family Gemmatimonadaceae; genus UBA4720. Next base: position 2,888 of record JADGQV010000180.1, read on the forward strand.
GAGGCGCTGCACACGCTGCTGCACGAGATGGTGCACCAGTGGCAGGACGAGCAGGGGCTGGTCGTCGATCATGGATCGAGCTTCCGGGCGAAGGCGCGCGCTGTTGGGATAACTCCATTGGCCTGCCGCGCGGTTGCGTAACGGGTAACACAGTGGGTCTTCCATTCCTTTTGTGAGCTAACTTTCCCCATATGTCCACCGATTTCTACGATCTCGATTCAGCGCTCTCGGAAGAAGAGCGCGCCGTTCGCGACACGATTCGCGCGTTCGTCGATGAGAAGGTTCTGCCCATCATCGGCGACTGCTACATAGAAGGAAGATTTCCGAAGGAGCTGGTGCCCGAGATGGCGCAGCTCGGAATGTTCGGCGCCAATCTGCCCGAGGAGTACGGCTGCGCCGGCCTCAACAACGTCGCGTATGGGCTGATCATGCACGAGCTGGAGCGCGGCGACTCGGGCGTGCGCTCATTCGCTTCCGTGCAGGGCGCTCTGGTGATGTATCCGGTTTACGCATTCGGTAATGAGGAGCAGAAGCGTCATTATCTCCCGAAAATGGCCAGCGGCGAGATAATTGGGTGCTTCGGGTTGACCGAGCCCGATTATGGATCGAACCCGTCGGGGATGATCACCCGCGCCCGTGAGCAGAAGGACGGAAGCTGGGTCATCAACGGCGCCAAGATGTGGATTACGAATGGATCCACCGCGCAGGTCGCGATCATCTGGGCCAAGACGGGAGACGACAAGAGCGACAAGTCGATCCGCGGGTTCAT
>JADGQV010000181.1 GCA_017881465.1 Gemmatimonadaceae bacterium
GGATCGTCCGAAGACGATCCCCTTTTCTTTCGAGGGCGCCTTGTCAGCCGCCGATGTTCGGATTATTCAGTCTCTCGACGTCAGGAAGCGGGAAGCAACGCTCGGTGCCGTAGTTTCCGCCCTTGAGGTACACCGTTGAGTAGGGGATACCCGCCGCCGGGTCGAGCGGGAGATTGAGCCTCAGCACATCATAAAGGTGCTGGCCCTCCAGGAACAGCTCACGCCGACGGGATTCCGTGACTTCGGTCGCGATCGCGGTCGGGTCCGGGCTCGAGAATGGCGGCAATCCTTCAGCGGAGCGCATGGCGTTGATAATGTTCACCGCTGTTTGCCCCTGCTGAACTTCGGCGATGATCAGCTGCGCCTCCTTGTAGCTTGCGATCGGAACAGGACTCGAGCTATTCGCGTATTTTGTCTGGATGTAGAGCGGCGTTCTATTATCGGTGCCATTCTTCCCCGCGTAAGTAACCGTCACCCGATTGTCGGGAACCTGCTGTCCCCCCGAGTTCGTTACAGTGAGGGTGCGGTAGCTCGGCGCGACGGAGACCAGTCCTAGCTGGTTAAAAACCTGAATGCGATTCTGCCTCGTGCTCGGAGTTGTCTCCGCGCTCGCGTTGATGACAAACCCGGCCGGCACCAGGGCGGCGTCCGAGGCAGCACCCGCCTTGTTCCCCTCATCGAGTCGCGCGCGCGCGCGCCCAACGTATGCCATGTCGAGAATCTGTTGATCGCCTGCTGCCTGAGCCGCGGCAATGGCAGTGGTGAACGTGCTCTCCGCGGAAGCGAAGACCTGTGCCGATGTCAGCTTCGGCCCAAGATTGATTGCCGCGTTACAGAACCCTTCACCGAGCAGAATCCTGGAATAGCCTGCGTAAGCCGCGGCCTTCGCCATCAGATCCTGGCGGTTCGGAACCTGTGCGTCGGTCCAGCCTTGCAACAGCTGGAGCGCTCTGTCGGCCGTGCCCCTCGCAACTTGAATGGGTGTATAGATGCCGTACGAATCGCAGGCGTCCGTTGCATATCGCGTATCAGCCGTCGGATCGGTGTCACGTCTGTCGAAAGCCCAGTTGGCCGCAGTTGGCGTCGCGTCCATGAACTCGCCGCTCATCATTGCGGCGTCCACTACGTAAGACTTTAGCGCGCACTCGAAATTTCCGATTGCACTGTTCGTGATGAGGCCGGCGTTCGCAGGAATTTCCAGCGTCGAGGTGACGATTTTATCGGGTGAAGTCGCCTCAAGACCTTTATCGAGAATGTTACATCCGAGCACGGGCGTCGACAGCACGATGACTGTAAGCCATTGCCCCGTCGTCGCCGCGCCGCGTCCCATCCTCCTCGCAATGCGAGTAAAGTTCATATATGATCTCCGGGTCTTTCCGATGAGTCGTTCGTTAAAGTGTGTGAGCATTAGAAGTTCAGGCGCAGAGTTGCAACGAAGGATCGGAGCTGCGGCGTGACATCCTGCTCCCACTGTCCGAATCCGCGTGTGCCGCCCTGGAACGAAGCCTCGGGCTCGAGTCCCTTGTAGTTCGTCCATGTGTGCAGGTTGCGGCCGGCAATGCTGACCGCCGCTCTCGCCGCGCCGAACCGGCTCGCGAAAGCGCTCGGCAGATTGTAGCTCAGCGAAATTTCACGAAGCTTGGTAAAGCTCGCATCGTTTACCAGATCGCTGATGTAGGCGCTGCTGCTGACCGCCCCGACAATTGCGGGGGAGAACTCTTTCGGGAAGTAGTTCTCGCGGCACTCGATGAACAGGTGGCACCGCACGCGGCGGTTGCCATCGAGTTTCTTGTAGCCGCCCTTGAAGTCGACGAGCGTGTAGAAGCTGAAGTTCTGGAAGAAGCTGAGCGTAGAGGTGAACGCCCCTTCCGACGTTGGTGTCGTGTTGCCTAGAAACACAGGCTGGGCGTTTGCGCAAAGGACAGGCGCGCCGCCAGCCGGTCCGGGATCACAGAACACCGCGGTCGCCTTCCCGGTGGTTGGATCGATGGTGGCATCAACGACCTTCTTGCCCCACCATGCGCCGACCGGATAGCCGACTGTGTGTCTGATGTTGGCCGAGGGACTGATGAACGTTGCCCCTCCGAGATCGAGGACTTTCGTGTGGTTTGTTGAGGTGCTGAATGTGAGGTCCCAGGTGGTGCGGCCGTTGGCGATGGGAGTCGCGCGCACCATGATTTCGTTACCGTTCTTCGAGAGTTTTCCGGCGTTCACGAGCTGCGTGCCGGGATATCCGCTCGAAGGCGCGACAGGCTCCTCGAGAATTGCGTTGCGCGTTCCGCCAGTGAAGTGCGTGAATTCGATTCCGGCGCGATCTTGCAGGAAGCCGGCGTCGAACCCGAACTCAGTCTCGTAACCGCGTTCTGGTCCGAGGTCGGGGTTGCCTCTGGAAGCCGGTGTTACCGCGGCCGATCCACCAGGGCCCGCGATCGCGGTGAAAAAGGGAACAGCCGAATATGGAAGCGGAGCTTGTCCGGTTTGACCATAGGCGCTGCGCAGCTTGAGCGTGTTCACGAAAGGCAGTCGAAAGAACGGCTCCTCGCTAACCACCCACGACGCGCTGACTTTCGGATAGGTCACCCTCTTGAAGTTTGCGCCGAACGCGCTGTTGTTGTCCGATCGCAGCCCGCCAGTGAGGAAAAATCTGTCGCGGAACCCGAGCTGTTCCTGCCCGTAAATTCCGACGGTGTTGTTCTGGACGCTCGTCTCCGATCCGCTGCGCTGCGCGGTCGTCGAGGATAGCGCCGTCAGACCCGGTCCCGGGAAATCCTGTCCGTACGCATCCACTAACTTGGTGTTACGCCGGAAGAAATCGACCCCGTAGGAAGTCGCGGTCGAGATTGCCCTGAGCTGACTCTTGACCGTACCGCCGTATGTCAGGCTTGACTGCGAGTTCTGCCGCAGGCCGACGACCTTGTATCCGGAATCGGCGTCGAATCCGAAGAAGTACGAGAAGTTCGGGTCGTTGTGAACCGCCGAGAGCTCCTCATTGTCTTCCATGCCCTGATCGGTTCCGACAGTAAGGTGCTGCGTGAACCAGCTCACCGGCGTGTGTGTGACTTGAACGCTTCCGGTAAAGCGGCTGATGTCCTGGTACATCTGATACTGCTTGTAATACGCGGACGGCAGAGCACTATAGAAGCCGTTGTTCGGGAGCGGAACGCCGCTGCTGTCGTAGAGGTTCTGCGGCGTTGCGTAGTACGTCGTCCAGGTTGTGCCGCCATACCCTGCCTCTGCCGCGAGGTCGGTGCGACCGGTGACGTAGCCCATGTTGCTCTCGATCTGAAGCTTGTCGTTTGGATTCAGCGTCAGGTTGGCTCGACCGCCGTAGTTCTTGAGCAGGTTCGTCGGTGTGACACCGCCGTCCTTCTTGAAATTGCCGCTTACACGATACCGGAAGCCCGGCGATCCACCACCGACGCCAATGTCGTACGACTGCATCTGTCCCGTCTGGAAGATCGGATGGCCCGCGTCGGCTTCGCGCTTGGCGATGTTGAGCGAGACGATCTGTCCTGTGACTGGATCCTTGCCGTAGTTCGTGAACAGGCGGCTTACCTGGTTGGCGAACTCGTTGGTTCCACCTCTGACTGTGAGGTCCCACGCAGGCTTACCCTGCTGACCCTTCTTCGTGATGATCTGGATAACTCCGTTCG
>JADGQV010000182.1 GCA_017881465.1 Gemmatimonadaceae bacterium
GAGCTGGTGAACGACGCTGGAAAGCCGTCCGTCGTGGACACTACCGACGCGAGCGGTATAGCGGGAAGGAAGATTCGTCTGCATCCTCTTTTCCTCAGCTCAGGAACGGCCGTTGATTCGATTGTCGTCAACGCCACGGCGAAGTATCGTGGAACGCAGGTGAATGGCAGTCCAGTGCGGCTCGTACTCCTGCTGAAGCCGCCCGGCTAAACCGCTAAACCAGACCCGCTTTCGGGGAGAGAGAATGGCACTGATGGAAGCCAGAGGTGGACCGAGACCCGCTCCGGGGACGCTGAATCAGCTCTTTTTCGATGCCGTCTCGAAGTTCAACCGCCCGGACGCTCTGCAAGCCAAAGCGGACGGAGCTTACCGCCCGATCTCGCACACCGAGGTCGCCGAACGCGTGCGTCATGCCGCGCGCGGGCTCTCCTCACTCGGCGTCAGGCGTGGGGACCGCGTGGCGATCCTCTCCGAGAACCGGCCCGAATGGGCAATCGCCGACTTTGCGTGCCTCACCGTCGGCCTCACGGACGTCCCGATCTATCCCACTCTGCCGGGCGACCAGGTCGCCTACATCCTCAAGGATTCAGGCGCGGTCGCGATCTTCGTCTCGAACAAGGCGCAGGCGGAAAAGATCAGAGAAATCAGCTCGCAGCTCCCCGCGCTCAAAACCGTGATCGGCTTCGACGAAATCCCCCGCCTCACCAACATGTCGATAGCCGAGCTCGAGAAACGCGGCACGCAGGGCGAGAACAGGGAGTCGATCGCCACCTACCGCGAAGACGCTCTGACGGTCAAGCCGGACGATCTCGCGACGATCATCTACACCTCCGGCACGACGGGGGAGCCCAAAGGCGTGATGCTGTCGCACGACAACATCTACTCGAACGTCGAGGGGACGCGAACGGCCATTCCCTTCGACGGGCGGGACGTCGCGCTGAGCTTCCTTCCGCTCTCCCACATCTTCGAGCGGATGGGCGGGCACTACCTGATGTTCGCCACCGGCACGTCGATCGCCTACGCGGAATCGATCGACACCGTACCGATCAACATGCAGGAGGTCCGGCCGACCATCGTTCTCTCGGTGCCTCGACTCTACGAAAAGATGTATGCGCGCATTCTGGAAACGGCGCTAACCGGCGGATACCTGAAGAAGAAGATTTTTTTCTGGGCGCGCGCTGTCGCCGAGCGCTGGGCCAATGAGAAGCTCGCCGGAAAGGAGCCGGGCGCACTGGTGGCGAAGCAGTATGCGATCGCGCAGAAGCTCGTTTTCTCCAAGCTTAAAGCGCGGACCGGTGGACGCCTCCGCTACTTCGTCTCCGGGGGTGCTCCGCTCTCACCGGACATCAACAAATTCTTCTTCGCTGCGGGCCTGGAGATCCTGGAGGGGTACGGACTCACCGAGACCTCACCCGTGATCGCGGTCAATACGCCGGAGAACTTCCGCATCGGCACCGTCGGAAAGGCAATTGACGGCGTCGAAGTGAAGATTGCGGCTGATGGTGAGATCCTCACCCGCGGACCGCACGTAATGAAGGGCTACTACAACAAGCCCGAGGCCACGCGCGAAATGATCGATCCGGACGGCTGGTTCTACACCGGCGACATCGGCGTGCTGGAGGACGGATTCCTGGCGATCACCGACCGCAAGAAGGATATGATCGTTACCGCAGGTGGAAAAAATATCGCGCCGCAGCCGCTCGAGAACAAAGTCAAAACCAACAAATACATCGCCCAGGCCGTGATGCTCGGCGACAAGCGCAAATTCCCCTCGATGCTGATCGTGCCGAACTTCGATCAACTCGAGAAGTGGGCGATGAAGCGGAACATCATCTGGACGGACCGCGCGCAGCTGCTACGGATGCCGACGATCCAGGCGAAGATCGAAAAGGAAGTGGCCAAGGAGCTGGAGGGCGCGGCTCACTTCGAAACGCCGAAGAAGATCGGATTGCTCGAGCACGATTTCTCGATCGAAAGCGGAGAGCTGACGCCGACTCAAAAGGTGAGGCGCCGCACCATCGACAAGCACTACAAAGCACTGATCGACTCCCTTTACGAAGAGGCCGAGCGAGCCGGGTTCACCGACCAGCACGCGATAGCCTGATCACTTCCGGCGCCTTCTGCGCCACCCAGTAGTTCTCGTCCCGGGCGAGCACAGCGAGCTCACTCGGGGGCGGAATCTCGGTGGGCCCGACGATCCTCCCTCCCGCTCGGACCGCTTTCACGGCCGACGCAACGATTCCCGCCGGGAACGAGGCGTCGAGCGCCACGCCGAGCATCGAGCCGGGCGCGACCGGAATCTCCGAACCGACCAGCAGCAACCCGACGGTTTCGGATTCCTCGACACCACTTTCCGGATTGAGCGCGAGCACGCGCGCCTCCGAAATCAGGCTCAGCTCCTGCGCGGCACTGGCCCAGCGCCCGCCAAGTACGACCGTCGCTCCCGGCTCCGTGACGTTGAGAAAAGCGCCGGCGCGCGTAGCAAGCTCTTCCCGCTCCAGGGTCGCCGCCGACCGCCCGGCTTGGCGCCGCGGCAATTCGGCGCCGGCTGTGAAATCTGCTACACCGGTTGTGATCGGATATTTCGCGGAGCAGGTCGGGCAGCCGAGCGTGCCGTCGAGGACGAAACGATTGGAGACGGTTTTGAACGACGCGACGAGCCAGGTATCCTCGTGCGCATTGACGCAGCGCAACAGGTCGAGCAGCTCGATGAACACAGTGCCCGTCAGCCCCGGACGTTCATCGGCCCGCTCGGGCGCTAGCTGTGGGAAAGCCGCAGCTCGTCGACATTCACTCTCTCCGGTTGAGTGAGCGCGAACAGCACGGCTCGGACGACGTCATGCGGATCGAGCATTAGCCGCTTCGAGTGCGGCTTCCCAGCGGGGTCGGTGACCGTGACCGAATTCCAGATCTCGGTGTCCGTCGATGCTGGAGAAATGAGCGATGTACGCACACCGGTGCCGCGAAGCTCGGCGCGCAGCACTTCGTGGATGCCGCGAAGGCCGAATTTGGCAGCGGAGTACGCGGCGTTGCCGGTGTAAATGGTTCTGTCCGCGACCGAGCCTATGGTGACGATGTGCCCCGCCTTCCGCTTTTTCATTTCGCCGAGAAATGCGCGGACAAAAAGAAACGGGCCGACGAGATTGGTGTTGATCGTCTCGATGAATGATTCGGCCGTCGTCTCCTCCGCGACGGCGACGCTGTATATCCCAGCGTTGTTCACGAGAATGTCGGGAGCGCCGTTCAGCTCGGTGGCGATGCGCTTCGTCGCCCGCTCGACGCTTTTCGGGTCGGTGACGTCGCACGTGACGGGTATCGACCCTTTGATGCGCGCCGCGCGCTCCTCGAGCTTCGCTTCAGTCCTCGCGATCAGAACTACGCGCACTCCCTGGCTGCCGAGCGCTTCGGCGATCCCGGCACCGATTCCTCTGGAAGCGCCGGTTACGACAGCGGTTCGCCCGTCGAGTGGTGCCATTCTCTAGTCGCGGCCGTTATGCGCCAGACGCAGGAATTCGTCGCGCGTCTTGGGATCTTCGCGGAACGCGCCTCGCAGAGCCGACGTGATCGTCTTCGAGTTCTGCTTCTGCACTCCGCGCATCATCATGCAGAGGTGATAAGCCTCGATCACGACGCCCACGCCGCTCGGGTTC
>JADGQV010000084.1 GCA_017881465.1 Gemmatimonadaceae bacterium
TTCCAGGCGACACGCGTACTTTTCGCGGTATTGCTTGGGCTGACCACCGCGCTGCTCGTCGGCTTCACGCTCGCCGCCGCGGAGGTGTCCACGCGGCACGCGTTCCCGCGGCATCTCGATTGGTGGAAGTTGTGGCGGTTCCGCGGCACAAAGGAGGTCGCGTGCCGCGTTGGAGGTGGCTACGCCGTGGCCGCGATCGGCTTCGCCTATGTCGCGATTTTCTATCTGGCGACTAGGACGCTGTTCGGCTGGTGGGTGCCGAGCGAGCTGCTCGACGATCCGAACCAGATCGCGTCGCCGATGCCATGGATATCGGGCATCGCGGCGTCGGTGAATGCGGGGGTTTGGGAGGAGTCGCTCTTCCGCGCGCTGCCGCTCTCCCTGCTTTCGCTCTGGATCGGGCGACGTCCTGGCCGCCGGTGGTGGTTGGCGGCAGGAGTCGTCGCGACGGCGCTCATCTTCGGTTTCGCCCACGCGAACTACGAATCGTGGCCTCCGTATTCACGTGGCGTGGAGCTCTTTCTCGACGCCTGCTTCTGGGCGGTGCTGTTCATCAACTTCGGGCTTATCGTCACCGTAATCGCGCATTTTGTGTACGATCTCGTGCTGTTCGGGATATTCGCCGCGACGGGAAGCTCGGTCGAATACCGCGTCACGGCGGCGATCATTGTGCTCGCGCTGCTGGCGCCTGCTCTCGCGGTGTTGTGGCGATGGGCGCGGCAGCGCGGGTTCACACCAGCTCCGGAGGAGGCCCGGTTTGGGGCGTGGACGCGGGTCGCGGAGAAGGAATTGGGAGCGCCAATCGCTCTGAGGCAGCCCGGCGTGTTCACCAGGCGCGCACGCCGGCTCGCGGTGGCGGCCGTCGTTGCCGGCGTCATCGTCGCCGTGGCTCGGGCACCCAAGCCCACACTCGGGCCGCAGTTTACGGCCGATCGCCAGCATGTTCTCACCACAGCCGACTCGATGCTGCTCGCGCACGGCGGAAATCCGGCCGGCTGGAGGCGACTTACGGGAATCGGGACGGACACGCTCGCCGCGTGGCCGCGGTTTCTGCGCCAGCACAAGCTCGTCCCGGAGGCCCATCGGTTCGCCTCCACGTACGAGCTTCCAACGTGGTGGACTGTGCGCTACGTCCACACGACGGGCACCGCGGCGCAACGCACCGAGGAGTGGCGCGTTCGGCTGTGGCCGGATGGCAGGCCGCTCGATGCGCGTCATATCATTCCGGATTCCGCCCGCCGCGGTTCGGCCGATTCCTCCACCCTTCGTCGCATCGCGCTCGCGTCTCTCACGCGTGAAGGGATAGACATATCCAAGCTCCAGGAATCGGAGGTCAGACAAACAGCACGCCCGGCAAGACGCGATGCCACGGTTACCTACACGGACACGGCGGTGAAGCTGCCCGACGGGGCGGTCGCGCGTGCCTGGGTTCAGATTGCCGGCGACGAGCCTCTCGTGGCGCGACGCGGTATAGAGTTGCCGGAAGCATTCCTCCGCGCCGACCGCGCGCGACAGACAAATCGGATGTTGAGCGGGGGCGTCACCATTCTGCTCCTATTGGGACTGGTGGTGACAGGCGCGATCGTCGTCAAGCGCCGGCGTCCGATAGTCCTTGACGACGGGACGCTCGATCGAAAGTACACTCTCATTTTTCTGGGAGTGCTCGTCCTGCTCACGACCCTGAGCGGCCTCAGCTCCCTGCCGTCGCGGCTTTTCTCGTACGACACGACGCAGACCTGGGGCAACTTCATCGGAATTACCGCGCTCGGGTTCATTCTGTCGATTCCGTTGATACTGTTTGTGCTCGGCCTGTGGCTCGCGCTCAGCGCCATGAGACGGCGCGTAGGAATTCCGATGCTGGCGGGCGAGCCGTCCAGATCCACTAGCAATGACATGCTGATCACCGGGCTCGGACTCGGCGGCATCACTTACGCGATGACACATTTGGGTGCGCTCATCCCCCGAACGGGCATGCCCCGCCCACCGACGACGATGCTCAATGAGGTGTTGCCATTGTTTGCGGGCATTGCCGACATACCCACGAATGCGTTGATGATGGTTGCGCTGGCCGGCATCCCGTTGCTCGTCGTCGCGGGACTGACGCCGCGTTGGAGCCTGAGAGCGCTCCTCGTCCTGGCCGTCGTGGCGATGGTGGGTGTGTTGGCGTGGACGTCCGGACCAGCCAGCGACGTCGATGTCGATCCCGCGGGCGTGGCGATGGCCATCGTGGGCCTGGCCGTAGTGTCGACCGCGCTCGTTGTCTGGGGCTCGCTGTCAGCGTGGTCCTGGATCGTCGCCGCGCTGGCATACCAGGGGTTGGGCGGCCTGCGGAACGCGGCCTATGGGCCGGTGTGGCAGGCACGGGGAGCGGGCGCGCTAATGGTGATCGTCGCGTCCGTTCTGGTCACGCTGATCGCGCGCCAAGCGGCGGGAAAGCGTGGAGCGATGGAGAGCATCTGACGAGATACTGACGCTGGCATGCTAGTCTTCTCTCGACAGCTGTCGAAGCGGAGCGAAGGGGGTCCGGACGCAACTGGCGTCCGGACCCTGCTTGTTAGAGCGCGCGGCCCGTTCCATGTATCTTTATGTGAAATCATTCACATGGAGATTCCGCGGTGAAGATTGCCGTGTGCGTCAAGCGGGTTCCCGACATGGATGTCCGCTTCAGGATCGGTACGGACAACGTGTCGCTCGATGAGGGCGGCCTCAAGTTCGATATCAACGATTTCGATGCGTGGGCAGTGGAAGCCGCGCTGAAATTGAAGGATAAGAATGCCGGGAGCGAGGTTACGGTGATCTCCCTGGGACCGGATGTGGTACAGGAGACCATCCGGAAGGCGCTGAGCATGGGTGCCGACCGCGGAATTCAAATCAAGGCCGACAAGGTCCCCTTCGACGGCTTCGCAATCGCGAAGGCGCTGTCGGCGGAGCTCAAAACCGGCGGCTACGATCTGATTCTCTTCGGGAAACTGTCGCCCGATTCGTCCAACGGAGTCGTCGGCCCCATGGCGGCGGAGCTGCTCGGACTCCCGTGCGTCACCGCGATTTCCTCACTTGAGATCGCGAATGGCAAAGGCACGGCGAAGCGGGAGCTGGAAGGGGCGCAGGAAATCGTCGAATTCCCGCTTCCCGCCGTCCTTACAGTCGACGAAGGTCTCAATGCCGCGCGGCTGCCGTCGCTCAAGGGAATCATGGCGGCCAAGAAGAAGCCGCTCGAGGTGAAGCAGGCGCAGCTCCCCGAGCCGCAGGTTACGGTGCGTAAGCTCGAGCTTCCCGCCGAGCGAAAGGCGGGGCGGATTGTGGGCGAGGGCGCGGCGGCGGTGCCGGAGCTCGTCAGACTCCTGCAGACTGAGGCAAAGGTTCTCTGATGGCGAATGTCCTCGCTTTTGTCGAAACGCGCGGCACCGACGTGCGAAAAGTTGGACTCGAGTCGGTCACCGCGGCGCGGATGCTCGCGGACAAGTCTGGCGGCGGGGAAGTGCACGCTCTGCTACTCGGGCCGCCGGGAATCGCCGTGAAAGCGTCGCAGATCGGACAGTACGGCGCTGACCTCATCATTGTCATCGAGCACGCCGGTCTCGCCAACTATAGTCCCGAGGTCGCGACGGCGACTGCCGCGGATCGCCTGAAATCGGGCAGCTACCGCGCCGCGATATTCAGCACGACCGCGCAGGGGCGTGATCTCGCGCCGCGCGTCGCTGCTCGTCTCGGCGTTGGTGTCGTAACGGACGTTCTCTCGTTCGAGATCGAAGGCGACTCCATCGTCGTCCGCCATCCGATAAACATTGGGAAGGTCATCGCCACGATCGCGATCGCTGCCAGACCCGCGGTGATCGCGATGCGTCCAAACGTCATTGCTCCGGCTCAGAATGCAAAAGCGGGACGTGTGGAAAACGCGCAGCCGGCGATCGATCCCGCGTCTGCGCGCGTCAAAGTGATCGAGACGCGTCAGGGCGGTGGTGGCAAGCTCGATCTCGCCGAAGCTCCGGTCGTCATTGCCGGCGGACGCGGTCTCAAGTCGGCGGCGAATTTCAAGCTGGTCGAAGACCTTGCGGCGGCGTTCGGAAATGCCGCGGTCGGCGCCACGCGCGCCGTCACCGACGACGGCTGGCGGCCGCACAGTGATCAGATCGGACAGACGGGGCGGTTAGTAAGTCCCCAGCTCTACATCGCGCTCGGAATCTCCGGCGCGGTGCAACATCTTGCGGGCATGCGCACGTCGAAGACCATCGTCGCCGTCAACAAGGACAAGGACGCGCCGATCTTCAAGGTTGCCGACTACGGTATCGTCGGCGACGTGTTCGAGGTGATTCCCGCGCTCACCGAAGCGGTGCGCGAGGCGAAGAGCCACCACTAATGCCCGCCCGCGCCGGCAAAGTTCTTCCCAGCGCGCATCAGGCACCACTCCCATTGGAGCGGCTGATCCTGACGGAGCCGCCCGACGCCGAGGCGGTGCCTATGGATGTTCTCTTCGTCGGCGGCGGGCCGGCGGGACTGGCCGGAGCGATCGCGCTCGCCCGGCTGGTAAAGGCCGACAACGATGCCGGCGGAGATCTGGGCGAGGTCCAGATTGGCGTGCTCGAGAAAGCCGGCGCGCTCGGCGAACATTCGCTGTCCGGCGCCGTGGTCAATCCGATCGCCATTCGAGCGCTCTTCCCGGAGCTCAAGGACGAGGATTTTCCGTTCCGCGCGCCGGTAGACGGCGAGCGCGTCTATTTCCTGACCGGAAGCCGCGCAGTGAGAATCCCGACACCACCGACGATGCAGAATCATGGCTACCAGATCGCGTCCATCTGCGAGATCGTGCGCTGGCTTGGCGAAAAAGCGGAAGGTCTTGGCGTCAACATCTTCACCGGGTTCCCGGCGTCGTCACTGTTCACCGAAGGCCAGCGGGTGATTGGCGTTCGAACTGCCCCCTCGGGCCTGGCGAGAAGTGGTGACCCGGGAAGCGACTATGCCCAGCCCACCGACATCACAGCGCAGATCACGGTGCTGGCGGAGGGCACGCGCGGCACTCTCGCGCAGGCGTATCTCGAGTGGCAGAAGATCTCGTCCGACAACCCGCAGATCTTTGCGCTCGGAGTGAAGGAGATCTGGGAGACGCTCAAGCCACTCGACGCGGTCGTGCACACGCTCGGCTGGCCCCTCCCAAGGGATTGTTTTGGCGGCAGCTTCATGTATCCGCTCAGCCGGAATCTCGTCGCACTGGGGCTCGTCGTCGGACTCGACTATAAGCGCACGACGGACGATGTGCATGAGATGCTGCAGCGGATGAAGCTGCACCCGCTCTTCCGAGATCTGCTCGAGAGCGGAGAGATGGTCGAGTGGGGAGCGAAGACGATTCCCGAAGGCGGCTACTACGCGATTCCAAAGCGCCGCCACGGCGACGGACTCATGATCGTCGGCGATTCCGCCGGCTTCGTCGAAGTCGCGTCACTCAAGGGAATCCACTACGCGATGCAATCCGGCATGTTCGCCGCGCGCGCGGCGTTCGATGCGCTGAAGCGGAAGGACACTTCGTCCGCGTCGCTCAAGGCGTACGATGCAATGGTGGATGGGAGCTTCATCGCGGCTGATCTCTACCGCCGTCGCAACATGCGCCTCGCGTTTCAGGAGAGCAACTTCTACGTCGCAGGTCTCAAGGCCGGTCTCATGACGGTGACGGGTGGCGCGCTGCCCGGCGGAAAGATCGAATCGCACCGTGATGCCGACGTCGCGCGCGAGGTGGCGCCGCCGGAGCCGTTCGTGCCAGACGGGAAGCTCACCTTCAGCAAGCTCGATGCTGTTTTCAAGTCGGGCAACGCGACGCGCGACGACATCCCATCGCATCTCATCGTCGGACCCGACATCACGCCCGAAGTCACGGAGCTTTACACGCACATGTGCCCCGCGGGCGTTTATGAGCGGGACGGTGAGCGCTTGGTCGTCAGTCCCGCGAACTGCATCGACTGCAAGGCGACGGATGTGATCGGGCCGCGCTGGACGCCGAGGGAAGGGGGAAGCGGGCCCAAGTACCGTCAGATGTGATCGATCAGCCCCGTCCGATCTCGTAGATATCGATCTTCTGCTTGATCTCTCCGGCCTCGAACGGCCGGGTTTCTTTTCCCTGGATCGCGAGCCCGTGCGTGCCGCACGCCTCGACGAATATTGGCGCGGCGACGCGCCCCGGATCGGCGATCAACGCGACCCCGCCCGGCGCCAGCAGGCGGTCCAGGATCACCGGCAATAACTCGGCGTACTCTTTCTCGTACAGCACATCGGATGCGAATACGAGATCGAAAGTCCCAAGATCCTCGGGGAAATGCCTCCAATCGACCATGCGCGTGCGCGCGCTAGTTCCGAGATTCCGAAAGACGTTCGCGCGCGTGACATCCAGCGCGTCCTCGTAGTAGTCCGTTGACAGCACGTCGAACCCCGCACTCGTCGCCGCCAACGTGCTCAGGCCGACGCCGCAACCAAGCTCGAGGGCCGTGCGTCCAGCACCCGTGAGCTCGAGCAGTTTTTCCGCGAGGACAATGGACGACGGCCATACGTCGGCCCAGTAGGGAAGCCGCTCGTCCATGACGAAATCCTCTTCGCGAATGAGATCGTCTGCGTTCGCGGGCTTGAGGATGCTGAAGGTGCGCTCGTCTATGGTTGCGTCCTCGATCGAAGTTCGGAAACGCCGAGTGAGTGCGACCACCAGCGCGTCACCATCGAGAACGGCGCCTTTGCCGAGGGTCGACAACTCTACGCTGTCGATCACAGCGGAAACACCGACGTCTCGTCGAGGCTTTGATCGAGCATCAATGCTTTCAGCTGTGATCCCTTCGCGACCTTGGGCGAAGTCTCCGGCACGATCAGCAGCGCGTTTGCCCTCGCCATCGATGTCAGCGCACCCGAGCTCTGATGCCCCGTAAGACGCGCGACGAGCGTTCCATCGTCATTTCTCGTCACGCTCGCGCGGAGAAAATGTGTGAGCTTGGCGCTGGTCTTCACTTCCTCCTCCACGGTCACCGTTACAGTCCGGCGGAACAGCGCCGAATGGCCCTGCATCTTCCTCAGCGCCGGCCGCACGAACAGCTCGAAGCTCACCATCGCCGACACCGGATTGCCAGAGACGCCGAGCCACGGGACATCATTGAGCATTCCGAAGGCCAGCGGCGCGCCGGGCCGCATCTTCACCTTCCAGAACTTCTGCTTTCCTCCCAGCGCCGCAAAGACGTTGCGCGTGTGGTCGAGATCGCCGACCGAGACGCCCGCCGAGGTGAGAATGAGATCACAGTCGCCCGCGCTCTCGAGTTTTCTCTTCAGCGACGCCTTGGTGTCGGCCGCGATTCCGAGGTCGACCGGATCTCCGCCGGCGACACGGGTCAATGCGTCGAGCGTGTAGCTGTTCGACGAGACGATTCTGCGCTGCGCGATCACCTCGTCGAAATCTTCGATGTCGACCAGCTCGTTCCCGGAGCTGATGATCGCGACCCGCGGCCGCCTGAAGGTCTTCACCTCCGCCACTCCGCTCGACGCCAGCACGCCAATCAGCGCGGGCCTGACTGGAGTTCCGCGCTTCGCCAGCACATCGCCGCGCTGATAGTCCTCGCCCGCCTGTCGGATGTTCTTCCACACGTCAGCGGCATCGCGAATCTCGACCTTCGCGCTTCCGCCGTCGGTGTGCTCTTTTCGAATGACAGAGTCCGCGCCCTCCGGCATCGGTGCGCCCGTCATGATCCGCATCGCCTCGCCGCGCTTGAGCGGTCGCGGCGCGAACTCTCCCGCCGCTATCGTCGCCACCACGCGCAGCTTCACCAGCTCGCCGCTCATGACCGGAGTGATGTCAGCCGAGCGGACCGCGTAGCCATCCATCGACGAGTTGCTCCACGGGGGCATCGTCACCGTCGCCGAGATGTCCTCGGCGCAAACTCGCCCGAGAGCCTGACGCAGCGGAACCGATTCAACGTCGAGCTGCCTGATTTCGGCCAGGATGCGCTCGCTGGCTTCCGCGACCGTCAGCACGGGCTGATCATGGGGCGTGGCGTTTGGAAATCAACACAAAATGTCAATGCGCGCGGTACGCTGCGAGCGCGGAAGCGATCTGGTCCGCCACGTCGGTGACCGCGGAGCTCGGCGTCGTCCAGTTGTTGGCGAGGATGCTGAAGATGAGGCGTTCGCCGTCGGCAGTAGTGACGTATCCGGAAAGAGAACGCGCCGCCGCGATCGAGCCGGTTTTCGCATGCACGTTTCCCTCGGCGGGCGTGCCTTTCATTCTGTCCTTGAGCGTACCGTCCACGCCGGCGACCGGCATCGCGTTGTAGTAAAGGGCGAACGCTGTATCCTGCTGAATCTTGTCGAGCACCTTCACGATCGTCTCCGGCGAGACGAGATCGTGGCGTGAAAGTCCGCTTCCGTCGCGAATTACGAATCCGTCGGGCTGCGCGCCCCAGGCGAGCAGCTGCTGTCCCACGATCTTCCGCGCGCTGTCAGACGTACCCATTCCTCCCCGCTCCAGCCCGATCGTCTTGAACAGGATCTCCGCGATCTGATTCTGCGACGGCTTCATGAGCGCCGGAAGAATGCTCCGCACGGGAAGGGAGACGAACGTGAACAGGGTATCCATCTTGAACGGCGTGGAGAGAATGCTGTCGATCACCCCAGCTTCAACGGTGATGTGTTTTCGCACCAGGGCGTCGTTGAGCGCGTTGAGATAGCCCGTCGCCGGATCCTTTGCGGGTCCCGAGTAGAGACTGTCGCGCACGGTGTCTGGCGGGGGACGCAGCTTCGTCGGCGCCATTCCCTCGTTGAAGATCAGCTCGTCCACACCAGCGCCGTAGTATTCGCCGAGGTCGTCCCACTCCCACCCGTAACCGTGGATGGAGTCCGGGAACGCATTGCCGACGCGCGCGAGCGAGCCCGAGACCTGCCTGATTCCATGAGCACGAATCGAGTCGGCGAGCGCGTCCATCACCGTCGTGGCGATTCCCCTCATGTCGTCGCTGACGGTCGGATCGCCGCGTCCGACCACCAGCAGATCTCCGTCGAGGAGGGAATCGCGCACCTCGCCGCTGGCGAGAAAAGTCGTCTTGTAGGTGTAGTCCGGGCCGAGCAGGGTCAGCGCCGCCGCGCTGGTGATGATCTTCATGTTGGACGCCGGCATGAACAGCTTGCCCGCGTTCTTCGAGTAGAGCGTGTCGCCGGTGCGCGGATTGACGATCAGGACGCCCCAGTGCGCGTTTCTGAACACCGCCTGCGACGTCAGCGAGTCGATCATGTGCCCGAGCTCGGCCCGCTGTGATCCGGGGTGAACACTTCTCATTACCGTCACGCAGGCGGTGAAAGCGAATGGCGCGACTGTGCTTACAAGCGCACGCGCGACCCTGCGTTTGAAAAACTCCGACACGATTGTGTGTTACTCCCTGCTGTAGGTAGCGCTGAGGCTGTCGTCTTCCCCGACGGTGACGCGCGTCACTTTGGCCGGGTTCGGCAGCTCTTTCTCGATGCGCTCGAAGATGTAGCGCGCGAGATTCTCCCCCGTTGGCACGAGCTTGCCGTCCGCGAACTCCGCCACGTCGAGATTGATGTTGCGGTGGTCGAAGCGGTCCATCACCTCTTTCTTGAGGATCGGGTCGAGGACGCCGAGGTCAACGACGAATCCCGTCTTGTCGTCGATGGGGCCGCTGACGGTGACATCGCACACGTAGGTGTGCCCGTGAAAGTTCGGCCAGGCGCAGGCGCCAAAGGTGCTGGCATTCTTCTCGTCGCTCCACTCGGGGCGGCGGTAGCGATGCGCGGCTGAGAAAGAGATTCGTCTGGTAAGAGAAGCGCTCGGCATGCTTTAATTTGCGCAATGCCGAGCGCTAGTGCCTAGTGATCGTCGTTCATCACGTTCGGGGTTGCGTCCGAGCCGCGGAGGCCTTCGGGCGTCGGCCCATCGGGCGGATTCCACGGAATCGCTCCGCCAATCGCTTCCTGCACGTCAGTTGTTCCGAACAGCTCCGAGCGGAGGTTGTCGTGCAAATGCCCGGCTTCCGGGTCTTCGGGCCGCGGACGATCTCCGAGCAGGAGTCCTTCGTGCAGCTCTTCATCGACCAGGTGCTCGTCGATCGGCTCGGGACTCTCGGCGCGTCGAATCGGATCGACGACGATGTTGTTCTGGAGCTTCTTGAGACCAAGCAGATCGGTGACCACGTGCTCGGCTATCCGAAGCTCCTCCTCGGTCCCAACGCGCCCGGAGAGGCTGACGACACCATTTCGAACCGACACCTCGACATCATCCGGATCGAAAGCGAGCTGCTGCTCGAAAGTGTCGCGAACGAGCGCGCGCAGCTCGTTGTCGCTCAGATCGTCGGTATCTCTGATGTCCTCGTAGTCCTTTCCCACACTGCCTCCGGGTCCGCCCACGGAGGAGCGGTTCAGGTTACCGGAAGAACAGCAGCGATGCGCCGAGAGTCAGAGCCCGATTGCTCTTCCAGAATGAACGGGCCTGGCCGCCGGTCACGGCAGCAGTCCCGCCGGTGGGAATCACGTAGTACGCGGTCGGATATTTCGTTTGGTAGAGGTAGTCGTTCCAGTCAAATGTCAGCTGGAACCGCCCGCCCGGG
>JADGQV010000183.1 GCA_017881465.1 Gemmatimonadaceae bacterium
CCGCCGCGCTGCAGTCAACCATTGTCCGCAGGTTTGGATGCGCGACTTCGCGAACCAGCTCGGCCGCCTCGGCGATCGTATTGATGAGCGCGGTCTCCTCGCGTGACAGCGGTTCGATGCAATACACCACCCCTTCGCGCTCGGCCACCAAGGCGACGGCCCCCAGCGCGTCGACGAGGCGAGACCGCGCGACCGCGTGAGTCTCGCCTGGGGCGATCTGGCGCTGCTTGGGTGAGCCGTGCACAAGCACGTTTCCGCCCAACGCGGCACACAGTCCGGTGAGGCGCGTCATCACCTCAAGTGTGCGCGTCCTTATCGACGTGTCAGGGTCTGTAAGCGAGAGCTTTGCCGGTTTGACCAGCAACCAATGCAGGCTAGTCACCACCAGTCCTGCCCTTCCGACAATGGCGCGGACCCGGGACGCTTCGGCCGCGCTCACCGCATCGGGTGCGTCGAAAATCGTGTAGGGCGCGATCTCTAGTCCGTCGTAGCCGAGCTGGGCAGCGTAATCGCATTGGCGTTCGAGCGGCATCGACGCAAGCACTTCGTTACACAACGCGAACCGCATGAGGCTTCATCCCCGCCGCGCGACGAGCGATTTCAGCGGATTGATGACCGCGTCGGCGACGCGATGTACGGCGCGATTGAATGCCGGAACGTAGAGCAGCATGGTAAAGATGGTCACCGATGCGAAAGCGATGCAGATTGGCCGCGTGAAAAACGGAACCATGCTGCCGTCAGTCAGCACGAGACCGCGGCGCAAGCTTTTGTCGAGCAGATTGCCGAGGACGAGCCCCAGCACAAATGGCGCCATCTGATAGCCTTTGCGGCGCAGGAAGAACGCTCCGACGCCCACCGCCAGCATCGCATACACGTCGAACAGCCGCCATGCCGTCGCGTAGGAGCCGACCACTGACATGAGGAAGATGATTGGCATCAGCACGCTGTGCTTGACGCGCAGCACGTAGAGCAGCGGCCGCACGAGATAGAGACCGAAGATGAGGATGCACACGGTCGCCAGCGTCGTCATCGCGACCATGTCATAGGCAAATTGCGGATGCTCGACCATCATCATCGGGCCGGGTTGGATCCCGTGGATGATGATCGCTGCCATCAACACCGCGGAAGGCGCGGAGCCGGGCACGCCCAGGGCCAGCATGGGAATCATGTGCCCAGGGATCGACGACATGTCGCCGGTCTCGGCCGCCATCAGGCCGTCGATGGAGCCTTTGCCGAACAACTCGGGCTCCTTGGTCGTGGCCTTTGCGGCGGCGTACGACATCCACGCCCCGGAATCCTCGCCGACGCCCGGCATCAGGCCCGTCAGCACGCCGATCGCGCCGGACCGCAGCACGGTGCGCCAGTAGCGCGCGACTTCGCCAAAACGCGGCCGGATCGAATCGCGCATTTCCAGAAGTTTGCGCTCCACCGGATCGGCCAGCCTGGTCAGCACTTCGGCAAAACCGAACGCCCCGATGAGCGCCGGGATGAGTGCAACACCGCCGGCGAGCGCGGGAAGGCCGAAGGTGAATCGATCGTGCGCATAGATTCCCTCCTGTCCGATCTGCGCGACGAAGAGACCGAGCGCTCCCATCAACCAGCCTTTGAGCGGATCGTTGCCGACGAGCGTCCCCGACATCGTTACGCCGAACAGGGCGAGCCAGAAGAACTCCTGGGCGCCGAAGGACAGCGCGACGTTGGCCAGCATCGGCGTGAGCGTCGCAAGGCACACCACGCCGAAAAACGTGCCGCAAAACGCGCCCGACGTGGCGATGCCGATCGCGCGTCCGGCTTCGCCGCGCAACGCAAGGGCGTGGCCGTCCGCGCACGATGCTGCGTTCGCGGCGGTTCCCGGAATGTTGAGCAGGATCGCTGAACGCGAGCCACCGTACAGTGTCCCGACATAGGAGCAGACGAGAATGAGAATGGCGTCGTTAGCGGGAAGCTTTACTGTGAGCGTGGTCAGCAGTGCGATGCAAAGCGTGGCGGAGAGTCCCGGCATACAGCCCACGAGAATGCCGGTCAGCGCGCCGGCCATGCCGAGAGCGAGCGACGTCGGGCTGAGCAGGAGTGCCAGATACGCGTGACCCAGTGAGACTAAACCGTCGAGCATGGCAGAACCTGCTTGTCCACGTCGTTCAAGGAAGGCGCACTAGGAAGAATTCCTGGAAAACGAGTGTGACGCCGAAGCCGGCACAAAGTCCGATCACGATCGACAGAGCGATTCCGCGCAGCACCTGGTTGGCGGCACGGCGCTGTGGGTATTGCAGAACGGAGATCGTGGCAGAGACGAATATGGCGCCCGCGAGCCAGAAGGGCAGCCCGTGGCCCACCAGGACGATGCCGAACGTCAGGCATAGGCTCAGCACGATCAGGAAGCGTTTGCGCTCGGCCATCGACATGCCGGCTGCCTGAATCGCGTCTTTGGCGAGCGCACCCTGTCTCCAGGCGCGCGCCAGCATCAGCGTACTGAAAAAGACGATAGCAAGACCGAGAAAGAAGGGCAGAAGACCAGGAACGGCATATGGAGGGACGTCCTGGTTTTCTAGGCGATCCATTTGCCAGGAGCCGATGGCGACCGCAATGCCGAATGCGATCCAGCCGAGCGCGGCAATGAAGTCCGACCGCGGCGTTATGAGGCTCCCGGCCGAACGAGCAGCCCCATCCAGGCCGGGATTTTCTCTGGAAGATTGCATCGCTTGATGACGCCCCTGTGCCGGGCCACGGGCGACTCTTTGGAACGCTTACGGCCTCGGGATGCCGATGGTGTCCGGCGAGACTTTCGCCTTATTGCTGTCAAACATGAGCCAAGCATTCAGCTGGATGGCTGGGAACACGGCCTTTTGCGCTTGCTCGCCATAGAGCGGCGAAAACAGCGCACCGCGCGTGACCGCGTACTTCTTCAGAGCTTCGTTCTTGACGATGTTCTGTGCCCAAATCTTTTCGAGCGTCTGCACCACCTCGTCGGGCACGCCCTTCGGAATGAAGATGCCGAAGTAGTTGGCCGGCGCGGTGAAGCCGGGAATTACCGAGGACAACGGCGGGATTGTGCCGTAGCCTTCGATCTCCAGCGGCTGGTCCCCCACCACCGCGAGTGGACGCAGGCGCTTGCCCCGGATCATGTCTACCTGCTCGACGGCGGACTGTGCGGTAACGTCCGTTTCGCCCGCGACGGTAGCCACCACCGCCGGAGTGCCGCCGTCATAGGGGACATGGCGATATTTCACACCGGTCGCCTTGGCGATGGCTTCCATCGCGTTGTGTCCGGTCGAGGTGACGCCGGCTGTACCGACCGAAATCTGTCCCGGCTTCGCCTTCATCGCGTCGAGTAGTTCCGTCGCGGTCTTGTAGGGCGAATTAGCACTGACGCTGAGCACCTGGATGTTGGCCACGTTGGTGAAAACGTGCCAGTCGGTGATGCGGGTCTTGAGGAGACCCAATGTCTCGTACACGCCCAGATCCTGCGCAGCACCAGCGGTCCAGGTATAACCATCCTTGGTAGCCTCAAGCGCGCTTCTGGTTCCCAGCGCGCCCGACGCTCCCCCCTGATTCACGATCACTATCGTCTGCCCGAGCAGCGGCTCCAGCTGGGCTGCAGTGAGGCGTGTAATCTGGTCGGTCGACCCGCCAGCCGCCCAA
>JADGQV010000027.1 GCA_017881465.1 Gemmatimonadaceae bacterium
AGCCCGCGCTCAGGCACTAGCTGTCTTTGTACGCCGCTTTGCTCTCGGCGATGCGCTGCTCCAGCTCGCCGCGCGCTTCACGAGCCGCGGCCCGCCCCGCGTGGAACGCGTTCGACACTCGTCGCTTCTTGTCGTCGACGGCGTCGAGTGTGGCATCGATGCGCTCCCCGACCGTGGCGCGGACTTCGTCGAACTTGTCGGCGACCGTGCCGCTCACATCCGCGACGAAATCCTGGGCCGCGTCCTGCGCCCGCCGAGCCCGTCGCGCGATGCCGCGGCGAGTCTCCTCGCCGCTCTGCGGAGCGAAAAGGAGCGCTACTGCCGCGCCAAGGGCGAGCCCAATGAGGAGGGGACCGATTCCCGCTTCGCGTTTTTCGACGATGACGTAAGGCTCGCCGTAGTATGGCTCGTCGTCATCGTACAAGTCGTTTTCGTCCATTCCCTTCCTCCGATTCGTTAACGCTTCTTGGGTTTGGCCTTGCCCGGGCTCGCCGACGCTCTGACCGGAGCCTTCGCATTTTTTCCGGCAGGCGCCGGAGAATCGGCAGGTTTGGCCGCGCGTTGCGCGCCGTTCGCGGTGCTTCCTGCCGCTTGCCCATCGCTGGCCTTTCCGTTGAGAAGCGATGCAATCTCCGCGCGAACGTCGGAGGGCGTCATCCCCACCACGGTCGCGGTGCGCGAGTAATCGCCGTTGGTCGAGGCAAAGGCGCGAAGCACCAGCTGGCGGCGGGTATCCGCCAGGGTCGCCCCAGGCGGAACCGTGATCGACGTATTGGCATCATGGCCGCGCCGGAGATGTCGCGGCATGATGTCGGCCGCCTTGATCTTGTCGCCGCGGCTCATGATCACCGCTCTCTCGACCGCGTTCTTCAGCTCGCGGACGTTGCCCTGCCAGTTGTGGGAGAGAATCCACTCCCACGAAGCGTCGTCGAAGCCAGTCATCGGCTTGCCGTTCTGCGCCGCAAAGCGCACGAGAAATTCGTTCGCGAGCAGCTTGATGTCGCCGACTCGCTCGCGAAGCGGCGGGATGAACAGCTCGACGACGGCGAGACGATAGTACAGATCCTCGCGCAGGTCGCCGTCCGCCAGCGCCTTCTGCAGATCGCGATTGGTCGCGGCGAGAATGCGAATGTCCACTTCGATCTCTTTCTTGCCGCCGAGTCGCCTGATCGTTCTCGACTCGATCGCGCGAAGGAGCTTGACCTGAATGTCGGGTGGCATCTCCGCGACTTCGTCGAGGAAGATCGTTCCGCCATCGGCCATCTCGAACGCACCCGGCTTCTCATTGATCGAGCCGGTGAAGGCCCCCTTCTCGTGCCCGAACAGCTCGTTCTCGAGGATGTCCTTGGGAAGCGCCGCGCAGTTGAGAGCGAAGAACGGACCCTTCGCTCTCTCACTCTTGGCGTGGATCGCGCGCGCGGCGAGCTCCTTGCCCGTGCCCGACTCGCCGAAGATCAACACGCTCGCGGTTGAAGGAGCGACGGCTTCGATGATCTGGTAGACGGCGCGCATCTCTTCGGATTGCCCGGTCAGCTCGCCAAAGTGCGTGAGCCCCTCGAGCTTGGACGACAGCTCGCGGTTTTTCTGCTGCACGTTGAACTTCTCGAGCGCTTTCGGAATGAGCGCCTTGAGTCGATTCAGCTTGTCGGCGGTGAGCGGCTTCTCGACGTAATCGTACGCGCCTTCGCGCATCGCCTGCACCGCTGAATCGACCGTCGCCTGGCCGGTGACGATGATGCACTCGGTCGGGATTGCGCGGAGCTGCAGCTCCTTGAGCAGCGCGAGCCCATCCACTTTCGGCATTTTCAGATCGGCGAGCACGACACCAAAAGCCTCGGCGCCAAGCTGATCGAGGGCCTTCTGGCCATCGACGGCGACCGCAACTTCGTATCCCTCGTCGCGCAAAATGGCGCTCAACCCTTCTGTGATAGAACGGTCGTCGTCCGCGATGAGTACTTTGGCGCGCTTTATCTCAGTCTTTGGAATGGCTTTTTCCTTCTGGCAAGATGGTTAATATAACGCTCGGGCCATGCTGCTCGACCCCTACGCCAATGCGGCTCGCCAAGCGTTCGATGTCGGTCAAAATGGCAGCCGCGGCGTCGCCATAAATCATTAGCTCGATTCGACTTCCAGCACCATGTCGGGCGGGTTCCTTTAGCGTTCCGGCAGCCTGCGCCGACAGCACGGAACTGACCAGCGCGAGCAGTCCATCGGTCAGCTTGCTCGCCTCCTCCACCTGAGCCGACGCGCGTTCGGCGAACGATGTCAGCTCTACCCCCGGTCCTTCGCGGCCTGCCCTGCTGCGCACGACCTCGACATTTACCGCGACACCGCTGAGGGCGTTCCGGAGCTCGTGCCCCGCCCGCCGGATTATCTCACGAACAGCCTCAGGGGCTTCCTTTGCCTGGCGATGAGCGTCAGTCACTCAGATCCGCGTCATCGGGCGCTGCTTCCACGACGGCGAGATCGGGGTGCGGCTGCGGCTTGTGCTGCTCGACAGGCTTGACGAATCGATCGACGATCTCGCGCGTGTTGACCACCGCCAGCTGCGTGAACAGAAAGATGAACTTCTCTTCGTACGCCTTGGCGAGGCGGTCCTTCACCTCTGCCGGAAGATCCCAGAACCTCTTCTTGAACGGGCCCAGCGCCTTCTTGCGGGTCTTGTAGAAGAACTGCTCGTCGGTGTCGGTCGGCTTGCGCTCGTCCTTCGCGTTCTGCCGCAGCCACTGGTAGATCTCGTTGCGCAGCGCTTCCGGAATGTTGTCGAACAACATCGTCTGGAAGTTGGTGGCGAGATGTATCTCGGCCGTTTCCGTGCGCGGGAAATTGTGGAACGCGCTGTCGGGCAGCGTCGAGGCACCGTGCTGAACGGCGCCGGCGAGTCCGTACTTCTCGCGCGCGATCTTCGAAAGCCGCGCGAGCGTGTCGAAGTCGATCTTGACGTCGGCAATGCTGCCGTCGGCGAGCACGACCCCGCCGTGCGTCGTTCCGGACTGCACGCTGATCTTGGACAGCCCCTCGGTACCGGGTGAGCGCTTCGCGAGCGTCTCGTTGAAGCCGTCCATGTAGGTCACGAGCTCTTCGACGGTCGAGTTCTGCGTGCCGACTTCGCCAATCTCGCCGCCGATCGAGATGTTAATGCCTTCGGGCTGCAACCCTCTCACTGTCAGCGCGAGCTCGACTGCCTGCTCGTAGTTCGTCCGCTGCTGTTCCTTGAGTGTCGCCTTCGAGAGATCAACCAGAGTCGAAGTGTCGACGTCGATGTTGTAGAAACCCGCCGCAATCGCCTCGCGCGCGAGCTGTTTCACGCCATTTACTTCGGTGACAGGATCAACGGCGAACTTCTTGGCGCTGACCTGGAAGTGGTCGCCCTGAATGAAGATCGGTCCGCGGAACCCTTCGCGCAGCGCGGCCGCCATCATTACGGCCACGTACTCGGACGGCCGTTGATCCGTGTATGCTATTTCCGAGCGCGCTATCTCCTGGATGAGCGCTCCGACCTTGAGCTTGACGGCAGAACGGAAGAGAGAGCGGCCGGTGTCGTACGCCATGCCGCGAATGTTCATGGCGGGAACGGTGAAGCCACCGGTCAGACCGCGACCGCGCGATAGATACAGATCGTGGATCGACGACGGCCTCACGCCCACCGCCTGTCCGATCTCCCAGATCAGCCAGCGTGCGTCCTCGCGATCGTCGGGCTCTCCGAATACCGCGGTGTACGCCAGCTTGTCCATCGCCGGTGATGCGATGGCGGACTCGTCGTGAACGGTCACTCGTCCATTAAGAACGGTCACCGCTTTATTGAATGGGTTCGCGAACATATACCTCACAAGGTCGTTTGGGATTTGAGGGGTCGCAAGGGGCTGGCGGCGCTACACGCTCCAGCGCGGGTCGCTCTTCGGCAGCGACCCCCATTCAGTTCTTGCGGCGTCCGCGCCGGGACGGCCCAGGAGGGCGTAGGCGAACTGTTTTCCGAGCTCCACACCTGGCTGATTGAAGGCGTCGATCCCGTACAGCTGTCCGGCGTAAGCCGTCGCGATCTCGAAGAGCATTATCAGCTGGCCGACGTTCGCTGCATTCACGCGGTCGATGTGAATCGTCATGTTCGGGCGGGCGCGCCGGGCCAGCGCGCCGGCGGTGGCGCGCTGCTCGATGTCAATCAGCTCGCTGAGCGAATGGCCAGCGAGGTAGCGGAGCTCTTTCACGTCGGGAAAAGCTGCCGGAATTTTCACGTCTGTCGAGCGCTCTTTTACCGCTACGAACGTCACCGTTTTGTCGGCCGGCCCTTCCATGAAGAGCTGGACCTGCGCGTGCTGGTCCGTCGCGCCGAGCGCCGCGAGCGGTGTGGACCCCACGGACGTGCCGTCGGGTCGCTTCTTTCCGAGACTCTCCGCCCAGAGCTGGACGAACCACGCCGCAAAATCACGCAGTGGATCCGAGTACGGCATGAACACGGCGATCGACTTTTTCAGCTGCGTGTCGGAAAGCCACTGCAGCATCGCGTACACGCCAGCCGGATTCGCGGCGAGCTCCGCCTTGTCGCAGCGGCTGGCCATCTCGCCGGCGCCCGCTAGAAGAGATTTCACGTCGATGCCGATGAGCGCCGCCGGCAACGTGCCTACCGGGGTCAGCACACTGAACCGGCCGCCCACACTCGGAGGAATGTCGAGCGCCGGTACCTTGAGCCGCTCGGCCAATGGCCGCAGCGCTCCCTGCTTCGGATCAGTGACAAACACCATCTGCTTCGCGGCATCCAGCTTAGCCGACGTGATTCGGTCGTGCACGATGAGGAACTGCGCCATCGTCTCGGCCGTTCCACCGGATTTGGACGTGACGATGAACAGCGAGCGCGCGAGCTGTAGACGCCCGAGCAGCGCCGCGATCGTCTCGGGATCGACGTTATCGAGCACGTGAAGTCGCGGGTAGCCGCCGCGGGCTTTGTCATCGAGCATGTTCCACCCGCTCGGCCGGAGCGCAGCGCGCAGAGCGATTGGGCCGAGCGCGGACCCGCCGATGCCGAGGATTACTACATCGTCGTACTTGCCACGCGCCGCCGAGGCGAAGGTGGCGACCTGGTCGAGCAGCCGCTTGTCGGCGGGCAAATCGACGAACCCGACCGTGCCAGTGGCTCGCAGCGAATCGAAGCCGCGCTTTGCGTCCGCGAACTGCTTCCCCGCGGCGGCCCACGCCTTCTGGTTGATCCCGCCGGGCGAGATCATCATGTTGGAGTAGTCGAGTCTCAGCGTCATCTCAGTTGACCTGTACGGTCAGTCCGTCGAATGCAGGAGCGATACCGCGTGGCAGCTCCGCCGCCAACTCGGCGTGGCCGGTGCGGTGAGTGAGATGCGTGAGCCAGGTCTCTCGCGCCCCGATTTTCCGCGCGGCGCTCACTGCCTCCGACACACTGAGGTGCGTCGGGTGCGGCGTGCGGAACAGCGCGTTGAGCACGAGGACATCGACTCCGCGAAAAGCGCGCATGGCATCCTCCGGCAGCTCCTTCGCGTCCGTGATGTAGCCGAGGTTGCCGATGCGGTAGCCGTAAACGGAGGTGGGACCGTGCGGAACCGACACGGGCGTGACATCCACATCTCCGATGCGAAAGCTCTTGCCCGGCGGAACCGGGTGCGAGCGGCCTTCGGGCTTGCTCGTCCCGGGAAGCGGCCGGATGGAGTCGTCGAAGATGTAGGCGAAGCGCTGCGCGAGTCGGGCCATCGAGTCGGGCGGACCGTACATCTCGATCGGAACATCGCTCCGGTCGGAGAGTGCGCGGATGTCGTCTATTCCGTGGACGTGGTCCGCGTGATCGTGCGTGAACAGAATGGCGTCCACTTTGCTGACGCCCGCGGCGATGAGCTGGAGTCGCAGCTCGGGCGGAGTGTCGATGAGAATGCTCGTGCCTCCATCCGTCTCCACCAGCGCGCCGACGCGGGTGCGTTTGTCCCTGGGATCCGTCGACCTGCACACTTCGCACGTGCACCCGATCTGCGGGATGCCAAAGCTGGTTCCTGTCCCCAGGAAGGTGAGTTTCAGACCGTCTCCACCTTGAGCAGATTGGTGGTCCCGGGCATGTCGAAGGGCACGCCCGCGGTGACGATGATGCGGTCTCCATTCGACGCCAGCTCTCTCCGCACGACAACGCCTTTGGTCTGGTGCATCATCGCGTCGTAGTCGGCGCAGTGTGGCACCAGCTCCGGCACGACACCCCAGACGAGCGCGAGCTGCCGGTATGTCCGCTCCTCGTCCGTTAGTGCCAGGATCGGAACCGGAGGTCGCTTCGATGCGACCACGCGCGCGGAAAACCCGCTCTTGGTGAAGACGACGACGAGCGGCGCACCCAGCATGCCGACCGCCGCGACTGTTGCGGCGGCGATCGCAACTTCGGTGGTCACGACTCCATCGCCCTGCTCCGCACCGGCGAAAGGAGCGACGGGGGGATGCGTCTCGATCTCCTTGATGATGCGCGTCATCGCCTCCACCGCGAGGCGCGGGTAGGCGCCGGCCGCCGTCTCGGCGGATAGCATCACGGCGTCGGTTCCATCCATGATCGCGTTGGCGACGTCGCTCGCTTCCGCACGCGTGGGGCGCGGGTGCTCGATCATCGACTCGAGCATCTGCGTCGCGGTGATGACCGGACGGCCGTGCCTGTTCGCCAGCCGAATGATTCGCTTCTGCGCGCCGGGCACCGCCTCGAATGGGAGCTCGACGCCCAAGTCCCCGCGCGCGACCATCACCGCATCGCTGGCTCGGACGATGGCCTCGATGTTCTGGAGGGCGACATCCTTTTCGATCTTCGCCACGACCAGCAGCCACTTCGGAATCATCTTGCGCAGCGACTCGATGTCTTCCCCGCGTCTCACGAAGCTGAGGGCGAGGTAGTCCACCTCACGCTGGACGGCGAATTGAATGTCCGCCTCGTCCTTTTCGGTGATCGAAGGGGCCGATACCTGAACGCCGGGGAGGTTCAGTCCCTTGTGGCTTTTCAGCTCTCCTCCGTTCAGGACGCGAGCCTTCACTCGTCCATTGCCCACGTCGAGCGAGACGAGCTCGATCAAGCCATCGTCGATGAGAATCCTGTCGCCGACGCGCACGTCGTTCGCGAGATGATCGTAGGTGACAGGAATCTCGCCCTTCTTTTCATGACCCTCGTGCACGAGCACGACGTCGTCGCCCACCTTGAGCGTGATCGTCTGCGCGAGATCGCCGATCCTGATGCGCGGTCCCTGAAGGTCGCCCAGGATGGCGATCGGCGTTCCAGTCTCTTCCGCGAGTCGGCGAACCATTGCGATCGTCGCCGCGTGCTGCTCGTGCGTCCCGTGCGAGAAGTTCACGCGGGCGACGTTCATGCCGGCCTCGATCAGCCCGCGGACAGAATCATCAGTCGAAGTCGAGGGCCCAAGTGTGCAGACGATCTTGGTGCGGGGAGTGTAGGTGCCGGTCACTTCCCGCCAGGTGCGAGTGAGCCGATCTTCGCCTCGAGTCCGGCGATCAGTTCGTCGAAGGATTTCTGGAAGCTGGCTATTCCATCGACGAGGAGCTTCTCGGTGACCTCCTTCATTGATATTCCGACCGCCTCGATTTCCTTCAGCAGTCCTTCGGCCGCGGCGACTTTCTTGTCGACCGCTCTCTCCATGGCTCCGTGATCGCGGAACGCCTCGATCGTGGCGGGAGGCATCGTGTCGACCGTGTCCGGCCCAATCAGCTCTTCGACGTACATCACGTCGCGGTACTCGGGATTCTTCGTGCTCGTGCTCGCCCAGAGCGGACGCTGAACGCGCGCTCCCTGCTTCGCTAGCGCTTCCCAGCGGGGGCCTGCGAACTTCTGCTTGAACAATCTGTACGCGAGCTTCGCGTTCGCGATGGCGGAGCGGCCCTTCAGCATCTTGAGCCTTTCCTTCTCTGGCGGCGTAGCCTTGGCGATCAGGGCATCGAGACGCTTATCTATTTCGGTGTCGACTCTGCTCACGAAGAAGCTGGCGACCGACGCGAGGCCATCGATCGGCTGGCGCGCCTTGATGCGATCCTCGAGTCCGGCCATGTACGCCTCGATCACCCGCTCGTGCGCCTGGATCGCGAAGAGCAGCGTGATATTGACGTTAATGCCTTCGGCGATGAGACGGCGCACCGCAATCGCGCCTTCCGGCGTCCCGGGTACTTTGACCATCACGTTGGGGCGATCGACAGTCTTCCAGAGCCGCCGCGCTTCCTCGACAGTGGCGTCGGCGCTGTGCGAAACCCCCGGTGACACTTCGATCGAGACGTAGCCATCGGCTCCGCGGGTCGAGCTGTAGACGGCGGCGAAATGGTCGCAGGCGTCGCGTACGTCAGTTGTCTCGAGGAGCTCGAAGAGCTGCCAGCTCGTGAGGCCCTGCTCTTCCGCCTCGATGATCTGGTCGTCGTAGGCATTGCTCGACGCCAGGGCCTTCTGAAAAATTGTCGGATTCGACGTCATGCCAGTGAGCGCATCGTCGCGGATGCGGCGATCAAGCTCGCCGTCGTGCAGCATTCGACGATCGATGCTGTCGAGCCAGATAGATTGGCCGGCGTCGTGAAGCTCTTGTAGCCTGTTCTTGGCCATGGAAAATCCCCCTCTCCAATTCTAACCAGCCCGAGGCCTCGGCGCTTCTCTCAGAATTCCCGCTTGCGCATCTCCTTGAAGAAGCGCTCGTGCTCCTGACGCTCCTTTAGCGTCGCTTCGTCTGTCGGCAGGTCGGAAAGATTCTTGTCGTATTTCTTGCCGAATCCTTTTCGACCGCTCGTTTTTGCCGCCTTGGCGGCGTTCTTTTTCGCCAACGCAATGATCTTCTTGTCGTCCATGATGGGGTTCTCCCGGAGGAAGTGCTTAAAGGGAGCAACGAGCCGCGGGAAAGGCAAGTGCGACTATCCCACTTGGGCGCTCTCGCCCATTATTCACGAATGAGAACCGCTAGCCTGCTGTGCGCGGCAACATTGCTTCCGGCGTTGATGGGAGCCCAGGGCCAGCAACGCCCCCTCTCTTATCATGGATGGGCACTCGGGATTTCACTGGATAGCGCCACGAAACTCACGGAGGCGCAGATCGCCAGACCGCTCGTCTGCGTCGGTATGGACACGCAGACGATGTTCTGCCAGACGGATCATGGGGCACGGTACGCAAGTCTTTATTTCAGCCCGATGCCGCGGCGCCTCGAAGAGATATCGCTCCTGATGCCAATCGACCGACATGCTTCCAGGGACTCCCTGAAGAAGTGGTTCACGACCCGCTGGGGTCCTCCGATCCCTCGAGAGGTAATCGGCAGGAAATCGACGTCGACGGGACGAGCCGAGCCGAGAACCGACGTCATCGGAGACTGGGCGAGGGATGGAATGGTATTCGGCATGGCCGCCATTGCATCTGTCGATACTGCGCGGACGCTCTCTGTCTCCATCTACAGCCCGGCGCGGCAGATCCGCCTGATGCAGCAGCGAGCGGACACGAGTCGCAAGCGAAGATGACCAACTTCCCCGACGCAATTTCAGTTCTCTCCGCGATGATCACCCCCGCGGTGCTCATCTCGGCATGTGGATCGCTCATCCTCGCGACCTCGGACAGGCTGAGCAAGGCAGTGGCGCGTACCCGCGAGATTTCGAGCTCATTGATTCCGCGTGCAGCCGACCAGCGAAGCGACGATCGCGAAGAAGAGCGACGGATGCTCTTCGTTCAACTCGACTTCGTGACGACGCGATCGCGTCTCCTCCAGCGTGCGCTGTCGCGCCTGTACGCGGCGCTCGCTTTCTTCGTGGGCACGAGCGTGAGCATCGGGCTGGTGGCGATAACGAGCTCTGCATTCACTCTCGTTCCGATCGCGCTCGGATTGTTCGGTGCGGGGCTGCTCCTCTACGCCGCGTTCCTGTTGATCAAGGAATCCCGTTTCGCTCTCGCGGCCGTGAACGAGGAGATGGACTTCATGTGGAAGCGCGGAAAGGAGTACGGGCCGCCCGATCTGGTCCAGAAGGGGATCAAGCGTACGCGCTGGTTTGGCGGAATAAAGTAGGCGCGAACTCCTGCCGAATATCCCAAAAAGAAAAACGCCGGGCAGGACTGCCCGGCGTTTCTGTCTCTGAGCGCGGATCTACCTCACCCGCACTCGCTGAATCCGCACACGTGGCACTTGGCGCAACCTTCGGCCATCTCGAGTGACGATCCGCAGTCCGGACACGTGCCGATGAACGACTCACTCCGATTCACCGCATCGAAACGATACTGACCTTGGCCGGCATCTCCAATCACGGGAGTCGGCTTGGGCTGCGTCACTTCGTTGGGAGAAGTAGCGGAAGGCGCACCTCCGAGCAGCTCCTGCTGCACACCCTGCTTCTCGCGCATCCATTTCTCGAGCGCGATGCCTATTGCATCGGGGACGGACAGTACCTTGTTGGGTCCGAGTCCAATCGCCTTGTCGGACGCGATGCCGCGTAGCTGGCGATGCACTTCGCGAATTGGAATCCCGGATCTCAGCGCCAGCGAAATCAGGCGTCCCATTGCCTCGGCGTCGGCCATTGCCGCTCCTCCCGCCTTGCCCAGGTTGATGAACACCTCGAAGGGCTGGCCACGATCATCCTCGGTGATGTTGAGGAACATCGTGCCCAGCGGCGTCTCGATGCGCGTGGTGATGCCGCGCAGCGTATCGGGACGCGCTCTCTTGGCGCGGCGCTGAAGATTCTCGGCCTCCACGTCGAACACCGCCTGCCTGAGTCTCGCGTTCTCGGCCTCGAGCTCCGCAATGGTGCCGTGCAGCTCACCACGCTCGGCCCTCGCGTCGGCCTTGCCGTCGCGCTCCGCCTTCGCCTGCACGGTCGCGCCGGTCGAGAGAACCTGATTGTCGCGCGAGCCATCGCGGTACACCGTCACGCCCTTGCACTTGAGCGCGTAGGCGAGCTCGTAGATCTCGCGCACGTCGTCCGGAGTGGCCGCGCGCGGGAAGTTGGTCGTCTTCGAGATCGCGGAATCGCAATTCTCCTGGAAGGCGGCCTGCATTCTGACGTGCCACTCGGGCGTGATATCGTGCGCGGTGACGAATACGCGCTGCACCTGCTTCGGCACTTCGTCGAAGTGGATGTGACCTTCCTTCGCGATCTTCTCCATCAGCTCGTCGGAGTACCAGCCTTCTTTCTTTGCGATCGCGACGAAGTCTTCGTTCACGTCGGGCATCAGCGCACCAGCCTGATTGCGCATGAACGCAACGGCAAAAAGCGGCTCGATGCCTGAAGAGCAGCCCGCGATGATCGAGATGGTGCCGGTTGGAGCAATCGTGTTGACGTTGCAATTGCGCAGCAGCTGCATTGGGCGAATGCGATTTCCCTTCGCGTCGCGCGCGCACGTCTCATCCGGACCCCAGATCGATCTGGCCCACTCCGGGAACGGCCCGCGCTCGTTGGCGAGTCGCTCGCTCTCACGCTTCGACTCGACGTCCACGAACCTCTGAAGCTGGCGTCCGAACTCGAAGCCCTCGATGCTGTTGTAGGCGATGCCAAGGCGCACGAGAGCGTCGGCGAAACCCATGATGCCGAACCCGATGCGCCGGATTCTCTTCGAGAGCGCGTCAATCTCGGGCAGCGGATACCTGTTGACGTCGATGATGTTGTCGAGGAACCGAACCGAGAGGTGGATGTCGCGCTTGAGCGCATCCCAATCCATCTGCGCGTCCGTCACATAGTAGCCGACGTTGATCGAGCCGAGGTTGCAGACGTCATACGGGAGCAGCGGCTGCTCCCCGCACGGATTCGTCGCCTCGTACTGTCCGACGTGTGGAACCGGATTGTAGCGGTTCGCTTCATCTATGAAGAAGCAGCCCGGCTCGCCCGTTCTCCACGCCCCGTCGATCATCTTGGCCCAGACGGCGCGAGCGTCGAGCTGGCCGGTGACCTTGCCGCTGCTCGGATCGATGAGATCGTAGCTCGTGCCGGCCTTCACCGCTGTCATGAACTTGTCGGTGACGGCGACAGAAATATTGAAGTTCGTTATCTGCGTCAGGTCTTCCTTGCAGGTAATGAAGTCCATGACGTCGGGATGATCGACGCGTAGAATTCCCATGTTGGCGCCGCGGCGCGTGCCGCCCTGCTTCACCGCATCGGTCGATGCATCGTAGAGCTTCATGAACGACACCGGGCCGGATGCGACGCCGGTCGTCGAGCGGACCATCGAGCCCTTGCCGCGCAGCTTCGAGAACCCAAACCCTGTTCCGCCACCGGACTGATGAATTAGCGCCATTGCACGCAGCGTGTCGTAGATCCCGTCGCGACCGTTGGACAGAGCGTCCTCGATGGGCAGAACGAAGCAGGCGGAGAGTTGCCCGAGCGGGCGCCCCGCGTTCATGAGGGTCGGGGAGTTCGGCTCGAAGCGACGCTCGACCATCAGGCGGTAGAAGTTCTCCGCCATTGCTGAAACCTCGCTGTCGCTTGCGCCGTACCGACGGTCTGCCTCAGCGACCGTTCCCGCCACGCGCCAGAACATGTCTTCCGGCTGCTCCACAGGCGTGCCCGTAGCGTCCTTGATCAGATACCGTTTGCTGATCACGGTCCGCGCATTGTCATTCAGCTGGGCTTCGCCCTGGGGCGGGACGGCAGGTATGGGCATTAGGTACAACTCTCCGCAGGATAAACAGGTTGTCAAGTAAGAAGACGACGGACTTGGAACTACAGGCTTAGGCATCGGTGATTTCGATGCGGGAACGGATACTACCGGTATTCGTGAGTCCGCGCCAGTCTTGACCTATCTCTTTATATGACAATGATTTACGTATTCCACATCACGAATAGATGCTCGACCATCTTTTTTCCACGCCGAAGCGCATCGAGATCTACCGATCCAGGGATGCATCTCGCGAACCGCGCCCAGAAAATGGTGGCGCAAGCCCTGACACTTCTAAGTACACCGGAGGCCAATAGTTAGATCACCAAGAGCGAGAAAAACCCGGCGAGGGCATGTCGAGATGGCGCGGATGACTCGCGCGGCTCGGCTTGTAGTGTCGCCACTGGGAACCTTTCTGTTTGCTTAGATACACGCGCCCCGAAAGGTGTCAAAACGAAGCTCCAAACGTGGCGTAAGCCTGTGCTACACTCGCCCTGAGCCGCTCTCGATTGATCAGCGGAAAGGCAAGTCCCAGCCGAAGCCGAGCCTGCACATCGAGCTGAAACCCGGTGTCAATATTGACCTCGCCTCCGACAGAAGCCATGGCAGGATTCCCGATACTCGAGGTGCTACAGAATCCGCGTGTGGTGTCGGCGCCCGCCGGACAGAACGCCCGGCCGGTTTCTCCGAAAAGCGTCAGCGACATCCGATCGACGAAGGCCGGGATGAAGCGGAAGCCGCGCGACGGTGCGGCGAGCGGGGCCCGATACTCGACCGCGGCGGAATATGCGCGAATTCCGCCTTCGGTTCCGGCGGGATATCCGCGCACACCGAAAGTTCGACGTTGCTGCCCAACCGCAACGCCGGGGAAGACCTCGAGCGCCGTCCCACTGATTCCGCCGGCTGAAAAAAGATCGGGGCTCTTGTCGTCGGCGATCCCGCCCGCGGCGCGAATCGCGAGCACGTGGTGCGCAAAACCCGGGAGGTCGAGTGACTTGTAGGCCAACGTCGTGCCGACGACGCTGCGCGTGGCTCCGCCGGTTGTGCCGGCACGCCAGCGCTGGCGTCCGTTCGCGCTGATGCTGATTCCATCCTCGGGCGAGATGCTGAGGCCCGGGCGCTGCGCGTTCGACCAGCCCGCCGACGCAATCAGCGCCGGGGAATTTCGTCTCTTGGAGTAAAAGGATGAGAGATACCCTAGCACCGTGTCGGGTTGAGTTGAATGCATGAGGCCGTCGAGCTCAGCACCGATCGAAGCGAGGGTGTAGGTCC
Organism: Gemmatimonadaceae bacterium; assembly: GCA_017881465.1. Taxonomy (GTDB): domain Bacteria; phylum Gemmatimonadota; class Gemmatimonadetes; order Gemmatimonadales; family Gemmatimonadaceae; genus UBA4720. The sequence goes on from JADGQV010000027.1 coordinate 13,856, forward strand.
GAAAACGCGGACGAATGAGCGTCGCCTGGAGCGAGACAACTCTCTCGCGCTCCGTGTATCCGAACGGCGCACGAGCGGCCCCATTGACCAGAGTGTCGTTCGCGTTCGAGAAGTTCTGCGACGCGTAAAGATCGATCAGCGGCAGGCCGAATCCCGCATAACGGTACCAGAGCCACGCGGAGTTTTCGGCCCATCGTGAATTGTGAAGTACCTCGACGAGATAGTCGTGGCGATCGACAATGTCGGAGCCGCTGGTAGCGGCGCCCCAGGATGTTCCGTCGTCCGTGCTGCTGGCGAAAACCGGAATCCAGTAGCGCGGCATGAGCGACAGCCACGGCGAATACTTCGTCGCGCGCGAGGTGTCGGCCGCGCCGAGTGGCGCAAGCCCGGGCACGACTGCGACGCAATTCGTGCAGCCAGAGCGCGGGCTCGTCCTCGTGCTGTCGGTGGCAACGCGCGCGAGCGACGCGAGCGGAGCGACGCCGAGATGATATCCGTCCGCCTTGAACAGCAGAGTCGCCAGCTGCGTTTGATCGGGTGATGCCTCGGGAGCGAATACTCCGGTGGACGCGTCGCTCAACCTACCCACCGTCGGCGCGAACGTCGTCACGTCGGCAACATAGATCTGTGGCGAGCCGCTGCGCTCGGACGAGAAGTAGATGCGCCGCCCGTCCGGGGACCAGCTCGGGCTCGAGTTGATGGCGTGAGTCGCACCGAAGGAATCGATCATCTTCCCATCCGAATCCATGATGGCGATCTCGGATCCCCCGCGACTCTGCTTCACGGCCGCGATGCGCGAGCCGTCGGGGGACCACCGCGGATCTGCCCACTGCACGTCGATGCTCGTGGACGTGAGCGGCACGAGGGTGCGTCCGTCGCGCGAGAGCCGAACGAGTCTCGTCGTCGCCGGCTCGTCCTGAACCGCGACGATCTCGCCGTCGGCGCGGGCGTCCGGCGCGGTCAACCGGGCTCCGGTCGTGAGCCTAGTCTGCGAGCCGTTTCTCTCCACGTAGAGATCGTTCCGGATGTGGTACGGATCCAGGAAGTCGGGCTGCGAGAAGAGAATGCTACCGTCGGGCATTCTCACATTGGGACTCGTTCCATTGCGCCGCCCGAGCCGCGTCTCTCGTCCCGAGAGCGTGACTTCATATGCGGAGGGCATCTCGCGCGCCTTGTCGCCCGCGTACACCAGAGCCGTGTCGCCGAGCCAGCGCGGGAAGAGCGCGACGCGTCCGCCGTTGGTGAGCTGGCGCCATCCCGGCATCACCTCGCGCGGTGTGCGCATCTCGCGAACCAGTGAGTCGCGCCAATGCTCCCACGCCGTCTGAAACGACATTCCAAACGCGTTTCGCGACGTCAGCGTGAGAATGAAGGGAAGCGGAGTCTTCGCACCGCTCTCGACGAAATCGCGGATGCTGCCCGGCCCCTGCGTGCGCGACAGGTAGTCGAACAGCAGCGAGCCGTAGATGTAGATGACGTTGCCGCCGGGAAATCGCGATGTGCCCGGCGACAGCTCCTGGAGCGTCGGCAATTGATTGGCGAGCGCCGCCGCGCGAGCCGTCATCGAGTGCTCGGAGCTCTCGAGCCTGCCCACACCCGTCATTCGCGACTCGAAATAAACGGCGAGCCCCTCTATCACCCAGCGCGGCTCGTACTGATTCGGAAAGAGCAGCGGATTCCTGCCGAAGACCGCCTGGCCGAAGCGCCAGATCCCGCGCGAGCGGTCGAGATGAAAAATGTGCGTGAGCTCGTGGGTCACCACGAGCGCATTCCAGTCATCGTAGTTGCGGAGCCCGGAGGCATCGGTGGGCGGGTGCGCGAAAACGACGATGCGATTCGCCGGGAATGTGGTCGCGTAGCCGTTCACGTAATCGACGTTGTCCGAGATGACCAGATCGATAGTGCCGCGCGGCGGAACAAGCTCCGTCGACAGCTCCGCGTACGCGCGCTCGGCGTTGACCGCCGCTCTGCGCGCCTCTTCTTCGACCGCTGGAGTAAAATGCACGCGGAAATGCCGCGTGCGGAGCGTGCGCCAGTCCTCGTTGGGCGGGAGCTGCGCACCTGCGGCCCGCGCCGCGCAGAAGAACAACGCGGCCGCGAGCGCGAGCGATCTCACGGTTTTTGGGCCAGCGATGCGAAGTAGCTCTCGAGGCCACGCACTATCGCGCTGGCATAGGCCTCCTGGTACGTCGGGGTTCTCAGCGCCGCTTCCTGATCCGGCATGATGACGAACGCCCCCTCGGTGAGAATCGATGGCATCCATGTCCCGCGAGCCACCGCAATGTTCTGGAATTTGGTTCCGTTATCGCGAAGTCCCAGCTCGGCCAGCAGCGCCGCCTGAGTCGCCACGCCCAGCGGAATCGAATTTGGCCAGAAATAAAGCGTCAGGGACCCATTGTTGACAAATGGATTCACGCCGTCGGGGAAGGCATTGAGGTGGATCGAGACGAAAGCTTGAGCGTTGGCGCGACGGCTGATGATCGGACGCAATCCGAGATCGACCGGCTCGGGGGTGATTCGCGTCATCACTACGTTCGCGCCGCGCTGCATGAGCAGATCGCGCACCCTCAAGCCCACCTGGAGCACCGCATCGGCTTCATAGAGTCCCGTCGGACCGGTGGCGCCGGCGGGCGGATGTCCGGGGTCGACGGTGATCGTGAGACCGCGTAGCGGAGACGCGGCATCCGCGATCCTGGGCGGACGCCGCACCCTGAAGGTCAGCGCACCATTCTGCCAGAGCGCCAGATATCCGTACGGAGCGTGTTCGAGATTGATCGTGTAGCGCACTCTGCTCGGCTCGGGCGTCGAGCTGATGCTGTTGAGATACGAGTCGGCGGGCTGGGGCATCATCGAGACCACTGGCGCTCCGGTCACGCCGTAGAGCAGCAGCGAGAGCGAGCGATCGGTTTCGTCCACCAGATACGGCGGTGGTGGGCCTGTCATGGGGATTACCACGTCGACCCATTCCGGGCCCGACTCGATGCGAACCGCACCAATCCTGCGGACGGGCGCCGCAGAGTCGCCGATGAACATTGCCGGAGGGGTGGTCGAGATGTTCTGCGCTTGGAGCTCGCTTCGCAGAACCCACGCCTCCTGGATCGAGTCAAGCTGGACGCGCACGAAGTCGTCGCCGCTCGCCTTGACCGCACCCGTGATCTTCACAACGGTACCGGGAAAGAGAAACCACTTGTAATCCTGTCCATTTCCCGGAGCGGGGCGAGCGATAGTCACGCGGTCCGTGTCGTCCACCGTCGAAGCGGGCGCGCCAAGCGTGACGTACACATTGCCGGGAACCGGCATGAGCGTGTCTGGCGATGGAACGGGTTGAAGCGTATCACCGACCAGCTTGTCGCGGTGCGTGGTATCAGGCCCCGGCGGAATCTTTACCGGAAGAACGAGGCGCGCTCTCTCAGTCCCACTCGACGCGAGCAGCTCGTAACGCGGCGCGCCATCGGGCGGGACCGGAAGCCATCCCATGAACGCGCCGTTGGGCCAGACGGGCACGGCTACTCCGTTGATGCGAAGCGCGGCGTCTCCGGTTCCGACGGTGCCGAAAATGAAATTCGAATCCCGAACGGTGAGGAGCTGCTCCGGCTTGGGATACGCGACGCTGATGTGAAGCGGGCCGCGCACCTCGGGGACCGGTGGCAGCTTCGGACTAGCGGGGGGAACAGGAGCAGGAACGAGCGGCGGAAAGGTCACGGGAGCAGGAGCCGGTGCGGATGGTCCCGGCGCGGGCGCGCAGGACGCGCTCGCCACGGCGACGCAACAGGCAAAACCCCTATAAGCCCAAGCATTCATCGTCAAATTCCAGGTTGCACGTGCAGTGCGGTATAAGTCTTTCTAATACGCATGGGTAGTGCCCTCGTTGGATTGGTTCCACTATCTTTTGTCGCACCGGGAGGCGCAGCTCTCCCGTGACCGTACCACTACGCTCCCTTCGAGCCAAAATTGATTGCAGAGAGTTTTGGGATCTCGAATGTCGGCCTGATCAGGCACGACAATCAGGATTCCTTTTTGATAGCGAACCTGGAGACGGGCGACATTGCGACGATGAGCGCGCCCACCCTCGTTTCCGTGCACACCGCTCCCTTCATCCTCATCGTCGCCGACGGTGTCGGCGGAGCGGCGTCCGGCGCACTCGCCAGCTCCATCGCGACCGAGACGATTCTGAGCGAGCTGCACCGCTGGTGGCACAAAGTGCCAAAGCGCACGCCTGAATCGGTCGAAGCCGCGCTCAAGCGTGGCATCGACGTCGCGAACAGGGCGATCTACCAGAAGGCCGACACATCACCCGAGCACCACGGCATGGGCACAACCACGACGCTCGCGCTAGTACTCGACGGCGAGGCGTTCATCGCCCAGGTCGGCGACAGCCGCGCGTATCTCGTGCGCAAAGGCGCAGCGAAGCAGCTGACCAAGGACCAGTCATTCGTGCAGCGGCTGATCGACGCCGGCCGGATGACGGCGAAGGAAGCGGCGCAGAGCGAGCACCGCAACATCATCCTCCAGGCGCTCGGTCCCGAGGAGAAAGTAGTCACGGATTTCTATCGCGTGAGACTGGATAACGACGACATTCTCGTGCTCTGCAGTGACGGGCTGTCGAACCAGGTGTCGCCCGAGGAGATCGGACGGATCGCGCGCGGCGCGGGACGGCCGGAAGAGATCTGCGCAGCGCTGATCGAGGAAGCGATGCACACCGGGGCGCCTGACAACGTCACGGTCATCACGGCGCGTCTCCGCTCCCCTGAAGAGGACTATCGCCGCGGCGCCAGCGGCAGCTGAGCGGCGTTGGCCGCCACCGTCTCACCGGTGTGAGACGCCGCGCCGATCGGCAGGTCGCGCGACCAGGGGGCGATGAAGGGCAGAAGCAGGAGTGGCGGAACCGCCATAGCGACCGTGATCAGAAAGAACGTCGGCCATCCCAGTGACTCCGCGATCGTCCCCGCAGGGGCGACCAGGACATCCCGGCTCGCGGCCATGAGACTCGAGAGCAGCGCGAACTGAGTCGCGGTGAATCTCTTGTTGCACATGCTCATCAGAAACGCGGTCATCGCGGCGGTGACGAGCCCGAGCCCGAAGTTCTCGACGACCACTGCCGTCACCATGAAGCCGTGGCTCTCGCTCGAGAGCGCGAGGGCGTAGTAGGTGAGATTGCTGATCCCCTGAAAAACCACGAACACCCAGAGCGCGCGGTTGATTCCCCACTTTCCGATCCCGGCACCCCCCACCAGCGTGCCGACGATGGTCGCGATCAGCCCCGCACCTCCGAACACCGCCCCTACTTCCTTCTGCGAAAAGCCGGTCTTGAGGAGAAAGGGAGTCGTCATGCTTCCGGCGAGGCTGTCGGAATACTTGTAGAGCACGATGAACAGCAGCACCAGGAAAGCGCGGACCACGCCGGCGCGCTGAAAGAATTCGCCAAAAGGAAGAATGACCGCTTCATAGAGGCTGCGCGGCGGCTGTTCGCGAAGCACCGGCTCCGGCGCCAGAAACGTGATGACGATTCCGACGATCATCAGCGCCGAGAGAAGGAGGTAGACGGTCGGCCATGTGATCGAATCGGCGAGATAGAGCGCCAGCCCGCCGGTGATGAGCAGCGCAATCCGGTATCCCATCACAAAGACCGCCGCGCCCGCGCCCATCTCCCGATTCTCCAGGACATCCGTCCGGTACGCGTCGAGCGAGATGTCCTGGGATGCGCTCAGGAACGCGATCGCGATCGCATTGATCGCGAGCATTTTCAGTCCGGTCCGGGGATCGTGCAGCGACATTGCGGCGATGGCGAGCAGCAGGAGGACCTGGGTGATGAACACCCATCCGCGGCGGCGACCGAGGAACGGCGGGACGTAGCGGTCCATCACCGGCGCCCACACGAACTTGAGCGAGTACGGTAGCGTGACGAGACTGAAGAATCCGATCGTGGCGAGATCGACCTTCGCCGTCGTCATCCACGCCTGGAGAGTCTTGCTGGTAAGATAGAACGGCAAGCCCGACGAAAAGCCGAGCACAAGAAGCGTTGCCATCTTCGGCTGGGCGAAGATGCGGACGGGCGACGTTTTGGCGGTGCTCTCCCTCGCGGTGCTCTCGCTCATCGAGCTTCTCCCTGTAGTAGGGCTACCGCGCGGCCTGCGCGCCCTTCCCAGCGCGGTTCGCGGCCAGCTCGCGCAGCAAGACCCGCGCGGCTGCTCGCTGCATCACCGCTTCCCCGCCCCACGCGCAGAGGATCGGAGCGTCCGCATCCAGCTCGGCCGCGAGGCGCGGGTGGCTGAATTGAACGATGAGGCGATCTCCGGCTTTTGCGCGCTCGAGCGAGCGGCGCACGGTCTCCTTTGACCACGACGAGTAACCCGGCCTTCCTTTCCAGGCGCGGATGTCACCAAACAGAGCAATCACGGTGGCGCCCGCGCCACCGGCACCGTCCCCATTCACCGCCAGATCCACTCCGCCAGTTCGCAACGCCGAGATGAGGGGATCGCGCGATGGAGCGGGATATGGTCCGCCAAGATCGTCGTCCACGATGACGAGGTTCCAGGGCTGCTGGAGCGACGGCAGCTTCCCGCGCAACATGTGCACGACTTGCTCCGCCAGCTGAGAGGACCATCCACTCTCGTCGCGCCCGACACGATTCGTGTCCCGCGAGAGCGCCGCCCAGCGCGCCCATCTTCTGCGCCGCTCGATCGACTGGCGGATCTTGTCTCCGTCGAGCCGCTTTTCGTCGATTGCCTTTTGTACCGCCTCCACTGATTCGACGACGTTCGTCGGATAGAGCAGACAATCGCAGCCGGCGTCGAGCGCGCGGACCACCGCCTCCGACTCTCCGCCCCCGAGCACCGCCTCCATGATCAGGGCGTCGGTGACTATGAGACCAGTGAACTCGAGCTCGTTGCGCAGGAGGTTGGTCAGAATCTCGCGCGAGAGCGTCGCCGGCGCGCCGCTTGGGTCGAGCGCCGGGAACGCGACGTGTGCGGACATTATCGACGCGACTCCGCGCTCGATCGCCCACCGGAACGGAACGAGATCCGTTTCGCGAATCGTCGCCGCCGACTCCTCGACGCGAGGCAGCTCCTTGTGCGAGTCGACGGTCGTGCGCCCGTGCCCGGGAAAATGTTTTGCGCACGCGAGCACGCCTTCCGCCTGACACGCGTCGATCCACGCTGCCGCATACTCGCCCACGCGTTCGGGATCGCTTCCGAACGAGCGCGTTCCGATGATCGGATTGCTGGGCTCGACGTCGATGTCGCAGTCGGGAGCGTATATCCAGTTGATTCCCAGCTCCCGGGCCTCGGCCGCGCTCATGGCAGCCGATCGCCGCACCGCCTGGATGTCCTCCAGCGAAGCGATCGCCGCCAGCGGCGGCAACGCGGTCTGCCCCGCGAACTGCTGTCCCGCTCCGCGCTCCAGATCCGCGCCGATCAGGAGCGGGATGTGCGACTTGGAGTGAAGATGCTCGGTCAGCTCGGCGATCTGCTCCGAGGGACCGCCGAACAGAATGAAGCCGCCGACGCCCAGCTTCAGCGCCTGCTCGATGGCTGCCCGCTCGCCCTCGTGGCCGCGGGATGCATCCCAGCGGACGGCCGGGTAGAAAAGCTCGGCGATCTCACTCATGCGGGCGTGCGCTTCCCCAGCACGCGAGGACCGCGCGCGCCAGTGGCGGTAGGAACGTTGCCCGGTCGTTTCATCACGTGCAGGTATCCAAGCAATGCGAAGGCCACGGCTTCCTTCGCCTCTCCGTCGAAGTAGATGTCGTCGAAGTGGCGAACGACTATCGGTGAAGCGGCTTTCTCGATCGCGGCGAACAATGCGGGATTCTTCGCGCCGCCTCCGGAGACCAGTACCTCGCGGACTGGTTCAGCTATGAATCGCCGGTACGCGTCTCCGATGCTCTCGGCAGTCAGCTGAACCGCGGTGGCGACGACGTCTTCGTCGCTGGCGCCGGCGGCGCGGGCGGCCGAGATCAGTCTCTGTACGTAGTCGGAGTTGAACAGCTCGCGGCCCGTGGATTTTGGCGGCGCTGCGCTGAAATAGGGATGCTTCATCAGCTCGGCCACTATCCGCACGTTGGGCTTGCCCGCGCGCGCAAGTTTTCCATCCACATCGTAGGTAAGATCGGGCCGGATGGCTCGCGTCACTCCATCGATCACGGCGACACCGGGACCGGTGTCGAATGCGCGGACACTTTCGATCTGGCCGTGTGGCGGCACGACCGTGATGTTGCCGATGCCGCCGAGATTCTGCAGACCTCGCCACTCCGACTCGGAAGAGAAGAGCATCGCGTCGGCGATCGGAACGAGCGGCGCCCCCTGCCCGCCCGCGGCGACATCGCGCACACGAAAGTCACTGATGACATCGATGCCCGTTCGCTCGGCGATGACGGCGGCTTCGCCCCACTGCCAGGTGGAGTGCCCGGGCTCGTGCCAGATCGTTTGACCGTGCGATGCGATCGCCACGATGTCATCGCGTGCGATGCCGGCCTCGGCCATCACCTCAATCGCCGCATCGGCAAGCCACCCTCCGAGATCGAAATTGAGCCGGCAATACTCGGAGGGAGCTCCAGCGCCGAGTGCGGCTGTCAGTCGCGTGCGCTGGGCGCTCGTGTACGCGCGGGATGTATGGGCGAGGAGATCGACGTCGATGCGGCCGTCGCTCGCATCGCGGAAGCGCGCCACCGCAGCGCTGATTCCGTCGAGGGAAGTGCCCGACATCAAGCCGACGACGACACCGGACGACATCCTACGCGTCTCTGATGGGAGGCGGCGCATCCCTGGTGACGCGCCGGACCACGCCGCCGTTTTCGGCGAGGAGCTTCTCGGCCTCCTCACGCGAGACTCCCTTCTTCTGCATCACGATCGCAAGCTTGACGCTCTTGTCCGCGCGCTCGAGGAGCTTCGTCGCTTCATCTCGCGACACTCCGCAGACTTCCATCACAATTCGCTGGCTCCGGTCGATGAGCTTGTTGTTCGTCGCGCGGAGGTCGACCATCAGATTGCCGTACGTCTTGCCGAGCCTGATCATGGCGCCGGTCGTGATGGTGTTGAGCACGAGCTTGGTCGCGGTCCCGGCTTTCATCCGCGTCGAGCCAGTGACGACCTCGGGGCCGACGATCGGAAGCATCGTCACGTCGACTTTCGCCACGAGGTCGGCGGGCGGCGGCGAGCATGCGACGATTCCGGTTTTGGCGCCGAGCGTGGCGGCGCGCTCGAGGGCCGCGCGCACGTAGGGCGTCGTGCCAGAGGCCGCGATCCCGATTACGAGGTCCTTCTCGTTCACGCCGTGCTCGTCCATCGCGAGCGCGCCATTCTGGACGATGTCCTCCGCTCCTTCCTGCGACCGCGTCAAGGCCGGAAGTCCGCCGGCGATTATGCCCTGCACCATTTCCGGTTTGGTGCCGAAGGTCGGTGGACACTCGCTTGCGTCGAGCACTCCCAGTCGTCCTGATGTACCGGCCCCGACGTAGAACAATCGTCCTCCGGAGCGAAACGTTGCTTCGGCAAGCTCGATTGCGCGGGCGATCTGCTCGCGCTGTGTCGCAACAACCTCGGGAACACTGCGATCTTCCGCGTTTATCATGTCTACGATCTCGAGGGGGGACGCGAGATCGATCGAGACGGTACGCGGGTTGCGGCGCTCCGTTTCGCGAGGGTCCAACATCAATGCGCAGCCGAGCGGTGAGTCACGACCAAACTTACCCGACGGCTCGCGCGAATTGCAAGACAACTTGGAGCAACATGACGAGACGTTTTTCTCTGGCGTTATTGACGTTGATGTTCAGCGCGGGAACACTCAGCGCGCAGATGCCGCGGCGGCCCAGCGCGTACACGAATAATCCGGGGTTCTGGATTACCGCCGGAGTTGCCGGATTCCAGCCCACCGCCGTCAATGACGGCGCAACCGCGAGTAACTGGAACTTTGGTAATTCCACCGACTTTCAGTATCGCGGATCCATCGAGAAGGGAGGGAGCAACGGCTCGTCCTTCGGCTTCTCGGGAAGCTGGGCGCACGTGCCCTTCGTGTACTCGTCGACAGGTTTGGTGTTTGCTCCGACTGGCAGTGGCGGCGGAGCGCAATGTTCGAGCTGCGACGCGCATCTCGATCTGATGACTCTCGTCGCGTCGTTTCACTCCGGAGCGGGAATCGGCTTCCATCAGGTGCTGGAGCTCAACGGCGGAGTCGTCGCGTACAGGAATCTGAAGCGCGATTCCGACGGAGCAAAACTGGCACCGAGCGGCGGAAACATCGACCCGCTGTTTGCCCTTGGATATGGGTTGGGCTACGGGCTCAGTGACCGCACGAACCTCGATCTCATCTCGGACTATTTTGCGTTCGCGATCCACGAGAGAAAGGGGTTGTCGAACGGCACCAGCAACACGAACCGCATGCCCGGGCTGCGCCTGTCGCTTCGCATGGGCTTCGGCGGCAGCACGACCCGCCGCTAGGTAGCGCCGCCAGCAGGTAGCGCGAGGTGCCGGTTTCGACGGCAGGACCCACCGCCCGTAGGTGACACCCGGGGTGCGACGTGGATAGAATTCACGCTCGCACCCTCCGGAGATTCGCTCTGAAAAAGAAACTGGTTTTCGCCACGACGATCGTCGCGGCGTCCGCCTGGCTCGTGGCCGCGGCGCCTTCCACGCGCCAGGCGGCTGGCGATCCCGCAATACCGAAGCGCGTCCCCGCCGTTTTTCCGGCCAGCTGGCGCTTTCCCGCCGGGGCTCGCGCGACATTCGCTCAGCACGCAATCGTCGCCAGCAACAATCGCCTCGCCGCCGAGGTTGGCGCTCAAGTAATGAAGCAGGGCGGAAACGCTGTCGATGCCGCGGTCGCGACCGGCTTTGCGCTAGCCGTCACGTTCCCCGAGGCGGGAAACCTCGGTGGCGGCGGCTACATGGTGATACGAATGGCGGACGGTCGCACCGACGCACTCGATTATCGGGAGACCGCGCCTCTGGCCGCGACGCGCGACATGTACGTCGGCCCGAACGGGAAGCTCACCGGCGAGAGCATGATCGGACCGAAGGCGTCGGGCGTCCCGGGCGCCGTCGCCGGAATGATCGAAGCGCATCGCAAGTATGGCGTGCTGCCGATCTCGCGAGTGCTCGCTCCAGCGATACGTCTCGCTTCGGAAGGCTTCATCGTCGACTCGACGCTGCATGCTTCGCTCTCCGGCGAGAAGTATCGAATCAGCGGCTTTGCGGGGAAATCGGTCTTTCTTCCCAACGGCGCGCCTCCCGCCATTGGATCGCGACTCGTCCAGTTACAGCTGGCGCGCACGCTCAGGCTGATTGCCCGTTCGGGGTCACGGGATTTCTATCGCGGCAGCATCGCCGACTCGATCGCCGCCGAGATGCAGCGGAGTGGCGGCCTCATCACCAAGGAAGATCTCGTTCGCTACCAGCCGGTGTGGCGCCAGCCGGTACGCAGCAGCTATCGCGGCTATTCGCTGATCTCGATGCCGCCGTCTTCGTCCGGCGGGACCACGATAACCGAGATGATGAACATCCTGGAGGCATACGGACCAACGTCTCCATTCGGGAGCGC
>JADGQV010000085.1 GCA_017881465.1 Gemmatimonadaceae bacterium
GTCGATGGGCGTCAGATGGGTGAGACTCTGCGCGCGCAGATGATCGAGGAGACGCACCAACAGCAGCAACAGATGCTGGAGCGCGCCCGCGGCGAGATCGAGCAGGAGAAGGAGCGGGCGATCGCCGAGCTGCGTCGCGAGGCGATCGAGCTGGCCATCGCCGGCGCGAGCAAAGTGATCGAGAAGAATCTCGACGACCAGGCGAACCGGAAGATCGTCGAGAGCTTCCTCGCGTCGATTCCCGTGACGGAGACCAGGCGCGGATGAACGAGGAAAGGATCGGCCGCAATTACGCCGAGGCTCTTCTGACCCTCGCTCGGAAGAGCGGGGAGCAGGAGGAGTGGGGCGCGCTCATCGACGCCATCTCGGTGGGGATGCGCGAGGATCATACGTTGAGGACTTTTCTCGAGTCGCCGAAACTGTCAGCCTCGCGCAAGATCGAGCTTTTGAAGAAGGCGCTGGGCAAAAAGGTGCCGCCGCTCTTTCTGCGGTTTCTCGAGACGGTAATCATGAAGCGCCGGCAGATGTTGATTCCGGAGATCGCATCGGAGTACAGGAGTCTTATCGACGAGTCGGAGGACCGGGTTCACGTCAACGTGACGGTCGCCCGCGAGCCGGCCGAGCCGGAGAAGGATGCCCTGGTGAAGCAGCTGTCGCGGCTGTTCGGCAAGCGCGTCGTCCCGCACATCTCCCTCAACCCGGCGATTCTGGGTGGCGTGATCGTGAAGGTGGGAGATACGGTCATGGACGGATCGGTACGGCGCCGGCTCGCATCTCTCAGGCAGAGGATGCTGGCAACGGTCAGCCGGTAGGGTGCGAGATCAGCAGAACTGCCCGCCTGGGCGTATTTATTGAGGGGCCCCGGTCCTGTGCGGCCCTTTCGTACTCAACCAGTCCCGTCTTCTTACACATGTCGTTCAATCGAAAGACGCCGCTGAGACTACTCACGGCCATCACGCTGGTATTCCTGGCCGTCCCCACATTGGGCGCGCAGGTTCTCAAGCCCGGCTTGCAGCCCGGCCTCGCGCGAGCCCCCGACAGTGCGCGCAAGATCTCGCTCTACGAGGCGATAAGGATGGCGCAACAGAATTCGCCCCAGGCGATTCAGGCGGAGGGCACCGAAAGAACGAGCAAAGCGGCGCGCGTGTCGGCGATCGGTGCGATCCTTCCGAGCGCAACTCTGAATGCGGGTCGAGTGATTCAGTTCGGAGGCGGGCAGACTCGAATCAACCAGAACGGTGAGCAGGTCGCGATAACGTCGGCGCCCACGAACAGCACCGGACTATCGCTCGGCATGACGCTGTTCGACGGCGGGCAGCGGCTGTATGATCTGCGCACCGCGAAGTTCAACATTGTAGCGGCGGAAGCCAATCGCGTGGCGGTGAAGTACAACGTCGCGCTGCAGGTCAAGCAGCAGTACTACGCAGTGCTCGCCGCGATCGAGAGTTGGGACGCGGCGGAACTGCAGATGGCCCAGGCGCAGGAGCAATTCAAGACTTCCGTCGCCAAGGTGCGGGCTGGAGTCGCGACGCGCTCAGATTCGCTGCGCGGCGTGGTCCAGATTGGAAATGCGCAGCTCGCCCTGATTACCGCTCAGACCAATAAGGAGGCGGCCGATGCGGCGCTCACGAGGCTCGTTGGATCCGAGGTGCCGGTGACGGTCGATCCGGCATCCATCCAGGAGAACATGGCTGCGCTTCCGGACAGCGCGGAGCTCGCCGCGCTCGCGAAGCGTGGTCCTGCAGTGGAACAAGCACAGGCGGTCGTCGACGCGGCCGAGGAAGCGAGGAAAGCGTCGAAGGCAACGTACCTGCCGTCGCTGAGCGCGAACTATTCCCGCACCGGCAGTGGCATTGATCCGCGCTTCGGCTTGGGCACCGATCCTTTCAGCTATAACGGCCGGTTGTCGTTCTCGCTTTCGTATCCAGTATTCAACAATTTTCTTCGCGAAGAGCAGGTTGTGCGAGCGCGAGTCGCCGAGGTCAACGCACAGGCTGCGTTGCGAGACTCGCAGCTGGCTGCTCAGCAGTCGCTCACTCAGTATATCGGCGCGCTGCGTGGTGCATCGCAGAGGGTCGCGGTGCAGGTCGCGTCGGTCGCGGCCGCCGAGGAGGATGTTCGCGTCCAGCAGCAGCGGTACAACATCGGTGCTTCGGTGCTCCTTGACCTGATCACTTCACAAGCAGCGCTGGCGCAGGCGGAGCAGGCCCTCATTCAGGCGCGGTATGACTACCGGATCGCGCGGGCGCAGCTGGAAGCGCTCATCGGGCGGGACCTGCAGTAATGCACGGTTCTGAAACTTCAAGCAATCAAATGAAAGACAACAGAAAGGTCGGTCGTGCGGTTCACGTCTCGTCGCTGAGGAAGATCGCGGCGGTTGCGATCATTGCGCTTGGTGCGTGCAAGAAGAGCACTGATCCTGCCCTCGTGATCGAGACGGCGCCGGTCGAGCGTCGCAGCATCGTGCTGAGCGCGCAGGCGAACGGCACCGTGGAACCGATCGACATCGTCGAAGTGAAGTCCAAAGCCTCGGGCACGATCATCAAGATGCCCGTCGATGTCGGCTCGAACGTGAAAGTTGGCGATCTGCTGGTTCAGATCGACCCGCGCACTGTGCAGAATCAGTACGACCAGACAGCGGCGGATCTCGCCTCGTCGACTGTGGCGAGGGCTGTCGCACTGGCGCAGCGCAACCGGTCCGCGGACTTGTACCAGCAGAAGATCATCACGGCGGTGGAGATGGAGGCAGCGACGCTCGCTTTCGCGAATGCCGATGCCGCCGTCATCAAAGCGCGGACGAATCTCTCGACCGCGAAACTCCAATTGGAGGATGCTACCGTTCGCGCGCCGACAAACGGCACCATCATCCTGCGTCCGGTGTCGGTAGGGACGGTGATCACGTCAGCCTCGACCGCGGCGAGCGGCGGTACGACCATTCTCGAAATGGCCGACCTCAGCAAGATCAGGATGCGCGCGTTCGTGAACGAGACGGACATTGGCAATGTCAAGTCGGGTCAGACCGCTACGGTGACTGTCGACGCGTTCCCGAATCGGAAATTTGTGGGTGTCGTCGAGCAAGTCGAGCCGCAGGCGGTCGTGCAATCGAGCGTCACGATGTTCCCGGTTCTCGTGAGTCTCACCAACTCTGACGGCGCGCTCATGCCGGGCATGAACGGACAGGTGGTGATGGACATCCTGCGGAAAGACAATGTTCTCGCGGTGCCGAGTGATGCGATACGAAACGCAAAAGACGCGGCGACGGTGGCTCCGGTTCTAGGGGTCAATCCCGACTCGTTGAAGGCGGCGACGGCAGCGGCGCGGCAGGCACGCGGCTTTGGAACGGGCGGGACAGCATCGTCTACGGCGTCTTCGGCTGACACGACAGGTGGCCGCAGGTACGGTGCGGCGAGCTCGACACGCGGCGGATTGGGCGGACAGGGCGCAGCCTCGGGAACCGCTTCATCGACTGGCCGACGCGGCGGTGGTGGTGGTGGTGGTGGTGGTGGTGGCGCGGCGGGCGGCGGTTCCGGAGGGGGAGCAACCGGCCGGACCGGCGGCGCGATGTTCGTATTCGGGAAGAAGAACGGCAAATACTCGCCACGAGTGGTTCGAGTAGGAGTCAGCGATTTCGACTACACCGAGATCGTGAGCGGCGTACAGGAAGGCGAACAGGTGGCACTGCTCGGACCTGCGGTGTTGCAGGCCCAGCGCAACCAGCTTCAGGCTCGCGTGAGAGCCGGCTCGGGTGGGGGACTCCAGCAACCGACCACTCCCGCGGCGGGCGGCGCGGCCGGTGGCGGAGGTCGCGGTGGGGGCGGCGGTTGACGGCCACCAGGTACATAGGGGGGTAGTACCATGCTACTCGGAGAAACGATTGGCGTAGCGCTCGCAGCGCTCAGAGCGAACAAGCTGCGCTCGTTCCTGACGATGCTTGGCGTCGTCATCGGAGTGGGAGCTGTAATCGCCGTGGTCGCACTTGGACGAGGCGCGCAGGAATCCGTCAACGCGCGGATCAGCGCGCTCGGAACGACGCTTCTCACGGTCCAGCCCGGGCAGATCTACGCGCCCGGCGGAGTCTCGTCTGGCAACGACCGCGCGCCGATGAAGGTTGCGGACGCGAAGGCGCTCGACTCCGCGGGGTCGTCAATTTCCGCGGTCGAACCCGAGATGCAGAAGCAGCTCCAGGTTCAGTACCTGAACACGAACACCAATACCACCGTGCTTGGCACGACGCCCAACTATCTCGACGTGCGCAAGTACACGATGGCGAACGGGAAGATGTTCACCGAGGGCGACGACCGCGCGAGCCGGCGCGTGGCAGTTCTCGGCGCGGCGATTCCCGACAATCTCGGCGTGCCGGCGGCGAGTCTCGTCGGGCAGAACGTTCGAATCGGCGGATTCTTGTTCCAGGTGGTCGGTGTGCTCGCGAGCAAGGGGAACTCCGGCGGATTCGGAAATCCTGACGACCAGGTACTGCTCCCGCTCACGACCGCGCAGTTCCGCGTCTTCGGCAACGACAGGCTCCGGCAGATTGGAGTGCTCGCCGCTTCGGAGGCGGAGATTCCACAGGCGATGGCGGCGATTCAGAAGACGCTCCGTCGTGTGCACAGATTGCGCGTCGGAATTCCGGACGACTTCCAGATCCGCAACCAGGCCGACTTCCTGAACACGCTCGGCGAGACGACGCAGATCTTCACTTTTCTCCTCTCGGGAATCGCGGCGGTGAGTCTTCTCGTCGGCGGAATCGGCATCATGAACATCATGCTGGTGTCGGTGACGGAGCGTACCCGCGAGATAGGAGTCAGAAAGGCGCTCGGCGCGACGCCGAAGAATATTCTGCTTCAGTTCCTCATCGAGGCGGTGGTGCTATGCCTACTCGGCGGTGTGGGCGGAATTGCGTTCGGGTGGGCTGCTGCGTTCGGGTTGGCGAAGTTCGGAAACTTCAATACGTCGGTGGCGCCGTCGTCGATCCTGCTGGCGTTTTTCTTCTCGGGGTTCGTGGGAATAGTGTTCGGCGTGTGGCCGGCGAGAAGGGCGGCGGGTCTCGATCCCATAGAGTCGCTGCGCTACGAATGACGGCTTGGTCAGGGATTGGGGCGGTTGGGCTGGCATCCACAAAACTGAAGCAGGGAGCTGTCGGCTTTGCAGCTGATCGCTTGGAGCTTTCATACTGGCGTTAGAGAGTTCCGGAAACTGGCATCGCGCGTCTTGATCGATCTCTGCGATGCCCAAACACAAAAGGCGGCGGGCTCGACTTTACCACTCGACGGTGAGCGTACTTGCGCCTATTTTGGGCATCCATTCCGGCCGCTCCCGTCCAGCTGCCGGCATCTAAAATCTCATGGAGGTCGAATGAGACTTCGCTACTTTGCGGTCTCTCTGTTGTGCCTTGCCGCCGCCAATGCCGGTGCCCAGGCAGGCAAGAATGGACAGCCGGGCAGGAGTCCCGAGCTGCGCATCGACTACACCAAGGAGACGCTGCCGAACGGGTTGACTGTGCTCTACCACGTAGATCACTCGACGCCCGTAGCCGCCGTACTTCTATGGTACAACGTCGGATCGAAAATGGAGCAGCCGGGCAAGACCGGCTTCGCGCACCTGTTCGAGCACATGATGTTCAAGGGATCCAAGAACGTCGCCGACGGCCAGCACTTTGCGCTGCTCGAAGCGGCGGGCGGAAGAGCGGGCGCCGACATCAACGGCACCACGAGCTGGGACCGCACCAACTACTTCGAGCAGATTCCCTCGAACCAGCTCGAGCTGGCGCTCTGGCTGGAGTCGGACCGCATGGGCACACTCACCGAAACGCTGACGCAGGCGAAGCTCGACAACCAGCGCGAAGTCGTGAAGAACGAGCGCCGGCAGAGCGTCGACAATCAGCCGTACGGGACCTGGCTCGAGAAGACAGGAGAAGCGTTGTTCCCCGCGGGCCACCCGTACCATCACTCGGTGATCGGGTCGATGACTGACCTCTCGAACGCGTCCGTGACGGATGTCAGAAATTTCTTCAAGACCTACTACGCACCGAACAACGCGGTGCTCGTTGTCGCGGGGGATATCGACGTCCCGCAGGCGAAGGCGATGGTTCGGAAGTATTTCGGACCCATTCCGCGCGGGCCGGTCGCGCCACCGCTCGCGAACATGAGGGTGCCGGCGACCGTCGGGCAGGAGCAGCGCAGCGTAGTCCAGGACGCTCAGGCGCCCGCGCCGGCGATTTACGTGGCGTACCGAGTGTCGTCCGCCAAGGATCCCCGAGCGCCGGTCATCAGCCTGCTCGGCGACATCATGGGCGGTGGCCGCTCGTCGCGTCTCTACGACGCGCTCGTGCGGAGACAGCAGGTTGCCACCAACGTCGCCGGATTCAATTTTGGTCTGGCCGACGGCGCTGACATGCTGGTGTTCATCGCGACCGGGAAGCCGGGCAGCAATCCCGATTCGCTCGAGAAGGCGATGCTGGTGGAGCTGGCGGGGGCTTCGTCCTTCACCCAGCCGGAGCTCGATCGTGCGCGCGCGTCGGAGCGATTCGCGTTCGTCGACGGACTGCAAACAACGGGAGGTTTCGGGGGCCGAGCGGATCGTCTCGCGGAAGGGTGGACATTCTTCCACGATCCCGATCACGTGAACAAGGTTCTCGGTGAGTTCGACCGCGTCACGCTCGCGGATCTCAACGCAGTCGCGCGCGATCGTCTGGTTCCAACGAATCGGTCAATTCTCGTTTACGTCCCCGCCAAAAAGACCGCCCAGACCTCTTCGACGAGGACGCCGTAATGCAACGCTCCATTATTTCCAATCGCGGGCTCGCGGTATCGCTTGCCCTTGCTCTTATCTTCGCGTCTGACGCGGCTCGTGCCCAGACAATGCAGCCGCCACCGCCCGGCGCTCTCCGGCCGTACGTGTTCCCAGCCGTCGAGCAGTTCCAACTCGACAACGGGCTGAAAGTCATTCTCGTCCAGAAGCACACGCTGCCGGTGGTGGAGGGCAGGGTGATCATCGACGCCGGCGCCATGCGCGAACCGGCGGCGAAGAGCGGTCTCGCCTCGCTGACGGGGCGTCTGCTGTCGGAGGGGACGGGCACCATGACGGGCGCCGACATCGCCCGGGCGATGGATGCCCTTGGCGCACAATACGGCACCGGTGCGGGATTCAGCACTTCATTCGCCGACGTAGTCGCGCTCAAGAACGTGTTTCCGCAGGCGATGGAGCTGGCGGCGAAGACGATCATCGCTCCCAGCCTTCCCGCGAGCGACTTCGGCCGGGTGAAGAACCAGGCTATCGCGGCGTATCAACAGAGTCACGCGCGAACCGCGGGACTCGCGGCGGATGCGTTCATCCTTGCGGCGTTCGACAGCACCGCTCCCTTCTCACGTCCGGCGAGCGGCAATCTAGCCACGATCGGCGGACTTACGCGCGACGATGTCGTCAACTGGCATCGAACGATGTTCGCTCCGTCGGCAGCCACGCTGCTGCTGGTGGGAGACATTTCGCCCGCTGAAGCGAGATCCGTTGCACAGCAGGCATTCGGCGGATGGAGGGCGAGCCGCGCTGCACTGCCGGCCGTGACGAATCCAGTGAGGGCGAGCACGGGGACGAGGGTGATTCTGATCGACCGTCCGGGTTCGGTGCAGTCGTCGATCATCGTCGGCCAGGCCGGTTTTCGCGCGACCGACCCGGATTACATCTCCATGGTCGCCTTGAATCATGTCCTCGGCGGCGGATTCAGCTCGCGGATGAACATGAATCTGCGCGAGAAGCACGGCTACACGTACGGGGCGTTCAGCGGTTTGGATCTGAGGCCGGGCGCTGGAGCGTTCCGAGCGAACTCGGAGGTGAGAACGAACGCCACCGATTCCGCGCTCGTCGAGGCGATAGGCGAGTACCGCAGAATCGCGAGCGAGGCTGTACCCGCGAGCGAGCTGCAAGGCATGGTGAACAATCTGGTGTCCGGGTTCCCCAACTCGGTGCAGAGCGTTCAGGGTTTGTCCGCGAGCCTGCAAAACCTGATTGTGTGGGGACTCCCGCTCGATTTCTACACGACCTATCGTGAGCGGTTGTCGGCGGTGACGCCCGATGACCTGAAGCGCGTGGCGGCGAGCAAGCTAACGCCGGACAACGTGATCGTCGTGGTTGCGGGCGACCTCTCCAAGATCGAGGCGCCGATTCGGGCGCGGAATCTTGGAACGGTCGAGGTGTGGGATCCGAGCGGCAACAAGGTTCGGTAGGGCGAGACTGCAGGTGCAGCCCGAAGGCCGGCTCGAAGGAGCCGGCCTTTCGTTTGCGCGCTGCTACCAACTGCAACCGAAGACTACCTGCCGGGTGCAATCTTCGGGGCGGCTGGGGGCTGCGGGCTCAAGATGGAGAGCATCGGCGAGCGCGTCCGAATAACTTGGAGCAATGAAATGCGTCATCATCACGCGTCCGGGTGGGGTGGAGGTGCTCGAGGTGCAGGAGCGGCCCAAACCGGAGCCCGGTGTCGGACAGATTCGCGTGCGGGTGAGAGCGTCCGCGCTCAACCGCGCGGATATCCTGCAGCGGCAGGGGAACTATCCGGTGCCGCCTGGCGTGCCGGCGGACATCAGCGGGATGGAGTACGCCGGCGAAGTAGATGCGCTCGGGCCGGCCGCGACTCTGTGGAAGACCGGCGACCGAGTGATGGGGATCGTCGGCGGTGGAGGTCACGCCGAGTATCTGTGCGTGCACGAGAGAGAAGCGATGCCGGTTCCCAAGGGGATGTCGTGGGAAGACGCCGCCGCGATTCCGGAGGCTTTTCTGACGGCGTACGATGCGCTCTTTAACCGACTGGAGCTTCGCGCTGGTGAGACGCTGCTCATTCACGCGGTGGGGAGCGGGGTCGGAACCGCGGGGCTGCAGATCGCCCGCGTGGCGGGAGCGAGAGTAGTCGGGACGGCGCGTACGGCGGGCAAGCTCGAGCGGGCGAAACAGCTCGGCCTCGATGTCGGTATTGATGCTTCGCGAGGCGATTGGGCCGCGCATGTCCAGTCGGCTGTCGGCGCCGAGCGCGTGCATGCCCTGATGGATCTGGTGGGCGGGAACTACCTCGAGGGAAACCTGCGCGTGATGGCGTTGCGCGGGCGGATCGTTGTGGTCGGTCTCACTGCGGGCGCGACTGCGCAATTCAACATGGGGGTGCTGCTCAGAAAGCGGCTCACAATGGTGGGCACGGTGCTGCGCGCGCGGGCGCTGGAAGAAAAAATTGCTTTGGCGCGTAATTTTTCCGAGCGCGGCGTGCCGCTCTTTGAGGATGGCCGGTTCAAGCCCGTAGTCGATCGGGTTTTCCCATTCGACGAAATCCGTGCCGCGCACGCGCTGATGGAATCCAACGAGACGTTCGGCAAAATCGTGCTGCGCTGGAGCTGATCTCCCTCCAGCTCTTTCTCTTCCGCTTCCGGCTTCGTCGGTCCTGAATGTGAAGACGTCGAGTGGCTGCACGCGACGCCACCATAGATATTTATGCATGCCAAAGAAGAAGACTGCTCAGAGGGGCGCCGCTTCGAGAGCAACGGCCAAGCGACGCGCCGAGAGACCAAAGTCTGGCCGGGCAAAGGTGACGCACGTGCCGAAGCCGTGGGGACACGAGACCATCTGGGCACAGTCCGAGCGGTACGTGGGGAAGATTCTCCATATCAACGCCGGCCACGAGCTGTCGGTGCAATATCACAACAGGAAGGATGAAACCGTCCACCTGCTTTCGGGCGAGATCGTGTATCGCGTTCAGAGGGAGGGCGACGACATTCTCGACGACATGAAGCTCAAGGTTGGTGAATCATTCAGAATCACACCGGGGACCATTCATCAGATGGTTGCCCTGACGGACTGCGATGTGCTGGAAGTATCGACGCCGGAAATCGACGACGTCGTTCGTCTGAGCGACAAATACGGCAGAGAGGGGACAACCGAGCCATGAAAGTGATCATCCCACTGGCGGGGAAGGGAACCCGTCTTCGCCCGCACACGCACGTCACGCCCAAGCCGATGATGAAGGTCGCGGGCAAGCCGGTGATGTCGTACGTCCTCGACGAGCTGAAGAAGCTGGGCAACGTCGAGGAAATCATTTACATCACGGGCCATCTCAAGGAGAAGGTCGAGGAGTTCGCGCGCGCCGAGATGGACGTGCCCTCGGTGTTCATCGAGCAGAAGGTACAGGATGGGACGGCGGGCGCGATCGCGCTCGCGCGCCCCTATGTAGATCAGCCCGTGCTCATCATCTTCGTCGACACGATCTTCGACGCGGATCTGTCCAAAGTGAAGAGCGTGGACGCGGACGGGATCATCTGGGTGAAGGAAGTGGAGGACTACCAGCGCTTCGGTGTCGTCGTGACGGACAAGGACGGCAACATGACGAAGATCATCGAGAAGCCGAAGACGCCGATCTCCAAGCGCGCCAACATCGGGTTGTACTACATCAGGAATTGGAAGCTGTTGTTCGAGGGAATCGACTGGGTTCTAAAGCAACCGAAGAACCATGGCGAGTATTTTCTGACCGACGCGTTCCAGTACATGATCGACAAGGGCGCGAAGATCAAAGTC
>JADGQV010000028.1 GCA_017881465.1 Gemmatimonadaceae bacterium
CACATACGGATTCCTTCGCGCGCTCGGGTACAGCTTCCACGGCGCGCTCGTTGGCGGAATCGCGTACATGATGAGCGGACAGATCGCGTCGTACGTCTCCCCGGGCCACGACGGCAAGCTTTTCGTGAGCGCGCTCTTTCCGCTGGCGCTCTGGATGCTCTACCTCGGATTCCGACACGCAAAGAGTTGGAGTTGGGGAGTGTTCGCGCTGGTGGTGGGCCTGTGCGTCCTCAGCCCACATCCACAGCTGCTACAGTACACGCTTCTCACTTCGGGAGCGTACTCGCTTTTTCTGGCGTTCGCCACGCTCGACGGCCTCAAGCTCGAGCGGGGTGTGGCGGTCAAGAGACTGGGAGTCGCGCTGCTCGCGGTGATCGTTGGGCTGGCGATCGGAGCGGTGCAATATCTTCCATTCCGGGAATACGTGGCGTGGTCTCCCCGCTCGGGTGGGATGGACTACGCCTCCGCTACCTCCTACGCGTGGCCTGCGGACGAGCTGCTCAACGCCTATCTGCCACAGTTCTCGGGAATGCTCGACAACTATTCCGGCCCAAATATCATTCACCTCCATAGCGACTACGTGGGAGTCGTCGTGCTCATTCTGGCCGGGGCCGCCTTCATAGGCCTGCGGAACGATCCTCGACGAAAGCACATCATTTTCTGGTCGGTCGCGCTGCTCGTGGCGCTCCTCTGGTCACTCGGCGGCGCCACTCCGTTTTACCGAATTCCTTATGCGCTAGTGCCGGGGACAAAGTATTTCCGCGCTCCTGCGACGATCTTCTTCGTGGGGACACTCGCCATCGCGCTGCTTGCATGTGCTGGTACGGAGCGCCTGCTGCAGCGCCGCGTTTCGCGGAAGTATCTCTTGGCTTGGGCGATGGCGGGGCTCGTGATCGCGTTGCTCGCCTCAGTTGGCGCTCTCTCGAGTATCGCCGAATCATTCGCCAACGAACGCCTGTTGGACAGGGTCCAGGCGAATAAGGCGTCGCTCGTGCTTGGGGCTTGGCGCTCCTTTGCTTTCGTGCTGCTCGTCCTCGGACTTTGGTTCGGGATAGCCCGTGGGCAACTCTCCGGCAAACTCGCGGCGTGGGGTCTGGTATTCCTGATGGCGTTCGACCTTTGGACCGTCGAGCGCGTCTATTGGATGTTCTCTCCGCCGGCCAAGGTCATCTACGCCAGTGATGCCATCACCGAGATGCTCATGGCAGCGCCCCAGCCCGTTCGAGTACTCCCGTTCCAGATCAGGCAGTCGCAGCAGCGCGACCCGTTTCTCACCGGTGACGCGCTCATGACCCACCGGATCAGAAATGTCTGGGGGTACCACGGCAATCAGCTTGGCCGGTACAACGAGCTCACTGGCTTCCACTCCGACGACAACAGGGTCTTCTCGCCCAACGTTCTGCGGCTCACCAACACCCAGTATTTCCTCACGAACATCGGGGAACTGCCTTTCGTCGGAGGCACGACGATGGTAAAGGGCCCAGTACGAAATGCTTCGGGAGATACCGTTTACCTTTTCCGGCTGAACTCGGAAAACCCATATAGCTGGGTCACCCCGGTCGCGGTGAAAGCTCCCGACGAACAGGTGCTCGCCACGATTCTCAATCCGCGTTTCGACGTCACGCGCGCCGCCCTGTTCGACACGTCCGCCAACGTCACCGTGGCGCAGGGAGTGCAATCACTCCCCGCGCCGCTGGAAATCAAGACAACGGTGCGGCACTACGAACCAGGCAAGGTACAGATCGATTTGAGCGCGCCCGCACCTGAGGGATCTTCACTCATCGTCTCCGAGAACTACTACCCGGGCTGGATCGCATCCGTTGACGAAAAACCGGCCCGCATCGGGCGAGCAGACTACACGATGATTGGTGTAGAGCTGCCTCCGGGAGCGCGCAGCGTCGAGCTCAATTTCACGAGCCCTACGTATGTGAAAGGGAAAATGATCACCTGGGTGGCGATTGCCCTCGGATTTCTGATGCTGGGTGCCGGCTTCTGGCGCGACCGGAGACGACTTGCCTGATCGCGCCCTTGTCATAGTCCCGACGTATAACGAGCGGTTCAACATTGCACGATTGATCCCGGCGATTCTGGCGCAGGATCCTTCGCTCGATGTGCTGGTCGTGGACGACGGCTCCCCGGATGGAACGGGAGCGATCGTCGATGGCATCGCCGCCAACAACGCCCGGGTTCATGTGATCCATCGGGCGGGGAAGCTCGGGCTCGGAACCGCCTACATCGTCGGTTTCCGCTGGGCCCTCGAGCGAAAGTACGACCTGGTATTCGAGATGGATGCCGACTTCTCCCACAATCCGGAGCGCCTGCCCGAGTTCCTGGCAGCGATCAAGGAGTCGGACGTAGTGCTGGGATCGCGCTATCAGGATGGCCACGTCAACGTCGTGAACTGGCCGATGAGCAGGCTGTTTCTCAGCTACGCCGCGAACATCTACGCGCGATTCGTGACCGGATTGCCGATCTTCGACACCACCGGTGGTTTCAAGTGCTTCCGCCGGAATGTACTCGAATCGATCGATCTAAACTCCGTTAAATCCAATGGTTACGCGTTTCAGATCGAGATGTCTTATCGGGCCTGGAAGGGCGGCTTCCGCCTCTTCGAGATCCCGATCATCTTCGTTGATCGCACCGAGGGCGTGAGCAAGATGTCGAAGAAGATCGTCCGCGAGGCAGTCTGGATGGTCTGGCGTCTGCGCTGGTGGAGCCTGACCGGGAGGATCTAATGGTGGCTCGCCCAGAGGGCCAGCACTTCTACAAAATGACGGGGTCGGGAAACGACTTCGTCGTTTTCGACTCGACAGCGGGCGCCGTAGCGCGTCTGGAGAACGAGCAGTCAATCAGGTCGCTTGCGGCGCGCGGCACGGGTGTCGGGGCTGACGGAGTCGTCTTTCTCGAGAAATCGGGAGAGGGCGACGTCCGGATGCGCTACTATAACAGCGACGGGTCCGAGGCTGCTCTCTGCGGGAACGCCAGCCTCTGTAGCGCGCGTCTGGCCGTGGAGCTGGGGCTGGCACAGGCCGGCGGATTCCTCCTTCACACGGCGGCCGGATCGCTCCGGGCAAGGATTCGCGACAACCTGCCCGAGGTTGACCTGGAGCCGGTCACGGATGTCCGGTCAGACGCCAGAGAGCTCGGGCTCAAACCAGGTGAGCGCCGACTCGGCTACGCGAGGGTCGGAGTACCTCACGTAGTGGTTGAGGTCCCGGATGTCGAGTCTGCCGACGTGACGGGGCGGGGTTCCGAGCTGAGGCATCATCGCTCGCTCATCGATGGAGCCAACGTGAACTTCGTCTCCAGGAGGGCCGACGGCGAGTTCGCTTACCGCACCTTCGAGCGAGGCGTTGAGGCGGAGACGCTGGCGTGCGGCACGGGTGCTGTCGCCACCGCGATCATGCTTTCCGACTGGGGGGATGATTCGGGAGGGGAAACCACGCTCTGGACTCGATCCTCGCTCCCATTGACCGTGAGTCTCAGTCGAGATGGAGCCTCCTGGCTGCCGTCGCTGCGCGGCGAGGGTCGGATCGTTTTTGAGGGTTGGATTCGCGATCTCGATTGACAGACTGTCGCGGCACGGTCCAGCTGCTGGCCGCTATACCCAACTCAAGTTATTTCTAACGTAGATGGTCTAACCCACCAACCGGCTGAACCTTCGGCAGTGGAGCAGTGGACAGTATCAACTTCTCCACATTAAAAAGGCGATATAGTTTACATAATATATCTTATACGCATATGTCCACAGGAACGAAGGTTGGCGTGGAATGAAGCTACTCTGACGTCCGGACCTAGATCTTCATCGGCTTGGCCTCGAGCTCGCCGAGCCGTACGCGTGCCTCCGCCGCAGTCGGCGCGGTCTCGTCCTTTACCAGCTCCCTCCAGATCGCCTTGGCCTCCTCTGTCTTTCCGGCAGCCATGTAGTCGCGAGCGGCTGCGGCCTGATACTCGGCTTTGTCGACCGGAAATCGGGTCACCTGGGCCGCAAGCTTGTATTGTTCAGCTGCTGCGACCAGGTTCTTCAGCTCCTCATAGCCAGCCGCCTCAAGGAGGTGGATCGACGGCTTGAAGTGATCTGGAGCCTTTGCCTCCGCCGTCTTGAGGACATCCAGCCCTTCCTTGAACTTCTTCTGGTCGTAGAGCGTTTGCGCCAGTGTGAGGGCCGCCTGGGTCCCGGCGTTGGTTCCTTCGTACCGGCTTACGACCTTCTGAAGGTCAGAGACCGCCAGGGGTAGGTTCCCCGCGGCCGCTGACTGGCGAGCCTGAAAATACGCCGCCTCAGCCCGCTGAGCCTTGATGGACTGAGAGCGCTCGTAGTACCAGAAACCACCAACGATGATCGCAAGCGCGACTACGGCCCATGCGACGTCGCGCTGGTGGAGCATGAACCACTCGGTCATCGTCTCTTCGTCTGCGCCGGATCGCTTTCGTGCCGGAATATTCGGTGTCGTCATTCGCTTTATGTTGCCCTGAAGTGGGTGGCCGTTGCCTATTGTAGAGTGCCCCCGGGGTGACTCGAACACCCGGCCAACGGTTTAGGAAACCGCTGCTCTATCCACCTGAGCTACGGGGGCAAGGATCATGACCCGGGTTATCGCCGAGGCCAAGGCAGACGGCGATTTCACGGGGTGAATCTACACTTCAGAGGGAAGTTCTAGAAGTGTTCTCGCCGAGGGTTCCAGCAAACGATTCGCGCCGAGTGTCCTAGCGAACGATTCCGAAAGGCACTTCGAGCGAGTCGGCCGCGATTGCGCCTAGCTTGCGCACCTCTTCGACTCGCGCGCCCGGAGGTCCCGCGCTCACGGCCGCCTCGAGCTTTGCCAACACTTCCGGGCTACCAGCGGCAGCGATCTCGACGATCCCGTCCGCTTTGTTTCTGACCCAGCCGGCTAGTCCAAGCGCTCTCGCCATTTCCATCACGTACCAGCGAAACCCAACTCCCTGCACACGTCCCCGGACTTCGAGATGTATGCTCTCCATTCTGGATCTACGTCCGGATTCCCAATAGTGCGGCCAAAGTGGCCGCGATGGTCGCCGGGTCAGTCGCTGCTCCGGGCATGGGAACCGCTAGGTCGCCGTCTCTGATCCTTTGCGCGATTTGATCGAGTGCGCTCGCAATCGCCTGTGCCGCGGTTGGCCGTGCATCCTTCGCCGCGCGTGCTGCGCGTGGCCCGGTGGCATCCCAATCGGTCGTGGACCACGCATTCGACGCAGCGGACTCACCGCTTTCGCCCAACGCCGCCACCGATCGCCAATCGTATTGTTGCCAGTCGGCATTAGCCCACTCCGACGCGAGGGAGTCTGATGGTGCCCCGCTCGCGGCAGGGTCTTCGTGGCCCGTGACGGGTGTCGCGTCGAAACCGTGCGGCCTTTCCGGCGCGAAGTCACCTACTCCAGGCAGAGGATCGAGAAAATGCTCCAGCGGTGGGAGCTGGGCGGACCCCTCATCGAGCTCGGAAGAGAAATCGTCGCCGTTCGAGTCCGGAGCGGCAGGCGGTGGGGTCCGCGCTGACAGGTCGAGAAAGTCTTCGATCGGCTGGAGCCGCGCGGCTGATTCCACTGGCGCTGCGCTGGTGGTCTCCGGGTGGAAGGTCTCAATGCCCTCGCGTTCCGCTCCCGGAACGTACGGTCGCGACAAACGGAACTCAGACGAGCTCGTTGCCGGCCGCGCTGCTTTCGGGGTGCGATGCGGAACGAATGGACGATGAAGCGACGTTACCACTACAAATCCTCCCAGCTGTATTTGCCTAGCAGCGGCACAAAGCGCACTGGAGCGATTTCCGTCTGCTCGAGCTTGTCACCGCGACGAGTGAACATATACAGTGTCTGTTCTTCCCGATCGCCAAGCGGAATAAGAATACGTCCTCCCTCAGTCACCTGCTCGTGGTACGTGGACGGAACTTCGGGGGCGCCGGCGCCGACGATTATCGCGTCATACGGCGCATACTGCCGCCAACCCAGGGTCCCATCCCCAAGGAGGAAGGAAATATTACGCGCTCCGATCTGCCGAATCGTCTCACGCGCCCTGTCGAGCAGCGCCGGAATTCTTTCTATGGAAAATACCTGCGACGCCAGGATTGAGAGCAATGCCGTCTGGTAGCCTGATCCCGTTCCGATCTCGAGCACCTTCTCATTCCCCTTGAGCTTCAGCAGCTCGAGATAGCGCGCGTGAATCGATGGCTGGGAAATCGTCTGCCCGTTCCCGATAGGAAGCGCCGAGTCTTCGTACGCCCGGTGGCGAACCCCGGTGGGAACAAAGAGATGCCGAGGCGTCTTGTCTATCGCGTTGAGGACGGCGAGGTCCTTGATGCCCTGCTCATGCAGCAGCTCGACGAGTCGCCGCCGCGGACCGCGTTGCTCGTGCTCTAGGGCTGCTGCCACCACGTCTCCGCCGAAGCGAGCATCGCGTGATGAGTCAAGTCTAGGTGTAAAGGCGTCACTGATATATAGCCTTCCTGTATCGCGCGAAAATCCGATGTCTCTTCTCCAGACCAGGTGATTGATCCGCCGCCGATCCAGTAGATCTGGCGGCCCCATGGATCCTGCATCGGCTTGAGAGAATCCGAGTACACTCTCCTCCCGAGCCTGGTGAGACGAACTCCCAAAATGTCGTCACCGCGCAAAGGGGGCATGTTGATGTTCAGCAGCGTGTGCTGCGGAAATGATCGCAACGAGAAGACGTGCTTGAGCAGGATCCGCAACGGCTCGATCTGGTCGCTCAGCATGCCCACATCCGCTCTGAGATCGCCGCCAGCGAATGAGATGGCAACCGATGGGATCCCGAGTGACAGGCCCTCCATGGCCGCAGCCACCGTTCCGGAGTAGAGCACGTCCTCACCCATATTCTGGCCGTGGTTGATGCCGCTCAAAACGAAATCAGGTCGCTCCGGCATTAGCGCTTCGACAGCCAGCATCACGCAGTCGGTCGGCGTGCCGTCGACCTGGAACCTTCGCGCGCCGCGCTCGATCGGGCGTACCGGATGGTGAAGCGTGAGAGAATGGCTCGTTGCGCTTTGCTCGCGATCCGGAGCAACGACCGTTATCTCTCCCAACGGCTCGGCTGCTTCGATCAGACACGCCAGGCCGTGGGCCAGTATGCCGTCATCGTTGGTGCAGAGCAGTCTCAACGCTTCCAGATCCCGGCGCGGTGGCGCCACAACACTCTGATCACGAGCCACGCGTCGCGAAACTCGCGGAAATAGCTGGGCGATCCGTAAATGGTCGAGATCGGCACGTTGACAATCGTGAAGCCGGCACGGGCGGCGCGAATGATGAAGTCCGTCTCGAACTCGTAGCGGTCGCCTACCGCGTTGACCTTGCGCAGGACCTCCGCTTTCATCGCGCGATAACCAGACTGGCTGTCGCGCACCTTCCCGCCGGAAACCGCGCGCGTAGCGGCGGATGAGATCATGTTTGCAATCCTTCGATGCCTCGGCACCGCCTTGCCCGAGAGATCACGCGTCCCGATCACGATGTCCGCGCGATCCAGGGCGCCGACGATCGCGGGAGCGAAGGCGGCATCGTGCTGGCCATCCGAATCGATTGTGAGCACCGCGGCCGCACCCTTCTTGAGAGCCGCGTCGAATCCAGCGCGCAGGGCCGCCCCTTTGCCTCGGTTCTTGTCGAACTCGATCGTTTCGTCGGTCACGGTTCTGAGCAGCTGCCGCGAGCCATCGGTCGAGCCATCATCGACGCCGATTATCAGAGCGCCGGGCAGGTTGCGACGCACATCCTTTACGACCTTCGCGAGTGTCGGCTCGGCGTTGTACGCCGGCACGATGACGACGAGCGGCTCGATCAACTTTTGGTCCCCTTCTCTTCGGGCTGTCCATCGAGTAATGCCAGGAGGGAGCGCAGCTCGCTCTCCATGGACGCGACGGCCTGCGAATCCAGTGCCGCGCTTGCCACCGAGCGAAGCTCGCCACTCTTCCTGTACTCGTCGATCTTCTGACGCGCTCCATCGATCGTATACTTCTCGGTGTAAAGAAGCTGCTTGACCAGCATCACCAGCTCGATCTCGCGCCGCTGGTAAACGCGGTTTCCGGACCGGTTCTTGGCGGGATGAAGAAACTTGAACTGGCTCTCCCAGTAGCGCAGTACGTGCGGCTTGAGATCCGTCAACGTGCAAACGTCGCCGATGGAAAAAAATTCCTGCACCGGTTCTTTCGCTTTCATCGATCTACCTCCGCTCGGAGCTCTCTCGTCATGAGGGCGGCGATGGCGCTGCGAGCCGGTTGACCCTCGAAAAGCACGCGATTCACGGTATCGACAATTGGCATCTCGACTCCCTCTCGCGCGGCCAGCTCGCGCGCGCTTTGCGCGGTGACGACTCCTTCCGCGACCGTTTCTCTGTCCCCGAGAACTTCTTCCAGCGTTCTCCCCTTCCCTAGCTCGACGCCCACCGCTCGATTGCGACTGAGCGAGCTGGTGCACGTGAGCACCAGATCACCGAGCCCCGCCAACCCCGCGAAGGTGCTCTGCTGCGCGCCAAGCGCGGAGCCCAATCTCGTCATCTCGGCGAGGCCTCGCGTCACGAGCGCGGCCCTCGCGTTGAAGCCGAGGCCCAGGCCTTCAGCGATTCCGGTCGCCACGGCCATGACGTTCTTGAGCGCGCCACCGAGCTCGACTCCGATTACATCCGTATGCGTGTAGACACGAAAGTACGCCGAGCTGAATGCCCGCTGTGCGATGCCGGCCGCTTCACTCTGTTTCGAGGCCACAACCACCGCCGTAGGCTGGCGGCTCACGACTTCGGCGGCGAAGGTCGGCCCGGATAGCGCGACGACCGTTGCGCCGGGTATCTCCTGCTCGGCGACCTCGGTCATCAGGCAGAGCGTCCCCTGCTCGATTCCCTTGGTGGCTACAACTAGTGGTGCTCCGCGCGGCAAGGAGGCCACCGCGGACTTCACGATCCTGCGCAGCACCTGCGACGGGGTGGCAAGCGTGACGAGCTCCGCGCCCTCTACCGCCCGGTGTATGTCGCCGACTGCCTCGACCGCTGGTGAGAGCGCGTGGCCGCGCAGAAATCGCACGTTCTCGCGCGTCTTGTTGATCGATTCCACCACGTCGGGTTCGTAGGCCCAGAGCCTCACGTCGTGCCCGTTGCGCGCCAGAAGATCCGCCAGTGCAGTGCCCCACGCGCCGGCTCCGACCACCGCGCAACGCATCAGGGTGCGGCTTCCTTTTTCACGAACCGATGTTCTTCACCGCGGCGAAGCCGGCCGATATTGGCGCGGTGCGTCCAGAACATGAACGCCGCAATGATCACGCTCGCGATGAAAATCGGTGACTGCGGATCGCGGTACCAGGCCAAAAGCGCGAACGGAAGCACGGCCGCCCCGAGAAGAGAAGCGAGGCTGACGTATCTGGTGAAGTAGAACGTAACGATCCACACCACCTCGGCGACGAGCATTGGGACAAACGCGAGCGCCAGGAACACGCCGGTTGCAGTCGCCATTCCCTTCCCGCCGCCCTTGCCGAGGAGGAAGATGGGCTTGACGTGACCGAGTATCGCCGCGGCGCCGAAAACGAGCGCCCACATCTCGGGCCTTAGCGTCTCGGTGTACATCGGCAGGAAATAAACGGGGAAAAAACCCTTCAGAAGATCGGCGATGAATACTACTCCGCCAGTCTTCGCGCCCAGCACGCGTACGACGTTCGTTGCTCCGAGGTTTCCGGAGCCATGCTTGCGCAGGTCGATGCCGCGCAGCCTGCCGGCGATGTACGCCGACGGTATCGAGCCGGCCAGGTAGGAAATGATGACGCCGAACAACGGCGCCATCTACGCGCTCTTCCGGCGCATGATGATCCGCAGCGGATTACCGCGAAATCCCCACGCTTCGCGGAACTCGTTGTGCAGGTATCGCACGTAGTGCTCCTGCACGAGGTCGGGATTGTTGCCGAACACCGCGATCACCGGGGGCGCGGTCTCGACCTGCGTGGCGTAGTTCAGCTTGATCTCGCGGCCCGCCGCCTGGGGCGGCTGCCGCCTGCCAACAATGTCCGCGAGTGTAGTGTTCACCTGCGAAGTGCTGATGCGTTTGTGACGCTCGGCGTCCACCTCCAGCAGCAGCTCGAGAATCTTCGTCACGCGCTGTCCACTGATTGCGGACGTGAACACGAACGGCACGAACTTGAGAAACGGAGCCTTCTCCTGCGATTCCTTCTCGAACTTGGCGGCGGTGTTGTTCTCCTTTTCCTTCAGATCCCACTTGTTCACGACGACGATCAAGCCGCGACCGCTCTCCCATGCCAGGGACGCGATCTTCAGATCCTGATTGTGCAGGCCCTCGGCGGCATCGAGAACGAGAACACAGATGTCGGATCGCTCGATCGCGCGTCTGGTTCTGAGCGAGGAATAGAACTCGATTCCATCCTCCACCTTCGACTGGCGGCGGAGTCCCGCGGTGTCGACGAAGATCAGCTCACGCCCGTGAAAAATCATGGGGGTATCAATCGCGTCGCGGGTCGTCCCCGCCGTGTCCGCGACGACCAGCCGCTCCTCGCCGAGGAGCCGGTTGATGATGGATGACTTGCCTACATTGGGCCGGCCCACGACGGCGACGCGCAATGCGTCGGGCACTTCCTCCGCCGCGGTTGGGAAGCGCTCCACCAGCACGTCGAGCATGTCACCCGAATTCTTGCCGTTGAC
This sequence comes from Gemmatimonadaceae bacterium, assembly GCA_017881465.1. Lineage (GTDB taxonomy): Bacteria > Gemmatimonadota > Gemmatimonadetes > Gemmatimonadales > Gemmatimonadaceae > UBA4720. The sequence continues at coordinate 10,655 of JADGQV010000028.1, forward strand.
GGCGGACACCGGCACCGGATCACCGGCGCCCAGCTCGTAGAACTCATAGTAATCCGTGGTGGACGGATCGTCGACTTTGTTGGCGACCAGTACCCACGGCTTTTGCGCGTCGCGCAGCAGATCGACCACTCGTGAGTCACTCGGGTGCAGCCCGGTCTTCGCGTCGACCACCAGCATTAGAAGGTCGGACTCCTCGATTGCCTGCATCACCTGGCGCTTGATCTCGACGTCCATGGGAATGTGCGGATCGTCGGTCAGCCCGCCGGTATCGACCAGCCAGAACTGCCGGCCGTTCCATTCGGCGCGCGCGAAATGGCGATCGCGCGTGGTCCCCGGCTCGTCACTGACGATGGCGCTGTTCTCACCGACAATGCGGTTGAACAACGCCGACTTGCCGACGTTCGGGCGGCCGACGAGTGCGATGACTGGAAGGTTCATGCGAGCACCCCGCTCGACACGGACTCCAGCACATCGATGAAGTCATAGGACGGGAAGATTGGCATCGGCAACGACTCGCGCACGGCCTCGAGCGTGAAGTCGTCGAGAAAGACTCCGTCCTCGTTGATCGTCTCGGCGGGAATCAATGCGATGTCGAGATCGTGGCGATCGCTCAGCGCCGTCAGGATGTCCTTTCCGACGAGGAGACCGGCCGTCGTTATCGTCGGACCAAACAGCGAATTCTCGGCGACGATGAGCTTGAAATCGGCCCCACTCACTGCGCGCAGCCGGTCAAGCAGCGGCTCCATTAGTGGCGCCATCGCCAACCCGGTGACCACGCCAATGCGCTGGCCATCGCGACGGGCGACACGATCCAGGCCGCCGGCGACCCGCATGCGGAGCGAGGTGACGGACCCTACGCCATTCTCGATCTGGGCGAACTCTCCGTAGTGATCGGGTCCGGGCAGCTCGCGCTCGGCGAGCATGTAGAGCTCGTCGGATCCGAATACCCAGGTCTCACCACGCTCTCGCTTCGCGCGCTCGCCCCATTGCTCGACCTGAGCGAGAATTGCCCGCGCATTGTCGCGATCCATTTTCTTACCGGTGTAGAGATGTGAGAACTGTGTGAGCCCGACGGGGACTACGGCCGCCGACAAGACTGCTTCCTGCATGTTCCAAAGGTCGGTGAGTGATTCTTCGAGCACCCCCTCATCGTTCAACCCCGGAACCACCACCATCTGGGCGTGAAACTGGATTCCGCCGGCGGCCAGCCGAGAGAGCTGGGCTTTGATGTCGGGGACGCGCCGATTGTTGAGCAGGACCTTCCGCGCCTCGTGGTTCGTGGCGTGAACGGAGACATAGAGCGGAGAAAGTCGATACTCCAGGATGCGCTCGATGTCGCGTTCCTTCACGTTGGAAAGAGTCGCGAAATTTCCGTAGGCAAATGAGAGCCGATAGTCGTCGTCTCGGATATACAGCGGCTTCCTCAGTCCGGACGGCAGGCCTTCGATGAAGCAGAACTCGCACTTGTTGGCGCAGCGTCGAACCGACGGCGGCTGGAGCGATATCCCGAGGGGCTCGCCGTCGAGGCGCTCGAGCTCGTAGATGACGTTTTCGCCATCGGGCTGACGGGCCTCGATCACGAGCTCTTCGTCGGCGGTGAGGAATTCCCAGTCGAGGAAGTCCGCGAGCGGCCGCCCATTTACTGTGAGCAGCTCCGTGCCCGGCTGGATTCCAAGCTCCTCGGCGATGCTTTTTTGTTCGATTCGGGAGACCTTTACCATAGCTCAAGTAATTTAGAGCTATAGAGAGCGAAGTCAAGGCATTGCCGAACTTTAGCTCTTTCTATTTCGCGCTCAAGGCATCGCGTTTCCGTTACACCGGAGCGATGGCCGCGAGCGATTCCAGGAGCTTCCGCGCGCGGCCAGCATTGAAGCCAGGCAGCCTGGCGATTGCCTCCTCGCTTGCCTCCCGGACTCCCTGCACGCTCCCGAATTCCTTGAGCAGCTGGCGCCGCTTCACCGGCCCAATCCCGGGCACCTTGAGAAGCTCAGAAGTCACGGTTCGCATCGTCCGGCGCTTCCGGTTGTAGGTCACGGCGAAGCGGTGGGCTTCGTCCCGGGCCTGCTGCAGCAGCCTCAGCCCGGGCGAGCGTCTCGAGAGCCTGAGAGGCTCTTCCCGGCCCCAGCTGAACACCTCCTCGTCCCGCTTTGCGAGGCTGATCAGCGGACGATCGGCGAGACTGAGCTCCGCGAGCGCGGCGTGGGCCGCGGAAAGCTGACCCTTGCCTCCGTCGATCACGATCAGGTCGGGGAGGGGCTTCTCGTCATTCAGGCGCCGTTCGAAGTACCGGCGAACCACCTCCTGGATCGAGGCGAAGTCGTCCGTGCCCTCCACGGTCTTCACCTTGAACTTTCGGTACTCGCCCCGCTTCGCCCGCCCGTTCTCGAACCAGACGCAGGAGCCCACCGTATCCGTGCCCTGCGCTGTCGAAATGTCGAAGCACACGAGCGATCGCGGCAGGCGCTGGAGCCCCAGTTCCCTGCCCAGCTCATAGACCGGATCCCCGGCGCGCTCGTCTGCCTCCATCGATGAGAGCTTGAGCTCCTCGAGCAAGTGACGCGCGTTCTGCTCGGCCAGCGCGATGAGATCGCGCCGCGGTCCCCGCTGGGGAATCAGAATCCTGCTGTCCGGTAGCGCCTGTTCGATCAGTTCGCGATCGGGGAAATCGAATGGGAGCAGGAGCTGTCGCGCTCTCTCCTGCATACCGACGTAGGTGCCGGCGAGAAAGATAGGCATGACGTCGGTATCGTCTTCCCCATCGATATTCGTCAGGAAGCGCTGCTCTCGCGACAGCAGCTTTCCGCCTCTGATGCGCAGCACGGTGACACAGGCGTCGTCGCCGTCGCGGGCGTAACCAATCACGTCGCGGTCACCGCCTTCCACCTCGAGAACGACGGTAGGCTCTTCCATCTGCTCGAGGTGATGGAGGACGTCGCGCAATTCCGCGGCACGCTCGAAGTCGAGCTGCTCGGACGCGAGATCCATCCGCTCCTTCACGCGGCGCACGACTTCGTCCGGACGCCCCGACAGGAAGAGCACGACTTCGTCGATCATCGCGCGGTAGTCCTGCTGCGACTGCGCCAGAATGCACGGCGCCTTGCACCTCTTGATGTAGTAATCGAGACACGGCCGCTCCGGCATTTGGGCCGGCATGTCGTAATTGCAGCTTCGCACGGTGAAGATTCTCTTCACCACGTTGAGCGAGCGGCGCATCGCGCCCACGTCGGTATAGGGGCCGAAGTAACTCGCTCCGTCGTCCTCGAGGCGCCGAGTGACGAACACTCTCGGAAACGGCTCCTGCACCGTGACCTTGATGTACGGATAGGACTTGTCGTCCCGCAGCGCGATGTTGAAGCGCGGGCGATACTCCTTGATCAGGTTCGCTTCGAGGATAAGCGCGTGCGCTTCGCTCGGGACGACGATCGTCTCGAGGTCGGCAATGAGGCCGACCAAGTGCCGGGTTTTTGGGTTCTCGAGCTGGTCGTTGGCGAAATAGCTGCGCACGCGCGAGCGCAGGCGCTTTGCCTTGCCTACGTAGAGAGTAGTCCCATCCCTGCCCTTCCAGAGATAAACCCCGGGTCCGTCGGGGAGGTGTGGAAGTTTTGTCGCAACGGCATCGGGAACGGGCAGCATGTGTAATTATACCACCCGCGGAAAGCCTGGTTCACTTCGGACGAAGTGCGAGGTTGAACAGTCGCCTCCCGCGATCGAACACGTTTCTCGCCTCCGGAATTCCAAACGCGGCGGTGATGCCAAGGTATGTAAGTCCGTAAACGCAGAGCAGAGCCAGAGCCATGAGCTTGGACTTGACGACGGTATCGTGCGCGGAAAGAATCAGGGAGCCGGGGTCTGTCGCTAGCTTGTACGCCCAGGGAATAGCGGCTCCGGCGAGCGCTGCTCCCCACAGACGGGCCATGCGCGCCGGCACCAGGCGCGTGCGGCCGATTCTCTTGTCCATCTCCCGGCGCAGCAGATAAAACTCCACCCACCCCGCGAGTCCCGCCGATGCCGTGAGGCCTGCCGCACCGAGCTTGCGGTCCAGACCGAGCAAGCCGGGCAGAACGAGCGCGAAGAAATATCCCAGTAGCGTTGTGAGGATCACGCGTACGACGGCGTAGCGCAGCGGGGTCTTCGTATCCCGCATCGCGTAAAATGTGGACGAGTACAGACGGCCCATCGTCGAGGCGAGAAGTCCGACGGTCGAACCGATCAGGATCTGCCAGACCCAGATTGTGTTGTCGCGCTGGAATTTCCCACTCTGGAACAACAGGAGGACGATGAGGTCACCGAGAGCAAGGAAAGCAACCGCGCTTGGAACGATGAAATACGCGATCCGGTCGAGGCCATCGCTCAGCCGCCCGCGGAGGTACGCGCCAATCTCCGCCGTGGTTCCCCGTGCGCGCGACATCGTCGGCAGCTCGGCCGCCGATATCGCCATTCCGAAAAGGCTGATCGGGAGGACGTATATCGCCTGCGCATAGGTGAATGACGAGACGGCTCCATTGCCGAGATAGCTGGCAAGCCACGCATCCACGTAGGCACTGAGCTGGACGACCCCTCTCCCCACGAAGGCGGGAACGAAATTGCGAAATACATTCCGAACGCTGTCCGCGGCTGCAGTCAGTCGCGGTCTCACGCCGTGCGCGAGAGATAAGACTTGTGGAACCTGAATGAGGAACTGGAGCGCGCTCCCGACTACGGAGCCGTAGGCCAGATAGATCGAGAGCTGAACCTCGGTGTGCCCTTTGTGGAAGAATACGAGCGTCGACACCATCGCCAGATTCCAGATCACGGGCGCGGTATACGACATGAAGAAGCGGCGGTGACTGTTGAGAATTCCCAGGCACCACGCGGAGAACACGAGAAGTCCGGCGCCCGGAAATAGAATTCTGGTCAGGCGCACCGTCAGGTCCCGCTTCTCACCGGTAAAGCCATTGGCGATGATGGCGACGAGCCACGGTGCCGTGAGCACACCGAGTAGCACGATGACCGCCGAGACCACGGCCAGCATTCCCGCCACTGCACCGGCGAGCCGAGTCGCTTCTTTCTCCTCATCTCTGCCCAGGAGTCCGGCATACTCCGGGATGAACGAGGCGGAGAGCACGCCTTCCCCGAACAGATTCTGCAGCATGTTCGGAATGCGGAACGCCGCGTTGAACGCATCAGCGGCGAGACCCGCGCCGAGGTAGCGCGCCATCATCGTCTGCCGGATCAGGCCCGCCAACCGACTGAGCAGAATTCCGGACCCGACGAGAAACGCCGCGCCTTTCGACCGATCGAACGCCTGGGCGGGCGCGCGCGGGGTCGCCCGCCTTTCGATCGGCGTGGCGGCCGCGGTTACTTCATCGGCTTCGGGCGGGAGGAAAGGGGGGAGCGATCGATCCTCTTCCTCCTGGTCTTCCCCGTTGGTCACGATCGCCCTCGCGCTGGAACGGGTTCCTCGAGCGAGCGAAATCGCGCTTGCAGGCCGACGAGCCGCTTTGCGTGCTCACGCGCTTCCCCGAGCATTTCGTCGCGGAGATCAGCCCCATACCGCGCGAGAAGAGGCACGAAGTTGAGGGCTCGCTCCTGCGGCTTTCCCAGGGGATAAATTGACCCGCGCGCCGTAGCGATCTCCTGCATGATGTCGGCGTGCTGTTTCTTGGCGGCGGCGATGAGCCTCCGCTCGAACCGGTCGAGACGGCGCATCAGATTCGCTCGCAATCCTCCAGTCACAGCTGGACTCACCGGTGCTCGTTCTTCCGCGACCGCGTCGCTCAGCTCGTCGAGCTGTTTGTCGAGTAGCGCGCGCGTGGCATTGAGCTTGTCGATGACGCGCTTGGGCAAATGCGCTCGCGCGACGCGCGCCTCGACCTCATGCGGATCACGGAAATCCTCGGGGAGCAGATAGAGCTTCTCGAGAATCTTTTCGACGTGCGGCTCGATGATCGTGCATGACCACCGCGGCACGATCGTCGGCCTTGGAACGCCGAGGGTCTCCGCTATCGGGGAGACCTGCGCGAAGTATGCGATCTCCGCCGGACCCCCTATGTAGGTCGCCGTCGGCAGGATTGCACGCTCCACGACCGGACGCAGCAACACGTTCGGACCCATCTCTTCGGACGCGGCCTGCTTGCTCGCCGCCTTGATCGGAATGCGTTTGCGTCCGCTCGACGCCGAGTTGAAGACGAGCGAGAGACCGGGCACTTCCTGAACCTGGGGAGTGAATCCCGCTTCTTCAATTTCTCGATTGCGCTCGGAGACTCTTGCGGCAATGTCGCCGGCCCTCTCGAGAGCCGCGCTCAGCACCGGCTTTGCCGCGGCACGTGTGGCGGGGTGCGACGCATCGATCACAGCGATGCCGAGCGGCGCAAAAAGCGCGCGGAGGAACGACACATAGGCGGATCCGATCGTCTGCCCCGAGGCATAGAATCGCTCAAGCAGCTCGATTGGCGTGCGGTCAATCGTCGATCCCGCCGCTCGCGTCAGCGCTTCCAGCTGTGCGGACACGTCTCCCAAGGCCATCGATGCCATTGGGCGACCAAGCGGCTCGGTGTGATCGATGCGCAGGAGCTGCGCGCCTCCCGGAATCGAGACGACGGTGCTGCTCGCCTCCTTGAAATCCGTGTCGTCCGTCGCCGCCCAGAATACCGGCGCGACCGGAACTCCAGTGGCTTCCTGAAGCGCGTCAGCGACGGCGAGCGCGCTCAGCGCTTTGGACAGAGTGTATATCGGCCCGCCGAAGAGACCAGGCTGCTGGCCTGTCGTCACGACCACGCCGCGCCCAGCGCTCGACGCTTCGAGTCGCTCCTTCGCCTTCCCCGTCGCGTCGAAAGCGGCCCCCAGCTTCGCCAGCCAGTTATCGGGGAAGTCCGATCGAACCGACTCGAGACGCTCCCGCCACGACGTGGCGTCGGCTGGGACCGGCTCGTACCAGCCTGGCGGTGGATTCCCCGCAATCACGGCGGCGGCGAGCGGGTTGCCAGCGAGCGGTTGGGTTACGATTCGAGGATTCATCGGCGGCTGGCGAAAAGTATCGTGCGGGGCGAGTCCTCGGACCAGCTAGCGCCGTTGTAGTCGCCAAAGCGCTTCGACACATCGAATCCCGCCGCGCTGAGCATCCGTTCGAGATCCGCGTCGGACAGCAACCGCACCCGCTCGATGTACTCCTTGCCGCGTCCGCGGAGCCTTATCCTCTTTTCGACAAATCTGTCGTCCTGGCTGATCGTTCGGGTCTGTTCGATGGTGATCCCGTTTTCCACGCGCTCGTCGTAGGGAACAAGCTCGCGGCGCACCTGGCCCGCGTTCAGGAAATCGATGACGAACGTTCCGCCGTGTTGCGTGACGGCGCATACGCGCGAAAGAACGCGGGCGTGCTCGCGGTCGTCCTCGAAATAGCCGAAGCTCGTAAAGAGATTCACGACCAGATCGAAGCTCTCATCGGCGAAGGGCAGCTCCCGCATGTCGGCACGCACGTAGGGAGCGCTGGGTGATTCCTTTCTCGCGAGCTTGAGGAGCGCCATCGAGAGATCGAGGCCCACCGTCCACCACCGCTCGAACAACACCTTCGTGTGACGGCCCGCGCCGCAGCCGAGGTCGAGCACGGAATGGATCTCGCGACCGGCCAGATTCGAGGCGATCAGCTCGATGGCGTGTTCGGCCTCTCGCTCGTCGCGGTGCTGGTAGATGTGAAGATAGTCCTCGCCGAACCACTGCTCGAACCAGCCGGCTTCCTCGGAGCCCGACCTGCGCGCTCTCGGAGCTTGGTCGCGAACTATCGTCACTTGTGGTACGGCTCGCCACGCACGATGGTCCCCGCCCGGTAGATCTGCTCGACCAGAACGAGGCGCGCGATCTCGTGGGGTAGCGTCCACGGCGCGAGCGAAAGCTTCATGGTTGAATCCTTCGTGACGCTGGACGCGAGGCCGAACGCTCCGCCGATCAGAAAAGCAAGATCGCGATCCTGCTCGCGCGCCGTTTGCAGGAGTTCGGCAAACTGTTCCGAGCTGAGCGACTTGCCTCCAATCTCACAAGCGACGGTTTGAGCTCTCTCGGGCACCTTCTCCGAAAGTCGCAACCCTTCGCGCTCCTTCACCTTGTCCACTGGAATCCCGGTCGCGCGCTCTTCGCGGACCTCATGCACGTCGAGCGGCCAGTACCGCGCCGCTCGTGTCTCGTAGTCCCGGATCGCTTCGCCTAGCGCCGCGTTGCGCGCCTTGCCCACGACGGCGACGACAAGTCGCATCTACGCGTAGATGCCGCGTAGTTTGTGGACGCTGGCCACTCTGCCGATCGAGACCATGTAGGCTGCGGTGCGCATGTTCACACGACGCTGACGCGAAAGGTCGAGCACATCCCTGAAGCTGCGGCGCATGATCGTCTCGAGGCGCTCGTTGACGAGATCCTCCGGCCAGAAGTATCCTCCGCGGTCCTGCACCCACTCGAAGTACGAGACCGTGACTCCACCCGCGTTGGCAAGAATATCCGGGATGACGAAGATGCCGTTCTCATCGAGTGTGGCATCCGCCGCGGCGGTCGTCGGTCCATTCGCACCCTCGCAGATGATCCGCGCCTTGACGTCCTTCGCGTTCTTCGTGGTGATGACGTTTTCGAGCGCGGCGGGAAGCAGCACATCAACCGCGAGAGTCAGAATGTCCGCTCCCGAGATCACCTCCGCCTTGCCGTAGCCTTCGAGAGACCGGTTTTTCTTCACGTAAGCGATCGCTTCGTCGATGTCGATGCCGCCGGCGTTATAGAGGGAGACGGACCGGTCTCCGATCGCCACAATCTTGCAACCTTCGCGGGCGAGGAGCTGCGCCGCCACCGAGCCGACGTTGCCGAATCCGTGGACCGCGATTGTCGTTCCCTTCACCGGCATTCCGAGGTGCCGGAGCGCTTCCTTGGTCACGATCATACAGCCACGACCTGTGGCTTCGCGTCGGCCCAGCGATCCGCCGAGCTCCACCGGCTTTCCGGTCACGACGGCGGTAACGGTGTGGCCGACGTGCATCGAGTAGGTGTCCATCACCCAGGCCATCACACGCTCGTTTGTGTTCACGTCCGGCGCCGGCACGTCGGTGTCAGGGCCGAGCATGTTGATGATTGCGGACGTGTAGCGACGCGTCATTTTCTCGAGCTCGGCCGCGCTCATGGCTTGCGGATCGCACCTCACGCCACCCTTTGAGCCGCCGAACGGAATGTTGACCACCGCGCATTTCCAGGTCATCCAGGCGGCGAGAGCCTTTACCTCTTCGAGCGTCACGTTCAGGTCAAACCTGATACCGCCCTTCGCCGGCCCGCGCGAAGTGTTGTATTGGACCCGATATCCCTCGTACACCTCAACCTGGCCGTTGTCCAGCATGATTGGGATCGAGACGATCACCTGCTTCTCGGCCTGACGAAGCACCTTGTACAGGCCTTGCTCCAGATCGAGAAGCTCGGCGGCCTTGTCGAACCGCGACATCATCGCCTCGAATGGATTCTCCTCATCGAGGAATCGGTCCTTGTCGGGTCGAACGAGTTTATGGGCAGGAATTCGAATGTCTGTGGCCATGAGGTCGACTGTCAGTCCTTTGTCGGGAGGTCCGGTTTCAGGTTGCGGGAGACACCAAATTGTCGAGCAGACGGTCGATGTGCTCCTGCCCGTTCTCGATTCGCAAACGCTGTGAAACATACCATAATGACCCTGCTTCGGCAGGCCATAGCGATTCCAGTTTCACTGCGTCCTTGAGAGTGCAAACGACGAAATCCGAGTTGCCTGCCTCCGCCGCGAGATTGAGCGCGTCGGCTTGCGTAAATGCGTGATGGTCAGGAAAGGTGAACGGCCGCACGACCGCGCCCAGCTCGGTGAGCTGCTTGAAGAATGATTCCGGTTGCGCGATCGCGGCAATCGCGGTCAGGTCTGCCCCCTGAAGCGCATGGAGCGGAAGAATCTGACCGGTCGCAGTGCTTTTCAGATCGCCGGGTGCGAGGTGCGCAATCGCGACGGGCACGCGAGGAGCTGCGTTAGCGAGAGCGCGCTTCACATCCTCCACCGCGGATCTGTCTGCCGTTTTTCGCGTGATGATTACGAGCGTCGCCCGACGCGCAGCGCGAAGGGGCTCGCGCCACGGCCCGGCGGGAAGAAGTCGAGGCCTCCCCATCCACGCATCGGCGCTCACGAGCAGAATATCGGCATCCCTCCGAGCCCTGCGGTGCTGAAACGCGTCATCGAGGATGACGACATCCACGCCCTGCGCGACTGCCTCACGGATCCCGCGCACGCGATCGGCAGCCGCGATGACGGGGATTCCCTGGTTGAGTCGCTCGTGCACGATTGTCTCGTCACCCCCGTAACCGCGAAGGACGACCGCTGGAGCGGCGCCTTTCTCCAAGAATCTGCTAGCGAGCCACGCGGCAACGGGCGTCTTGCCGGTACCGCCCACCGACAGATTCCCGACGCTCAGCACGGGCACCGAGAATTCTGTTGCCCGGAAGATTCCCCAATCGTACAGCTTCCCCCTGATCGCGATCACCGCACCGTATAGCGCCTCCGCCGGCGCGAGGATCGCGCGCGCGGCGCGGGCCCGCTTCCCGCGGCCGGTCCACACGGTCTCGATCATTCTGCGCCGATCAGCCACCTGCCTTCCCGATAGTGTCACTCATGATCGCCTCGAATCGCGGAGCTTCTTCCGACGCCGCACGAGGAGTCGCTGCGAGCACATTCGTTGGATTTCCATAGGCGACCGTCACTCGCGCAAAGGGCTTCGGGATCATGAAGCGGTCCCAGCTATTGAGCCGCCAGGCCCGATCCGCGACGGCGACAATGGGAAGGATGACCGCCCCCGATCTCTGTGAGGCGATCAATGCTCCGGGCGCGTACTTCCCCGCAGGTCCCTTCGGACCATCCGGAGTGATCGCCACCTCATGCCCCGCCTGAAGCTCTCGAATAATTGAAATCAGCGCCCGGTCAGCTCCCCGCGTCGTCGACCCTCGGACGAGCGCGTAGCCCAGCGACTCCGCGGCGCGCGCGACGAGCTCTCCGTCCCGGTGCTCGCTAATCAGAAGGACGACGCCCTCGTCGCGATGGTGCCAGAGAAGCGGCAACAGCTGTCCGTGCCAGAGCGAGAAGATGAAATTCCGCTTCGCGCTTCGGAGATCATCGATCGCTGCAGCGTTTACGATTCGAAATCGCCACGTTCGGGCGAGCAGTTGAAGAGCGCCCCTGCCCAGAAGCAGCGCTGCGCGCGATCGCCACGGGAAAGGTTCGTCGTCGTCGCTCATCCGCATGGGCCCGCGAGCTCGCTGGCCATTCGTGCGACGCGGTCCGCCGCCCCGGGCTGGCCGAGCTTTGAGCGCACCTCGGCTAGCCCGGCCAGAAGGTCCTGTCGTCGCGGACCATCGTCGAGCAGCTCCGACAGAGCATCTGCCATCTTCGACGGGACAATCTCGTCCTGTATGAATTCGCGCGCGACTTCCCTGCCGGCGACGACGTTGACGAGCCCGATGTTCGGTACCTTCACGAATCGCCTCGCGATCGCGTAATTGATTCGTCCCGTACGGTAAGCCACGATCAGCGGGCAGTCGGCTATCGCGGCTTCGAGCGTGGTCGTTCCGCTCTTGCAAAGGGCCACATCAGCCGCCCGCAAAACGCTCAGCGAAGCCGAATGCACCAACCGGAAGGGGCAGCGAGCGGAATCGAGAGCAACGGTGGGCGCGACGCTGACAAGCACCTGCAGACGTGGAATCCTGCGCTGAAGCTCTTTCCCCGTCGCCACGAAGTCGTCGATGTGGCGATCGATCTCCTGCTGGCGACTTCCGGGAAAGAGGGCGAGCACCGGAGCATTCAGCGGTAACCTGAGCGCTTCGCGGGCTTCCACTTTGGTCGGCATGTTGACGGCCCGATCGAGAAGTGGATGGCCGACGAACGTCGCGTCAATGCCAAAGCCTCGGAGCAGCGGCTCCTCGAACGGAAGGATGACCGCGGCCTTGGTGACGAGCTGAGCGAGCTTGGGGATCCGCCCCGCTCCCCACGCCCACACCTGTGGCGTCACGTAGTAGAGCACCGGCACTCTGGCTCTCTTCGCCGCGGCGGCCACCTTCATGTTGAAGCCGGGATAGTCGATGAGTATTAGCACGGCTACCTCACCCCGGTCGAACATCTTCCGAATCGTGCGCAAAAGCAGGAAGTGCCGTGGCACGTGCCTAACAATCTCGAGAAAGCCCATCACGCCAAGCTGTTCGTCCCGGTGAATCAGCTGCACGCCCTGCTCCGCCAATCGTCGTCCCCCGACGGCCGCAAGAAGGAGCTCGGGCCGGATGCGTCTCAGCGCAGCCGCCACACCCGCCGCGTGGAGGTCGCCGGAAGCCTCTCCGGCGACGAACAGCACCTTACGCATGGTGCTGCGTGTGCCCGACGAGTGAAGGGAGAGTTCGCTCGATCTCCTTCACGATCCGGAGCGCCACACCGAGGGCCATCCTCCCCTCGTCGCCGGTCACGACCACGGGTCCCTTTCCTCGGAGCGCGGCAACGAAGCTCTCCAGCTCGAGCTTCAATGGCTCGCCATCCGGCGCGTCGAGCTTTATGCGATCCACGAACGCCAGAATGTCAGCCGGCGCGGAGCGAATCGCGAGTGGGTCGATGTCGGAGCGGAGGCGGAAGAATTCGCCAGTGCCCGCGGCCAGATCGAGCGACAGATATCCGCTCTGCTGAAAGATCCTGATCTTCCGCTTTCTCTCCCGCGAGATGCGGCTGGACGTGATGTTGGCGACGGCGCCCGAGTTGAACGTTACGCGCGCGTTCGCAATGTCGAGCATGGGAGTGAGCACGGGAACTCCGACCGCCGAGATGTCGCGGGCTTCCGAGCCGACCAGCGTGAGGAGCAGGTCGATGTCGTGGATCATGAGATCGAGCACCACGGCGACATCCGAGCCCCTCGGGCTGAACGGCGCCAATCGCTCACTGTCGATGAACCTTGGCATCTTCACGTGTGGAAGCGCTGCACGCACCGCCCGATTGAACCGCTCGACGTGGCCAATCTGGACCATCACGCCTCTTTTCCGGGCGAGCTCGAGGAGAGCATCGGCCTCTTCCAGCGTCGTCGTGATCGGCTTTTCGATAAAGACGTGCTTGCCGCGCTCGATAGCCGCGCTCGCGACGGAGAAATGCGACGAGGTGGGCACGACGATGACGATCGCATCGGACGCTTCGAGGAGATCTCCGAGTGTCGAGTGGCTCCTCACCTTTAACTCCTTCTCGACTTCCGTCCTGCGGTCCGCCCTCGACTCGGCGAATCCGCTGAACTCGATGCCGGAAAGATCCCGCAGAATTCTTATGTGGTGGAAACCGAGGCTGCCCGCGCCGACGACACCAACGCGTGGGGTGTTCGTCAAATCACGACCCCGCGCTCGCTGCCCTCGACGAATCGGATCAGCTCCTTCACTTCGGGGAGTGGCTCGATCTCGGCCAGGACGCGCTCGATCGCCTGGGTGACGTTGAGATCGGACCGGAAGAGCAGCCGGTAGACGCGCTTCAGCTCGAGAATCGTTTCTTCATCCATTCCACTTCGCTGCAGGCCGATGGTGTTTAGTCCGTACAGCTTCACCGGGTTTCCAACAGCTTTGAGAAACGGAGGAATGTCCTTCGACACCCGGGACATTCCTCCTATGAAGCTTTGCCGGCCTATGCGCGCAAACTGGTGCACCGCGGAGAGTCCCGACAGGATTGCCTTGTCCTCGATCGTAACGTGCCCGGCGAGCTGTACGACGTTCGACAGAATGACGCTGTTCCCGACCCGGCAGTCGTGCCCGATGTGAACGTAGGTCATGAGCAGGCAGTTCTTGCCGACTGTAGTCTTGAACGAATGGGAGGTGCCGCGATTGACCGTCACGTACTCGCGAATTATGGTGCCGTCGTCGATCTCGACCGAAGTCTCCTCACCCGCATACTTGAGATCCTGGGGAGCTCCGCCCAGGATGCTGCCCATGCCCACTTTCACGGAGCAGCCCAGCGTGACGTTGCGCTCGAGGGTCGCGCGAGGCGCGATCACGCTGCCGGCGCCAATGACGCAGCCCTCACCCACGATCGCGAACGCACCGATCTCGACGTCGGCGGCGATCTCGGCATCGGGCGAAATGATCGCGGTCGGGTGGATCCGCTGCCGCGTCATCGGTCGCGCACCATCGCTGCCATGTCCGCCTCGGCAACGATCTCTCCCTCCACCTTCGCGACCCCATGCATCTTGGCGACCGTCCCCCGGAGCTGGGTCATCACCAGCTCGAACCGGATCTGGTCTCCGGGCTTCACCGGCCGCCGGAATTTTACGTTATCGAGCGACATGAAGTAGACGACCTTGCTCTCCGGATCCCCTATCGATCCCATCAGCAGCATGCCCCCGACCTGCGCCATCGCCTCGATGATCAGCACACCCGGCATTATCGGGTGCCCGGGAAAATGTCCCTGGAAGAATGGCTCATTGATGGAGACGTTCTTCAGCCCCACGATCCGCTTCTTCTCCTCGATCTCGAGAATCCGGTCCACGAACAGGAACGGATAGCGGTGGGGAAGAACCTTCATGATGTCTTCTATCGTATACATCCCCTTCTCCTTTCGTCCGGCCTTTATCAGCTCACGTACCAGCGTCACCGTTCCGCGATGACTCGGCTTCAGTGCAACTATGCGCGCCCGAACGCGCGCGCCCGCCAGCGCCAGATCGCCTACACAGTCCATCGCCTTGTGCCGCACGAACTCGTCCGCCCAGCGCAGATCGCCGCTCAG